>DASXBE010000056.1:0-6046 GCA_036491815.1 Candidatus Dormiibacterota bacterium | reverse complement strand
GTTTCGCGTCTGCCGCCCCCGCGCGCTCCAGCCGCTGGCCGAGCGCGACGACCGGAAGTTCGCCCACTCGCTCAGGTTTGTCTTGCCGAGCAGGACCATGCCCGCATCGCGGAGCCTGGCGACAAGGGCCGCGTCGGCCGGCGCGGGAGCAGCCGCCAGGGCGAGCGACCCCGCGGTGGTGAGCATCCGGTCCCCGGTGTCGATGTTGTCCTTGACCAAAATGGGGATCCCATGCAGCGGGCTCCGCACCCGCCCGTCGCGACGCTCGCGATCGAGGCGCTCGGCGATGTCGATCGCTTCCGGGTTGAGCTCGATCACGGACCGCAGCGCCGGTCCGCGGCGGTCGATCGCTTCGATCCGCTCGAGATGCATCTCGGCCAGCCGGACCGCGGTGAGCTCGCCACTGTCGAGGCGCGCCCGAAGCTCCTCGATCGTCGCCTCGACCAGCTCTGGATCGGGCGCGGGGGATTCGGTCACGGCGCAAGTGTTGCGCAATCCCGCCGCGCTCGCCCGTGGTGCGAATGCGATTTGTGCTGTAGTTGGAACACGGCCAACCGGTACGCCTTACCACCTGAGCTGCGCAGTGCGGTCGCGCACAACCTGCGCTCGTTCGAGCGGCGCGAGTCTGAGCACCTCCAGACACCCGCCGCGGTCGCCATCGTCTTGCTGAGCCACGCCGGGGCGGCCTGCGTACCGATCTTCCAGCGCACCCTGACCATGTCGAGGCACGCCGGCCAGATGGCGCTGCCCGGCGGCAAGGTGCACGAGGGCGAGACGGTCGAGGAGTGCGCGATCCGGGAGCTGCAAGAGGAGCTCGGCCTGGCGGTCGATGCAAGCGACATTCTCGGGAAGCTCGACGACTTCGATACCCGCTCCGGGTTCACGATCACGCCTGTGATGATCTGGAGCGGCGCCGAAGCTGTGACGCTCCAGCCCGAGGCGGCGGAGGTGGGGAGGCTCTTCTTGGTCAGCACGCCGGAGCTCCGCGAGGCGGTCGCCCTGGCGAAGCCTGGCGAGGCATTTTCGCTCGTGTTTCCGGCCGTCGAGGTGTTCGCCCCGACGGCGGCGATTCTCTGTCAGTTCAGCGAGGTGGCGCTGGACGGGCGGCAAACTCGAGTTGCCGACTTCCACCAGCCCCCGTGGACGCACAGGTAGTGGATTGAATTGTGAATGCACGTGAACGTCATGGATGGGCACTCAAGCCGGCTCGCGCGTAGAGTCGAAACCCAGAGGGGGCGCCGTTCTGTCCCCGTTGATCCCGCCAGACCGTGAATCCCCATCGAGGGGTCGCCCATGGGCGAGGAGGCTGCCTTGTACGGAACCATCGCCAAGATGAAGATCAAGCCCGGCGCGGAAGACAAGATCATGCAGGCCATGGAAGGCCAGGACCAGGGCCGCGAGGGCCACGTCGCCACCTATGTCTTCAAGTCCGACGCCGACCCGAACGTCCACTTCGTCACCACAGTCTTCGAAAGCAAGCAGGCGTACAAGAAGTTCGCGGACTCGCCGGAGCAGAGCAAGCGCTTCAACAAGATGAAAGAGCTCCTTGCGGCTGAGCCCGAGTGGCACGACGGCGAGGTCATCCACCAGGACACGAAGGTCGTCGCGACCCGCTAGCTCGCGTCAATCGACTTCGGGAGGCCGGTCGCATCGAACGACCGGCCTCTCGCTTTTTCAGGCCCGTGCCCTGCCTCCGATGGAGGCCGCAGCGTGGCGGCGGCCCGGCTCCTCGCATTAACGGGCCTCGATCCGCGTGTGTCGGCTCGACAATCTGCAGTCGTGACCGGCACCGCAATCGACTCGGAGACTGTTCCAGCGCGCGACTCCATCGGCGGAGTCAAGTGGGCGTACGTCCTGATGGGCGTGGCCGACGCCACGCTGCTGCCCTTCCTTCCGCTGTACTTGTTCCAGCGCGGCTTCAGCGCGCCGCTGATCGGAATCGTGTTGGCGGGCGTAGCTCTTGGATCCCTGCTCGCCGGCCTGGGCTGGGCGTATCTCGCCGACCGCGCGTTCCGCGCGGAGCGGATGCTGGTCGGCGCAAGCGCCGCCGCGGCGGCCGTCGCCCTGCTGCTCCTGCTGCCGGCCGGCGTGGCCCTCGTCGTGACGGTGACGGTGGCCCTCGGAGTGGCGCGCTCTCCATTCACCCTGCTCGACCCGATCACCCTCCAGCGGCTGATGGCCGCGAGGCGCACCGCTTACGCGCGGATCAGGCTCCGCATGAGCGCCGGCTGGGCTGTTTCCGCGATCCTGTCCGGAGCGGTCTTTCAGGCGGCCGGCCTGCGCCTCATGCCCTTGCTCTACGCCCCGCTCGTGTCCGTCTTCGGACTGTGGGTCCGGTTCGCCATCAAGCCGGTCGCTCGCGCTCCGCGGCCGCTGCCCGGCGCGCCGCGGCTGGCGCGGCTGCCGCTGGCCCTGATTGGATTCCTCGCGTGCTGTTTGCTGCTGGGCGCGTCGTCCGCCGCCGCGCAAAACTTTGTCACGCTCCGAATCGATTTTCTCGGCGGCGGCGCGTTGCTGATCGGCGCCGCGGCCGCCTTCCAGGCCATGACCGAGATCCCGACGATGGCGTACACGCATGTCCTCACCAGACGTCTCGGTCACCGCGTGCTGTTCGTCATCGGATGCGCGATCTATGTAGTCGTGTTTTTTTCCTGGGCGTTCGTGTCCGATGCGCTGGCCGTCGCCCTGATGAAGCTCGCCGCCGGCGTCGGGTTCGCGCTCACCTACGTGGCCACGGTCCTGATCGCGGACGAGCTGACGCCGTCGCACTTGCGGGCCACGGGCCAGCTGCTCGGCAAGGCCGCCATGTTCGGGGTGGCCCCGGTGGTCGGGACGATCGGAGGCGGCCTGATCTACGGGACGTACGGCTCGCGCGCGATGTTCCTGGCGTCAGCGGCGGTCGCCGGAGCGGCGGGGCTCGCTGCGTGGATCGCCATTCCTGCGCGGGGACCCCGCAGCATGCGTGCCGCTGACGTGGGGGTGGGGGAGAGCGTTGCGATCGGCACCAGCGCCGCTCCCGTCCTCCGGAGCTAGCGCGCCTCCACGAGTCGCGTCCGCGCCGTGCTGAAGGGGATCAACGGCCGGTTCGGGCCGCCGAGATCTTGGGGCTCGTCAATGGGGCTTCGAACGGTTTTACAATCTCGCTCGGCCGGCTCGATAGAAACCGGCGCAAGCAGGGAGGGGAAGTCGAGATGAGCAAGCTACGCCCACAGCTGGGTGTGATCGAGGCCATGGCGCTCTCGGTGGGCATCATGGCCCCCACCGCCGCGATGGCCCTCAACGGGTCGCTCGCGGCAAGCATCGCCGGGACCGCTGTCGCGCTGGCCTTTTTTGGGGCCGTGATCACGATCATGCTGACCTCGTTCTCGTTCATCGAGTTCAGCCGCCAGTTCGCGCACGCGGGATCGGTTTACGTCTTCAACGGCATCTCCTTCGGAGCTCGAATGGGATTCCTCTCCGCGTGGGGCCTCCTGCTGACGTATGTCGCATTCACGGTCGCGTCCACCGCCGAGGTCGGCCTGTTCTTCCAGACCTTCCTAGGCCTGATCAACGTCAACGTGCACTGGATCATCCCCGCGCTCGTGGCCGCCGGGTTGATCTGGTTTTTGGCCCACCGAGAGGTGAGGCTCTCGACGCGCACCACGCTCGTGGTCGAGGGCGTGTCGGTGGTGCTGATCCTCTTCCTCGCGGCGGTCATCCTGTCGCGCGGCGGAGCGCACGGACTTTCAACGACTCCGTTCCAGATCCCCAAGGGCGGCCTCTCGGCGGTCGCCCTCGCCAGCGTGTTCGGATTCCTTTCGTTCGCCGGCTTCGAGGGCGCGGCCACCCTGGGCGAGGAGACCGGCAATCCGAGGCGATCGATCCCTCGGGCCATCCTGGCCGCCGTGCTGTTCACCGGCACCTTCTACCTCGTGATCAGCTACACCCAGGCCGTCGGCTTCGGCACGGATGACAAGGGCGTCGCCGCCTTCGCGGGCTCGACCTCACCCCTCGTAGACCTCTCCAAGACCTACCTCGGCACGACGATGGCAGTGATCATCAGCCTCGGCGCGACGGTTTCGGCCTTCGCGTCGGCTTTGGGCACGGGCCTCGCGGCGTCCCGACTTCTGTTCGCTCTTGGCCGCGACGGTTTCGGCCCGGCGGCGCTCGGCAGCGTCCACCCGCGCCACGCGTCGCCCTACATCTCGGTGGCCACGGTCATGGTCATCGCGATCGTGTTCGACCTCATCCTGGTCGAGCAGACCGGTGCCGCCGTGTTCGCATACGCCGGTACGGTCGGCGTGCTTTCGCTGCTGCTGGTCTACCTCGCGACGCAGGTCGCCGCGATCAAGCTCTTCTGGAGCAACGGACGCTGGCGCGGCCCGCAGCCGATCATCCCGATCATCGCCATCGTCTTGCTCGCGTACACGCTCTGGTCCAACGTCTATCCGATCCCTGCCGCTCCGCTCAACTACTTTCCGTACGGCGTGCTGGCCTGGGTGATAGTCGGAATCGTGATCGTGCTCGTGAGCCCTCGAATGGTCACGCGCATCGGCACGGCCTTGAGCGAGATCGACCAGACACCCGTGGACCGGACCGCGGCGATCGAGGAAGAGCACCTGGAGCCCCCCGTCAGGCGCTGACGCCCTCCTCGTGACTGCCGGGGGCGAGGCGCGTTACCGACCGCCGTAATCCATGGCATGCGCACAGTGACCGGATGGCTCATCGCGATGCTCCTGGTTTCGGCTGCGCTCATGGCCTGTGGGTCCGGGGCGCTCGAGGGCATGCAGGCCACCGCACCGGCTCAGGCGGCGGCCGCCCCAAGCACGCATCCCACCCCGAATCCGACTCCGGCGTCCGCACCGGCGGCCGCGGCGGCGCCATCGACATCACCCGTCGCCGGCCCTCCCGCGCCCGCGGCCGCCCCGACGCCGGTCTACCGTGCCCTCCTGTTCACCGGCCTGCCGGTGGGCGTCTACCCGACGCACCTGCACTCGATCTGCAACGGCGGGCAGGCATTCCACATCGCCGTCCTGCAGACCCTCGTCGTGAGTGCCGGCGGCATGGGCTCGGTCAGCGTCCCGTCCTCCTACTTCGGGCGCGGCCTGTGCGTGATCGTCTACACCAACGCGAACCTGACGCGGGTCCTGACGACCCGGCACATCTAGCCACGCCGCGGCCGGAGTAGCCCTGCTCGACCGTGACGACAGCACGCAGGTGCGTGCTTCGTGACAAACCTGCTCTACTGACGGCTACCGGATGAGATTCCTCGACCTGACTCAGGACTTCTCGCTGCACACCCCCGCCTTCGCGGGTTACGCCGGTCCCGCCATCCGGTGGGTCAAGCACCTGGCCTTCGACCGGGCGGGCGGCCAGGAGATCACGATGACCCTGCACGTCAGCACGCACCTCGACGCGCCCGCGCATTTCATGACGGGAGGAAAGTTCATCGGCGACCTGCCGCTCGATTTCCTGATCGGCCCGGCATGCGTCGTGGACCTCGAGCGCATGGGCGTCGGCGACTATGAGCTGTACGGTCCCGAGCACTTCGAGCGCTGGGAGAAGGACACCGGGCTCCGGATCGAGCGCGGCGACATCCTGGCCATCCACACCGGGTATCACCGCTACTACACGGAGAACTGGACCGACCGGTCAGCCCTCGACGAGACGAAGTACTTCATCCGCCACCCGGGACCCACGCGCGCTTTCGCCGAGTGGGTGCTCGAGCGCGGCGTGCGCTGGATCGCCGTCGACGCGGGCAGCGCGGACCACCCGATGAACACCGTGATCAGGCGCGTCCGCGCCGATGAGGCGGAGGAGGCCGAGAAGAAGCTCGGTCGGAGCCTTGACGAGGTGTTCCCCAAAGCCGACTACCAGATCATGCACACGCTTCTCTTCCCGCACGACATCATCCACATCGAGAACTTGGGCGGCCAGATCGACGAGGTGCTCGACCGGAAGATCCAGCTTGGCTGCTTTCCGTGGCGCTTCCAGGGCGGCGAGGCCGCACTCTGCCGCGCCGTGGCGATGATCGATTAGTGGTTCGATGAAGCCGGCGCCGTTTGCT
>DASXBE010000055.1:0-17637 GCA_036491815.1 Candidatus Dormiibacterota bacterium | reverse complement strand
GAAGCCGTCGACGAAGGGCGCGCGGTACTGGACCGGCAGCTGACCGGAAGCGGTGACCGCCTGGTCGTGGAGCGCCAACGCCAGGCGGTTTTGTAGAAAGGCTCCCACCACGGCGCTCGCGAGGACGCCCCCCAGCTCCTGGATCGTGTTGAGGACCCCGGACGCGACGCCCGCCAGGTGGGCGGGGAGGTCGCGCGTGGCCATGCTGAACACGGGCGTCCAGATGAAGCCCATGCCCAGGCCACTGAGGACGAGGCCTGGCGCGACGGCCCAGCGACCCGAGTCGGAATGCGCCGCCCAGTCGATGTAGCCCGACCCTGCGGCGAGGACGAGCAGGCCGGGGACGAGTAGGTATTTGCCGTTGACCTTCTGCACGAGGCTGCTGGCGATGCCTGACGAGACGATCATGGCCAGCGGCTGCACCGCGATCGTGAGCCCGGCGTCGATGGCGCTGAGGCCGAGCACCGACTGCATGTAGATCGTCAGCGGAAGGTAGAGGCCGAGGATCGCAAAGCCCATCGCAGCCATGACGCACGTCATCAAGGTGAAGTTGCGGTTCTTGAAGACCTCGAACGGCAGGAGCGGCTCACCGTCTTGTCGCCGTGCCTGATGGAGGAGGAACACCGCGAGCATCACGACGCCGGCCGCGATGATCTCGGGGATCGTGACGAACCCGGTGACGGTGCCCCAGTCGTAGCGCTGACCCTCGATCAGGCCGAAGATCACGCCGAGCAGGCCCGCGGTGGCGAACACCACGCCGAGCAGGTCGAGCCGGTGGCGGCGGCCCGGCCGGAGGTCGGGCACGAGGAGAAGAGCCAGGGCGAAGGTGATGATGCCGATCGGGATGTTGACGGTGAAGATCGAGCGCCATCCGAAATGGGTGACGAGGAAGCCTCCGACGGTCGGGCCGGCGACGACCGCCAGGCCGGCGATCACTCCGTAGATCGCGAACACGCCGCCCCGCCTGTCGACGGGGAAGAGGGACATCATCAAAGGCAGGCCCTGGGGCGCGAGCACCGCGGCGCCGAGGCCCTGCAGGGCGCGCGAGACGATCAGCTGCGCCGGGTCTTGCGCGAGGCCGCTGAAGGCTGACGCCACGGTGAAGATCACGACGCCCGCGGCAAAGAGCTTGCGCGGTCCGTAGATGTCGCCGAGCCGCGCCGAGGTGATCAGGAGCACGGCGTAAAGGAGGCTGTAGGCGTTCAGCACCCAAAGCACCTGGTCGAAGCTGGCGTGCAGGCCGTCCAGGATCGAGGGAATCGCGATGTTGACGATGGTCAGGTCGAGCAGGGTCATGAAGAGGCCGAGCACGAGCACGGCGAGGGCGGCCATGGGGTGGTTGCGCAGCTTGGTCACGGGGTCATCTCCTCGGAGGTGTTCTGGTGGACATCACAGCATTACCGGTCGGTCGATTCGAGGGCGCCGGAAAGCGAGCCAACCCATCACGACGTACCAAGCCTGGAGCTCGATGATGAGGATGCGTTCGGTGAGGCCCGCGACCCCGACCTGGATGCCCTCGATGGTTGGTGTGAACGTGGCGAAATAGAGCGCAGCAAGGACGAGGGTGAGCGGGCCGGCGACGATCAGCCACGTGCCGAGGGGACGCCAATCCGGGATTCGCCGAATCACACGCCCGACGATCGGGAAGCCAGCCACGGTGGTCAGCGCGAGTAAGAACCCGACGAAGTGCAGGAAGAACGACTCGAAGGTGAACACGCCATCGAGCACGCAGCCGACGCCGGGCAGCGCGAGCAGGACGGTGCAGACCCGAGACGCCCGCGGGCTCAGCCCCCGAATCGAGGTGACGATCCCGAAAGCGCCCGCGATCAGGAGGATCCCGCTGGCGACAAACGCGGCATTCATGTAGGGCCCGGTCGGCCCCAGGCCCAGCCCGCTCACCGGCTGGCTGATCGCCGAGTAGGGCGTGACCCGGACGCCCCACAGCGTGTAGCCGGGGCTGACCAGGCCGAGCACGACCCACGCCGCCGTCAGGAGCATGGGGCCGGCGACCGCGGCCAGCGCGAGCGGCCGGCCCATCGCCTCGCCGGTGATAGGTTGCCCCCGGGTCAGGATCACCTGAGGGCCAGCCGCATCAGCTGGATCGCGACCGCGACGAGGACGAAGAAAACGCCAAGGCCGACGGGGGAGCCCCAGCTGTGCCAGGCGCCCATGACGTAGGGGATCATCGGGTCGAGCTGGTGTCGGTTCGGTTTGGTGTCGATCATCGGTGTCTCCTAGACTAACGGTGTTAGTGGCGGTGGCGCTACAATACCCCTAACACCGTTAGGTTTGCAAGTCCCATAGGGATGAGGAGAGTCACCCGAGATGAGCCCCGAAGCAGGAGCACACCAGGCGCTGACCCGGGAACGGCTGGTCGAGGCGGCCCTCCACCTGATCCAGGAGGATGGCCTGGAGGGCCTGTCCATGCGCGCGCTCGCCGAATACCTCGAGGTCCGGGCCGCCTCGCTCTACTGGCACGTGCGCGACCGCCGCGAGCTGCTCGAGCTGCTCGCCGATTCGATCCTGGAGACGGTTCGACCAGTCAGGAGTGGCGCCGGCTGGCGCGCCGCGACCACCGACGCCGCGGCAGCGCTCGGCGATCGCCTTGCCGGCCAGAAGGACGCCCGGCGGATCCTGCTCGAGGTCCCGGAATCTCTCACCCGCAGCACCACGTACGGCGAGCTGAGGGGGCAGCTGCAGACGGCGGGCCTCGGGTCGGCCGAGGCATCTGAGACCGCTCTGATGATCATGGCGCACGTGATCGCCTCGCCACTCCCGGCGGATTCGGCCTCCGGTGTGGCTGCGGCTGTCGGATCGGTGGCCTCGATCGCGGTCGATTCCGGCTCGCGCGGCGTGCTGCTGCGAGCGGGATCCGGCATGGACGCCGGCGCTGTGGTCAGGACGGCGCACGACCGAAACGGAGCCGCGCCGGCGATCGTGCGCGGCGAAAAGGTGGTGGTGCGGCGCCTGCGCGGTGTGGGGTTCGGAGAGATCGAGCTGAACCCAAGCCATCCGTGGACATTTCAGATCCAGGGCGGGACGTGGAACACAAAGCTCGAGGTGAGCGGCCTCGAGGTGCGAGCGATCAAGCTGGACAGCGGCGCGACGAAGGTCGAATGCTTCCTCCCGGCGCCCCGAGGAATCGTGCCGATCGAAATCTCGGGTGGCGTGGTTGGCGTGAGCCTGCACAGGCCGCCCGGCGTCGCGGTGGCCGCCGAGATCAGCGGCGGAGTGGTGAGGCTGAAGCTGGATGCGGATTCTTTTCGAGCCACCGTCAGCGATACGCGGTGGGAGAGCCGCGATGGAGCCTCAGCCGCGCCGAACCGGTACCAGCTGCGGATCAACAGCGGCGCGGTCCAGCTCAGTCTGGATTCGGGATCGAGCGCGGAGGCGGTGGCGGTGCCCAGCGAGCCGGCGGCTCAGCGGACGGGTGATCAGGCGTCGGCGCTCGACATCCTGCTCGACGGCGTTGAGAGCCGCGCGCGAGGCTGACTGCTCGGCGGTAGCGGGTCGTTAACAGGCTGGGTTTTGCTCGCGCTGGTCCGGTCCTAACCTCCTGCTCAAAACGCCTGGAGGTTTCACATGCTTTTGCTCGCTGCCGGACCGGACATCGCGCCGATCACCGACCTGATCACCACCTGGATCCACATCGGACAGGCGCTGGTTGGCTCCGTCGGTGTCCTCGCTTTCATCTTCGCGTTCATCTGGAAGATCACCGCGGTCGAGTCGAAGTCTGCGCTCGCGGCCAAGCAGTGGATCCAGCGCATCGTGGTCGGCACCATCGGCGTCGAGGTCGCCGGCTCCCTGGTCAGCATCCTCACGAGCTCGGTTCCGACCCACTAGATGGACCTCCTGGGTCAGGTCCAGGCGCTGCTGGTGCGCCTCACGCAGCTGACGGACCTCCTGTTTCCGTTCGCACACCCGAAATCCGTGGTGGTCGGGCTGATCAACGACAGCGTCGGCCTGCTCCTCAAGGCCTGGTTCGGCTTCATCCTGACCACGACCGACTTCGAGACCGGCCACGACTTCATCACCAACGCCACGATCCAGCGCTTCGAGCCCAAAGTACAGCTCGTCGCCAACGGGGCGCTCGTTCTCGTCGCGATGTGGGCCTCGTACCGGATCATGTGGGGGCACGGTCTCCGCACCCAGTACTCGGCGCGCATCCTGCTGCCGCGTCTTTTCCTGGCGGTCGTGCTGATCAACTTTTCGCTGCCAGCGCTTCAGGCCGTGATCACGATCAGCAACACGGCATCGAGTGTCGTCCAGGGCTTCGTCCAGCTCGACAGCCCTGACACTTGGTGGAAGGGGTTCGCAAGCGATCCGAACGTTGGGACATGGGAGATTCTCACCACCGCGATCCTCGTCGTCGGCTACGACGTCCTGGCGATCGCCTACCTCGTGCGCTACGCGATCCTGATCGTGCTTGCGATCACGGCGCCGATCGCAGGCCTGATGTTCACGCTGCCCGAGACGCATCACATCTCCAAGCAGTGGGCTTCCCAGCTGACGACGAACCTGTTCATGCAGCCCGCCCAGCTGTTCGTCCTCGCCGTCGGGTTCGCGCTCGAGCGGGACGGCACGAGCCCGATCCACCACCTCTTCGCGCTGGCGGCGCTGGTGCTGGCCTTCAAAGTGCCCGGTGCGTTGGGAGGCGCCGAAAAGGCCGCGCACAAGATGCAGTCCACCGTGGAGACGGCCTTCCATCACCTCGAGCACGCGCTGGTCAAAGCGTGATCGGTCTCGTCCGCGCGGGCGCGATCCTGGGCGGGCTGTGCGGGGTCTGGCTGGTGGCGGCTTCCCAGGTGCCGAGCCACGAGCGACTGCCCCTCGCGGCGGTCGTGCCGCGCGCCGTGGTCACACTGCCGTTTGGTTGCACCTCCCTGTCCCTCGAGCCGTTCGATCCCTTCTGCCCGGGCGGGCACATCCACACCGGTATCGATCTCGCCGCGCCGATCGGCTCGGAGGTGCGCTCCGCAACCGGCGGGACTGCGCGGCTGGGCTTCGACCCATCAGGGGCCGGCCTCTACGTGGCGGTCAGGGCCGACGCGCAGACACGACTCCTCTACTGTCACCTGTCCGCCTTCCGGGTGCGGGACGGCGACACGGTGGTGGCGGGACAGGTCGTCGGCCTGGTGGGCGCGACTGGAAGGGCGACGGGCCCACACGTGCATTTCGAAATCCAGGTCGACGGTGCGTCGGTCGACCCCGCGAAATGGCTGGCCGCAGATCCGGTGTTAACAGGCTGGGTTGGCGCGCGGTGAAACGGCGCCTACCGTGGGACCTAATTTCTCGGAGGTGATGCGATGGTCAACAAAGTGATTCTGGTCGGCAACCTGGCGGCGGACCCCGAGGTCCGCGCAACCCCGAAGGGGACATATGTCGCGAACCTGCGCCTCGCCACGCACAGCTATGCGGGCAAGGACGACGAGGGCAACAGGAAGGAGCAGACGGAGTTCCACCACCTGGTGGCGTTCGGCAAGACTGCGGAGTTCGTCGGGCAGCACCTTCACAAGGGCCGCCTCATCAGCGCCGAGGGGCGCCTCCAGACGCGGTCCTGGGAGGACACCGCGGGCCAGAAGAGATACCGGACCGAGGTGGTCGTCGAGGAGCTCCATCCGCTAGGCCCAAAGCCGCAGGAGGTGGCCGCCTGACGGTCAAAACCGGGCGCGATGCGGGGGCCTGGGCAGTAATCTTGTAATCGACATGGCTGACGACCCCCGCGCCTGGTTTGCCGGGCGGGTGCCAGCGGGCTGGTTCGAGGAGGCGCCGGAGGTCAGCGCGGACGGCGAGGAGATCCTTGTCGTGGGTAAGCTGCCCGACGTCGAGCTGGCCGGTGGCACCACCGAGGAGAACCGCACCGCCGCGCGGCTCGCCCGGATCGACCGTTTCCGCGAGGAGACGCGCGAGGAGAGGGTGAGGCTGGCGCGGGACGCCGAGCGCCACTTCCGGCGCAAGGTGGCCTGGGGCGCCCGATGCGGAGACCAGATCCGAATCTTCACCACGCTCAGCGTGCCCGTGATGACCAGGCTCAAGATGCCGGAGAGGCTGATCCTGGACACCCTGGTCGCGGCCGGCGTCGCGCGCAGCCGCAGCGACGCGCTCGCCTGGTGCGTGCGGTTGGTCGGAATGCACCAGGCCGACTGGATCAAGGGCCTGCGGGAGGCGCTCGTCAAGGTCGACGAAGTTCGCAGTAAAGGGCCGCTGAACTAGTTAACCGCCCTGTACGGTATGCGCACCTTGCTCGCCGAAGGCGAACGCCGGCGCGTCGTCATCATGGGCGCCGGCCCTGCCGGTCTGACCGCCGCCTATGAGCTGATGAAACACGGCCTGCCGATCACCGTCGTGGAGAAGGACCCAAAGCGGGTCGGCGGCCTGGCCAGGACGGCTGAATACAAGGGGTATCGATTCGACATAGGCGGACACCGGTTCTTCTCCAAGAACCAGGAGGTCGAAGACCTCTGGACGGAGATCCTCGGTGACGAGATGCTCTCACGCGGCCGCCTGTCCCGCATCTACTACCGCGGGAAGTTCTTCGCCTATCCGATCAAGGCTGTCAACGCGCTCTGGAACCTGGGGCCGATCGAGGCCATCCGGTGCCTGGCGAGCTACGCGAGGGCGCGCCTCCAGCCGGTCAAGAATCCGAGGAGCCTCGAGGACTGGGTGCGCAACCAGTTCGGCTGGCGGCTTTACAGCATCTTCTTCAAGACCTACACGGAAAAGGTGTGGGGAATCAGCACCAAGGAGCTGTCGGCGGACTGGGCGGCGCAGCGCATCAAGAGCCTGGACCTCTGGGTGGTGATCCGCAGCGCGCTCCTCCCCGGCCGCCGCCCGTCCAAGGGCGGGGAGATCGTGACGACTCTGATCGACAAGTTCCGGTATCCCCGCCTGGGCCCCGGACAGATGTGGGAGAAGGTGGCCGTGATCGCTCAGGAGAAGGGCTACCCGGTACAGCTGGGCCGCTCCGTGGCGCGGATCGAGCACGAGGGCGGCCTGGTCCGTCGCGTCGTGACCCAGTTTGCCGGCGGGCGGACGGAGGAGCACACTGGCACGGACTTCATCTCGACGATCCCGATCCGGGAGCTCGTCGCGCGGCTCGATCCCCCGGCGCCGGAGGCCGTGAGGCGGGCGGCGGACAGCCTTGGGTATCGGGACTTCGTCAGCATCGCGCTGATGATCAACAGGGCCGACGTCTTCCCCGACAACTGGATCTACATCCACGATCCCAGCGTCCGGGTCGGCAGGATGCAGAACTTCAAGAACTGGAGCCCTTCGATGGTCCCGGACGACACGAAGACCTGCTTGGGCCTGGAGTACTTTTGCTTCGAGGGCGACGGCCTGTGGACGATGGACGACGCGGCGCTCATCGGGCTTGCCCGCAACGAGCTCGCCCAGCTCGGCATCTGCGCGGAGGACGAGGTGTTCGACGGCGTCGTCGTCCGGCAGCAGAAGGCATATCCCGTCTACGACGACTCGTACCAAGCGCACGTCAAGGTGATTCGCGACTACCTGGCGGCCAACCTGCCGAACCTCCACCTCGTCGGCCGGAACGGCATGCACAAGTACAACAACCAGGACCACTCGATGATGACGGCGCTGCTGGTCGCGCGCAACATCGCGACAGGTTCGACGCTCGACCCGTGGAGGGTCAACGCCGACGCGGTCTATCACGAGGACATCCGGGCCGGCGAACGCGACCTGGCCGGACGCCAGGTGCCAGAGAGAATCGCCGCCGGCTAGCGCTCTAGACGGTCCTCACTCGGGTGAAGTTGAACCCGATGAAACAGGCGACGGCGAGGACGGCAAACAGGATCGCGTGCTTGTAGTGCACACCCGACGTGGAGGCCAGGAACTGGAGCACGCCCAGCGCGTAGAGCACCGCGGCGACGACGCAGAGCAACCCGATGACCAGTAGTCCATAGGCGACGGGATTTGATTTCACAGGTTCAAGGCTAACAAAGCCAGGCTCGCGACCCCTGCCGCGATGCAGTACCAGCCGTAAGGGTCGAGCCGGCCCGAGCGAAAGTAACGCAGGAGAAAGCGCGCGCTCGCGTAGGCGGCGAGACCCGCGAGCACCGCGCTCACGATGTACTCGCCGACTGGCACGCCGCCCGAGAAGAGCTGGGGCACCTCGAGCAAGCCCGCGCCGAGGATCGTCGGCGTGGCCAGCAGGAACGAGAAGCGCGCCGCCTCCTCATGCCTAAGGCCGGCCAGGAGGCCACCGCCGATGGTCACGCCCGAGCGCGAGATGCCGGGCAGGAAGGCCAGCGCCTGGCAAGCGCCGACGACGGCCGCGGCGGGAAAGCTGATTCGTTCCGCGCTCGCAAACCCCTCTTCGCGCTCCGCTCCGGTGTCGGCGGCCGCGTCCGCCTTCGCCCGGCGCTCCCTCCGCCGGCGGATCACCTCGAAGCCGAGCATCAGCACGCCGTTGACAATCAGGAAAGCGGCCGCCTCATAAGGGCTAGCGAACAGGCTCTTGATCCGGCTCTCCAGGAAGACTCCGAGGATCGCCGCCGGGATGGTGCCCACGAGCAGGAGCATCGCCAGGCGCTCCGGGTCGGTTCGGATCTGTCCAGCGAAGGCGGCCGTGAAGAAGCCGCGGATGATGACGACCCACTGGTCGCGATACAGGACGAGCAGCGCCGTGGCCGTGCCCAGATGGAGCAGGACCAGGAAGGGCACGAATGACGGGTCCGACTGCTTGAAGCTCCAGCGCAGTAGGCTCGGGACGAGCACCGCGTGCCCGAGCGACGAGACCGGGAACAGCTCGCTTGCTCCCTGCAGCAGCCCCATGAACAGCGCCTGCAGAAACGTCACCCCGATATATTGCTCAAGCGATGGCCCGCCTTGCCGCCTTCAACCCCGCGGTGAAGACGATGGACGAGTCCATCGCCAGGGCCAGGGCCGCTGAGAGGCTTGGCTACGAGTCGGTGTGGACGACTCAAATGCCCGATGCGCGCGACGCGGCCCTGGTCCTCGCCGCTTACGCCGCGGCGACCACGCGTGTACGCCTCGGGACCGGTGTGCTGCCGATCTACACGCGCCATCCCACCGCCATGGCTCAGATGGCGGCGACGCTGGATGAGCTGTCCGGGGGCCGCTTCATCCTCGGCATCGGGATCAGCCACAAGGTCACCGTCGAATCCATGTGGGGACTGCATCTGGACAATCCGGTCGATGCGATGCGGGAATACCTCGAGATCTTGAGGGCGAGCCTGCGCGAGGGCTCGGCGGGCGTGGACGGTGGGCATTTCACCGCCCGCTGGACTTACTCCGGCCCCCGGCGTGCGGACCTTCCGATCATGATCTCAGCGCTCAATCCCCGCATGCTCCAGCTCGCCGGCGAGCTGTCGGACGGTGTCGTTTTGTGGATGTGCTCGCCCTCGCACATCCGCGACCACATCGTTCCGGCGATCAAGGCCGGCCGCGAAAACGTTGGCAAGACGATGGAGGGTTTTGAGGTCGTCGCGGCCGTACCGGTCAGCCTCACCTCCAATCGGGCGGGCGGGCTCGAGGTCTTCCGCAAGACCGTGGAGCGCTACGCCAACCTGCCGTACTACCGAAAGATGATGGACGCGAGCGGGTTCAAATCCGAGCTCGAGGCGGGTCAGGCGAGCGAGGCCATGCTCGACCAGCTGGCGGGGATCGGAGACGAGCAGCGGGTCCGTGACGTGATCGCAAGCTATCGCCAAGCCGGCGTGACACTGCCGGGCATCGGACCCTTTGGCGGCCACCAGGGCGCCGCCGGCTTTGAGGCGACGCTGGAGGCGGCTGCGGGCGGCTAGCTCCGAAGCGGGCTCAGGGCCGCAGCGAGCCGATCACCTCGTCGAGGAGAGCCCGCGAGGCCGCGAACTCACGGCGCACCGCCAGATCCTCGGCCCGGTCGAGCCTCGCGACGATGTCCTCCCACCGGACCGCGTCGCGCTCATGAAGCGCCGCCTTGACCTGGCCGACCGTCTGCGTGGCGAAGAGCAGGCCGCCCCCCGGGTTGTCGAGGATCGAGCGCGCGATCGCCAGCTGATCGTGCGCCCACGTGATGAGCTGATCGCCTGGATGCGTGTCGAGCTTCTTGGGACGCAGCACCTCGACGCCGTTGTAGTCCACCGCATGTCTATTGTCGGGCAAGGCTGCTCAGCGGCTCGCCGGCGAGCCTGTAGACGGTCCAGTCGGAGTTGGGCCTGGCGCCCAGGCGCTCGTAGAACTTGATCGCGTCGACATTCCAGTCCAGCACGGCCCACTCCAGCCGGCCGCAGCCGCGCTCCACCGCGAGCTGCGCCAGGCGCGCCAGGAGCGCCCGCCCGACGCCTCGCCCGCGCTCTTGCGGGACGACAAAGAGGTCCTCGAGGTAGATCCCGGGGAGCGCGAGAAAGGTCGAGAAGCTGTGGAAGAACAGGGCGAATCCGACGGGCTCGGCGCCTTGCTCCGCCAGGAGCGCCTCGGCGTAGGGCCTCGGCCCGAACAGTCCTCGCTCGATCTGCTCGCGGGTCCCCGTCACCTGGTCCTCGAGCTTCTCGTAGCGCGCCAGTGCGCGGATGAGATCGGCGATGACCGGAACATCGGCGGCCGTGGCGAATCGGATGTTCATGGTCATTTGGGCCGGTCACGCAGTCGAAATACAAACCGCATCGCGCCCTGCGTAGCGGAGAAGCTCGCGATCTTGTTGTCGACCAGCCCCGCCGCCAGGCCGGCTTCGATCAGCTCCGTGTCGCGGATGGTGCTCCCAGGGCCTTTGACCCTCACGACCCAGATCGCCCCGTTGGGCTCGATCCACGTCTTCAGCTCCCGCAACCGCTCGAGCTCCGTCATCCGATGGGCGCCCAGGAAGACGATGTCGCAGGGTTCGGGCGGTCGGCTGTGAGAGATGTCCTGAGTGCGTTCCCGGAGGAGCCTTATGAACCACGGTTCGTCGAGGCCGACGACCGCGACCTTGGCTCCGGGCTTCACCCCGAGCTTGTCGAGCAGGGGGCGGGTGGAGATCACATCGGGGCTCAACGGCTCTCCTCTGGCTCGTCGCCGCCCCGGACCGCCCCGAAGACCACGACACCCATGAGCCAGCCGCCGTAGGCGCCCGCGATCGTCAGCACGATCAGGGGGATCGGGTTGGCCACGCGGCCGCCCAGCATCAGGCCGAACGCGACGAACGCCGCCAGGACCGCGGCCCCGGAGAGCCCGCCCGCCACCGCTCCGACGGCGAAGCGTGGGCTCAGACCTCGATCACCTGGAAGTCTTTGACCGCGCCGGTGGTCTTGCCCGAGTACACGTGATTGAAGAGAAAGCGCGTCCCCGCGTGCCGCTTGCGGAGCCGCGCGGCGGCGTCCCAGCTCATGTGGCTGAAGACGTCGCCAGGCCCTGTCGCTTCGACGATGGCGACGTCTGCGCCTTCGACGAGCCTGTCCAGCGGGGCCGTCGGCTCGGTGTCGCCCGAGTAGGCCACGACCCGGCCCTTGACGTGGATCCGGTAACCGTGGCTGCCCATGGTGCCGTGGTCCAGCTTGACAGTCTCGTACTTGATGCCGGCGACGGTGCCGGAGGGCCTGGCGGTGAGGTACTTCACTTTGAACTGGGGCCTCATCACGCGCTTCCAGTCAGGTCCCCAGCTGACCTCCCAGAGCCTCTCGAGGTGTTCCTCGACCCCGGGCGGTCCCACGAAGATGAGCGGGCGCCGATCGACGAACACCCGGTACAGCACGAAGGGCGGAAGGCCGAGCGTGTGGTCGCCGTGAAAGTGTGTCAAGAAAACGACCTCGATGTCGCCCGGGTCGACACCGACGCGGCGGAGGTGGGGGAGCAGGGGCGCGCCCCCGTCCAGCAGCATCCGACCATCGACCACGACGGCCCCGTTGTAGCGGTCGAGCGAAAACGCCGCGCCGCTTCCGAGGAACGCGAGCTTTACGCGATCGTTACCGCCGGATTCAGGTACACGTCTTGAATTGCGTGTAGTAATTCGATGCCCTCCTTCATCGGACGCTGAAACGACTTCCGGCCGCTGATCAGCCCCATCCCGCCCGCGCGCTTGTTGATGACAGCGGTGCGCAGAGCGTCCTTGAGGTCCGCAGCGCCTTTGGACTCACCCCCAGAGTTGATGAGGCCGGATCGCCCCATGTAGTTGCTGATCACCTGGTACCGACAGAGATCGATGGGGTGATCCGTCGCCAGCTTGTCATAGACGGCGGGCACCGTTTTGCCAAAGCCTATGACCTCAAATCCCCGGTTCGTGTCCGGGAGCTTCTGCTTGATGATGTCGGCCTGGATCGTGACGCCAAGGTGGTTGGCCTGGCCGGTCAGATCCGCCGCGGTCTCGTAGTTAACGCCGTCCTTCTTGAAGGCGTTGTTGCGGACGTAGCACCACAGCACCGTCGCCATGCCCAGCTCGTGCGCCGCGTGAAAGGCGACCGCGATCTCCTGCAGCTGCCGGTCGGACTCAGGCGAGCCGAAGTAAATCGTCGCCCCGACCGCCACCGCGCCCATCTCCCATGCCTCTTTGACTGTCCCGAAAAGGATCTGGTCGGCATGGTTCGGGTAGGTGAGCAGCTCATTGTGGTTTAGCTTGCAGATGAAGGGGATCCGGTGGGCGTAGCGGCGCGCCACAGAGCCGAGGACCCCAAAGGTGGACGCCACCGCGTTGCACCCGCCCTCGACGGCAAGCTCGACGATCTTTCCGCCATCGAAGTAGATCGGATTGGGGGCGAAGGACGCGCCCGCCGTGTGCTCGATTCCCTGGTCCACCGGCAGGATGGACAGGTAGCCCGAGCCCGAGAGCCGGCCGTGGTTGTGGAGGGCCGCAAGGCTGCCCAGCACCCTCGTCGGCCGGTCGCTGTCCTTCCAGACCCGATCGACGAAGTCGGGGCCGGGCAGGTGCAATTGCTCTTTGGGAACCGTCTGGCACTTGTGCTCCAGGAGGTCCCGGGCGCCATCTCCCAGCACTTCCTCAAGCTTTTCCAGGGATCCGCGGGTCACAGTTGCCATTGCCATCATTGCCTCTTACACATTTGATCAGCCCGTCGCACAGGATCGCGAACTCGCTCCAGTCACTCTATAGTGCGCCGATATGACTGAGCGGGCGAGCGATCTCCTGGGCGAGCTGGCCGACCGCCTGTCGGCCCACGCCACCGAGAGCGGGATCGTGGCGGCCGAAGCGGTCCGGTCGATCGAGCCGGACATCCTCAAGAGCCACAAGGACGGCTCGGTCGACGAGCTGGTCAAGACGTCGATCACCTTCCTCCAGATCCTCTTCAAATCCCTGCGTCCCGAAGCCAAGGTGCCCTGGAACGAGTACTACGTCCTGGCCCGGGAAGCCTCCAGGCGCTATGCCGAGATGGGGCTGCCGCTCGAGTCTCTGATGGAGGGCCTGAACGTCTTCCGGCGCTCGGTGATGGCGCGCGTCACGGAGGAGGTGGCGACGAGCCCTTACGCCGACGAGGTGCTGCTGCTCGCCCAGAGCCGGGTCGGGGACGTGATCGAGCACCTGAACTCGAGCTTCATCCGCGGTTATCTCGACTACACCGAGACCCGGCACCGGGCCCGCCAGAGCGAGCTGCACGGGCTGTATCACATCGCAAGCGCGCTCGGCCGCTCGCTCGACGTGAGCGAGATCGCCGAGGTCGGTTTGCGGGAGACGCTGAAGGTGCTCGGCCTGCAGGCGGGCGCGGTCTGGATCAGGGAAGGCGCGCGCCTGAAGCTCGCCAAGACCATCGGAATGCAGCTCGGTGAGGAGGAGGAGTTCTCCGAGTCAGGCCGTTCCGGCCTCGTCAAGGTGGTCGAGATCTCGACCGGCGCGGCCGAGTCGCGGGTTGACCGCATCGCGGGGGAATGGAGCGCGATTCGGGCCGAGCTCCGGACCAAGGGCGTGCTGCTCGGCGCGATGACGGTGGCGACGCGGCTGCCCAGGACCTTCGAGTCGAGCGACCTCGAGTTCGTCGCCGCCGTGGCAGACCAGATCGCGGTTGCGCTGGATCGCGGCCGGCAGCACACCAAGGAGGCGCGCACCGACTACCTGACAGGCCTCGCCAACCGGCCTGAGTTCGAGCGCGCGATCGACCGCGCGGTCGCCTCGGCAGAGCGCCACAAGCGGCGCCTGGCATTGATGATGATCGACCTCGACAACCTGAAGGACATCAACGACACGTACGGCCACCACGTCGGGGATGAAGCGATCCGCGTACTCGCGCACGAGCTGCAGCGAGCAGTTCGCGCGACGGACACCTGCGGCCGGCTGGGAGGTGACGAGTTCGGCGTCGCCATGCCGGAGGCCGATGAACGCGACGCCCGAGAGGTCGGCGTGCGTGTCCGCCAGTCCCTGGAGGATCTCAACAAGACGGACAAGATGCCTGTGCCGGTGGAGTTCAGCATCGGCATCACGGCCTGGCGGCAGGGCATGGACTGGCAGGCGATGTACCAGGTCGCGGACAAGGCGCTCTACGTGGACAAGCGGCGCCGCCACGTGGTCCGCAAACGAATGGGCGAAGTCAAGGTCTAGCCTGCCCACCGCATCGGTTTGATCCCCTCCGGCGACGTCCTGGAACCGGCCTTCTTCCATCGCGACACGGTGGCTGTGGCGCGCGAGCTGCTGGGCAAGCTGCTGGTGCGAGAGGTCGAGGGCCGCGTGATATGGGGGCGGCTGGTCGAGGTTGAGGCCTACCTCGGTCCCGAGGACCTGGCCGCGCACTCCTCAGGCGGCCGGCGCAGTCCGCGGAACGAGGTGATGTACGGAGAGCCCGGTCATGCGTACGTGTACTTCACGTACGGCATGCACTTCTGTCTCAACTTCGTGACCCGCGAGGCCGGAGTACCCCAGGCCGTCCTGGTGCGCGCCCTGGAGCCCGGCCCTGGCGTCGGCCGGTGCGGTGGCCCGGGGCTGGTCTGCCGGGCGCTCAACATCGACCGCACGGTCAACGGCCTTCCTCTGCGGCCGCCCGACATCTACGTCCTGGACGACCACCCTCCAAAGCGCCGAGTCTTCGCCACGCCGAGGATCGGGATCGCCGGCTCAGGCGCCCAATGGGAACGCCGCCTCCTGCGCTTCTGCGTGGACTCGCCCGCCATCTCAAGGCGGCTGTCGAAAAAGCGAAGGCGGAGCTGAGGGCTGACCCGGGCTAGGGCCAGCGGGGGGAGGGGGTCGCGTCCAGGCGGGGCAGCTTCTCCCAGTCCGCCCTTACGGGCGCGAACACATCCACCACGGTGCATCCCTCCGGACCGGCGAGGGCGTCGTGTGGGACGTCACTCGGGATCGAATAGGTCTCGCCCGCGCGCACCTCGCGTCTCTCGCCGCCGATCCGCATGGTGATCAGACCCGATATGACAAATCCAAGCTGCTCGTTCTCGTGGTGGTGCTCGGGCAAGACCACGTCGGGCTCGAGGTCGATGACCGCCATCGTGAGCCGCTCGCCGTTGACCGCCCGGGCCGTGATGCCCTCGCGGAGCACGTACGGCCGGATGTCCCGAAACCTCTGAAAGGTGGTCACTCGACGACCCGGTCGATGATCGTCGCCGTGCCGAGGCCGCCCCCGCAGCACATGGTCTCCAGCCCGTAGCGCAGGTCGCGACGCTCGAGCTCGTAGAGCAGCCGGTTCATCAGGATCGCTCCCGACGCTCCGAGCGGGTGACCGACGGCGATGGCGCCGCCGTTGACGTTGGTCTTGTCCATGTCCGCGCCGGTCTCCTTCTGCCAGGCGAGCACGACCGAGGCGAAGGCCTCGTTGACCTCGAAAAGGTCGATGCTCTTCAGGTCGAGTCCAGCCCGCTTGAGGACCGCGGCGGTGCCGGGGATGGGCCCTTCCAGCATCAGCACGGGGTCGGTCCCCACGACGGCCTGAGCGCGGATGCGGGCGCGCGGTTTGAGGCCAAGCTGCCTGGCCTTCGCAAGGGACATCAGGAGCACCGCCGCGGCGCCGTCCGAGATCTGGCTCGAGTTGCCGGCGGTGATCGAGTGCTCGGGGTTGAATGCGGGTTGAAGCGCGGAGGTGGCGTCGTAGGTCGCATTGGCGCGGATGCCCTCATCGCGAGTGAACATCTCGTGGTGCCCGTTGCCGTTGGCCGAGACACTGACCGGCATGAGCTGCGAGCGGAAGTACCCCTTCTCAGTCGCCTCGTGCGCCAGGTGATGGCTCCGCACCCCGAACTCGTCCATAGCCCTCCGCGAGATGCCGTACTTGCGCGCGATGAGCTCGGCCGAGGTGCCCTGGGGCACGAGGTCGTAGAGCTCCGTCAGCTCAGGTGGAAAGGGCACGCCCGGCTGCATCGCATTGGAGCCCATGGGCACGCGGCTCATTGATTCGACCCCGCCGGCGACAGTCACCTCGCAGACGCCGGACTGGATCAGGTTGGCGGCGAAATGGATGGCCTGCTGGCTCGACCCGCACTGCCTGTCCACCGTCGTCGCGGGTGTCGTCACGGGAAAGCCCGCGGTGAGCCAGGCGTTCCGCGCGACGTTGAGGCTCTGCTCGCCCACCTGTGACACACAGCCGAAGACGACGTCCTCGACTTGCGCGGGATCGATGCCGGCGCGCTCGATCAACTCCTTGAGAACAAGCGAGCCGAGCACCACCGGGTGCATGTCTTTCAGCCTGCCGTTGCGGCGTCCGATTGGAGTGCGTACGGCCTCGACGATGACGACTTCTGGCATGTCTTTACCTCAGCCTGTGACTTCGCGATTCATTCTAGGTGCGCTCAATAACGAGTTGGCGCACCCTGTGTCAAGCCACCATCGTTTGCCTGGCAGCCGAAATAATTTTTCCGTTGACGTGCCCTTATTGCCCTGTTAACTTTCGCGACGCCCCAAGCGGCTGAGTACGGTAAACCTGAGGATACCGAACGTCGAGTAGGTGGAAGGTCCGGGGCGACCCGGGATGGAAACCGAAAAACGCATAGGGGACTTCAGGGTACACAGGAAGGTCGCTTGGGGCATCTCTTTTCCACAGAGGCTCCACACCCGTCTTTTCAATTCAAAAAGCCTCTTTTGGACGCTTGGACGCAGGCTTTGTCCACAGCGCGCGCGTCGAATTCTCCACCCCTCTTGCGCAGCCGCCTCACGCCCTCGGCCAGCCGCGCCACGGGCGCGGGATCCTCGTACCGAAGCCACCGGTAGGCACGCGGCGAAGACCAGCGGCGCCCGGCCTTTTCGTCGACGGATCGGTGGGCCGCGAGCACTATCTGCTCCACCTCGGCCAGCAGGCCGCTGTCGACCAGCACGCTGAACTCCTGGCCCTCCATCCACGCGAGGAGAGCGGCGAGCCGGACCGCCGCGCTCGCCGTCAGGTCGCGGGTGGCGCGGGTGGCGCCGGTGGTGCGGGCGCCGAGGCGGTGGGTCCGCCGAGACCGATCTCCAGAACGCTCGGCCGCAGCGTGCAGACGAAGGGAAGGTTGCGGTACAGCTCCCGGTAGTCGAGGCCGTAGCCCACGACGTAGTCGTTGGGGATCTGGAATCCGACGTAACGGATCGGCACCTGGACCAGGCGTCGGAGGGGTCGGTCCAGCAGGGTCACGACCTCGAGCGACGCAGGCCCGCGGGCGCGCAGCTCGGACAGCACGTAGTCCAGGGTCAGGCCGGTGTTGACGATGTCCTCGACCAGCAGCACGTGCCTTCCCTCGATCTGGTAGTCGATGTCCCGCGCGATTCGCACGCGCTCGCGGGGCTGCGCG
>DASXBE010000054.1:0-8261 GCA_036491815.1 Candidatus Dormiibacterota bacterium | reverse complement strand
CCGCTCGATCTGCTCGAAGACGTCCGGCGCCTTGACACTCGTCCCGATCACGATCCTCGCGCCCTGCATCAGGAATCCCTGGACGCCGGGACATGCGAGGGGCATGTTGTGCGCCAGCGGCAGGACGCTCAGCTGGCAGCTGTCGGGCTCGATGTCCTGGACCGCCGCGGCGGCTCGCGAGTTGTAGAGGTAATCGTTGTGCGAGCGGGGGATCAGCTTCGGGATCCCCGTCGTGCCTCCCGAGAGCAGCAGCACGCACGGGTCGCTCGGGTCGATCTTGAGCTGCGGCGCCTCACGTTCGGGCAGCTCGCCGAGCTCCTCGAGCATCATGGTATGCCTGAGCGAGGGGTTGGCCGCTTGCACCTCCGCCGCGAGCTCACTGTCGCTGCCGAAGTAAGCCACGGCCTCCGCCAGCCACACGAAATGATCGATCTCCAGCCTGCGATGCGGCGCGAGGGCGAGGATCGGGATCACGCCGAGCTTCTGAAGCGCGAAGTAGAGCTGGACGAATTCGGGTCCGTTGGGCAGGTGCAGCACGACCCTGTCCAGCGGGCGCAGCCCGCGCTCATAGAGGGCCCCCGCCATCGAGGCGGACCTTTGGCCCAGCTCCCCATAGGTGATGGAGTGGTCAGAGCCCAGGAGGGCCACGCGGTCCCGATGCCGGTCGAAGAGCTCGGAGAAGACCTGGTCCAGTGTCTCGTCGCGCCAGTAGCCGAGCCGGCGATAGCGCGCGGCGAGCTCAGGCGGGAATGGGACAACTCCGTCTACTGGCATCGTGTCACGTCGTCGCCGAGTACCCGCCGTCGATGACCACCACCTCGCCCGTGACCATCGGGTGGCTCGTGATCAGGCTCACGATCGTGACCGCCACGTCGTCCGGTGTCACGTTCCGGCGCAGGGGTGTGGCTTTCGCGCGTCGCTCCATCAGCCGTTCGTAGTTCTCGCCGAGCTGTTCTTCCATCCACTCGCCCGTCATCCAGCCCGGCGCGACGGCGTTGACGCGGATCTTCGGGCCCAGCGCCCCCGCCAGCGTGCGCGTCAGGTTGGCGACGGCCGCCTTGCTCGCCGCGTAGGGAAACGGCTGCGGGCCGGGGCGCAGCCCGGCGATGCTCGCAAGGTTGACGATTGCAGCCGAGTCCGACTCGTTGAGCAAGGGCACGCAGGCGCGAGCGACCTGGAACATGCCGCGGACGTTGACCGCGAACACGCGGTCCCAGTCCAGCATCTGGAGCCCAGCGAGGTCGGTGGGAGGTACCCCCACCGTCGTGCCGGCGTTGTTGACGAGCGCGTCGAGCCTCCCGAGCTCGGCGCGGATCCGGCCGACCATGGCCAGGACCTCGCCCTCATCCGCCACGTCCGCCTGGGCGAGCGTGGCGTTCGCGCCCGCTGCCCGCACGTCGTCCGCGACCCCGCGCGCCGCGTCCTCGCTGCGGCTGAAGTTGACCACGACGTCATAGCCGTGACGCGCGAGCTCAAGCGCTGTGCTGCGCCCGATGCCACGCGCCGCGCCGGTGACGAGCGCGACCCTGCGGTCGGTGGTCATCGGGGCGCCCGTCGCCCCTCGGGCTCGCTCTGTGGCGCGGGCGCGAGCCGGAGCACTCGCTCCGCGTTCCGGAAGAACACGTTCTCCATGACCTCGGAGGTGTAGCCGAGCTCCTCCCACTCGCGAAAGATGCGGTCGTACGGGAGGCTGGGGTAGTCGGAGCCGAACATCACCTTGTCGCGCAGCCGTCCACGGATGTCCTTCTTCAAGCCGTCGGGAAAATACTTCGGCGCCCATCCGGACAGCTCCCAGAACACGTTGCCCTTGTGGAGCGCCACCGCGGTCATCTCGTCGACCCAGGGCCAGCCGGGGTGCGCGGCGATGATCGTGAGGTCGGGGAAGTTGGAAGCGAGCTCGTCGATGGCCTGTGGGTGGGCATGCCGCAGCTTCGAACCGAGGCCGCCGGGCAGGCCCGCGCCCATGCCGGTGGTTCCGACATCCACCATGACCGGCACCTTCATCGCGTCGATGGCCTCGAACAGCGGGTGGAGGCGGTCGTCGTCGACCGAGAAGCGACCCATGATCGGGTGGAAATGAAATCCGAGCAGATTCAGGTCGTGGATCGCGTGCTCGGCCTCCGTGATCGCGGCCTCGCCTTTCAGTGGGTCCACCGCCGCCCAGGCCTGGCGGATGGTGGGCCGATTCCGGTCTCGCATCTCGGCCACGTAGTCGTTGGAGAGCGGCGGCGAGCCGGTCACCGACTCTATGTCGAAGGCGACCAGCACGGCCTCGACGCCTGCCGACTGGAACTCCGCCACCACCTCGCGCTCGGGCTTCGCGACCCAGTCCCGCTTCCAGTACGCCGCCAGCGCTTGGACGAACGGGCCGTACGAATCGATCCATGGCTGCGTGCCCGGGTAGCAGTGAAGGTCGATCTTGCGCATCGCGCTCAGTCGGTCGGGCACGGTCGCCTCAGGAATCCGAGGCCACCACCGGTTCCGAGGAGTCGCCCATCGCCTCGTCCCCCGAGAGGTTGGTGAGCTGGTGCAGCCCGGGACCGTAAAGAGCCTCGAGCGGGCTGGGCAGGTCGGCGTACATCCGCTGGACGAAGAGGTCATGCCTGACGTAGGACTTGACCAGGCTCGCCAGCAGGGGGACCTCGCCGTACATGACCTCCCAGTCGCGTCCGTCGCGAGCCAGCGCCCACAGCGCCCACCGCGAGTCGGTGACCACGGCCAGGTGGTGCGCCTTGCGCGATGCGTACAGCGTGCCTTCGGTGCTCGCATGGCGCATGACCTTGCCCCGAGGAGGCTGGAACGGCAGACGCCCGAAGTGCACGATCACGAACCGCACGCCGCGCTCCGAGGCCTCGTCGACGGCGGCGGCCAGGCCCTTCAGCTCCTCGGCGCGGCCGCTCATGTAGACCCGGCTGCGCGCGCAGGCGATGGCGTCCGCGGCGCGCGCGCTGGCCGCGGCGAACGAGTCGAGGCGGGCGATGGGGAGGCCGCGGGCCGCGACCGAACGGTCCGGCAGGGTCTCGAGGCTGCGCCGCGCCGCCTCCACCTTGGCGCCGAACTCCTTTTCGAGGGTGCCAAGGAGGGTCTCCGGAGCGACCGCCGCATAGCGCGCGGGCCGCTCGCCGGTCAGGATCGCGGCCCCGCGGTCGACGAGCCGGCGGAGCGTCTCGTAGACCTTTGGCTGGGGCACGCCGGTCTCGTTGGCGACGCCATATCCGGTCGCGCCGCCGGCCACCAAAAGGCCTACGTACGTGCGGGCTTCGTACTGGGAAAACCCAAGCTGCGTCAGCCGCTCCACGATCGAACCGGCAGACTCAGGCACCGACGCCACCACCCGAAATCCCCTGCATCACTACGATCGTAGTGCGGAACGTTACCAGCTTCCCGCGGCCTACGAAAGTCGCGGGTTCGGCGCCCAGCCGGATCCGTCGGTCCCGCCGAGGACATCCGCGGCGCGCAGCCTGTCGAGGTTCTGCATGCGGGCCTCCGCCTTTGGCCCGAGCCGCCTGAGAACCGCGGCGACCACGGCCTCGACGACCGCAGTTGCGCCCACCAGGGAGTCGAATGGCCCGACCGTGTCCATGCTGGTCACCAGGACCTGCTTGGCGAAGGCCGACGCCGGTGACAGCCACGGGTCCGTGAAAAGGACCACCGGGCACCCATGCGCCGCGGCGACCCGGGCGCTCTCGATGGTGTCGGACTGGTAGCGCCGGTAGTCGAAGACGACGAGCACGTCCGTCTTGCGCATGTCGATGAGCTGCTGGGCGGGCGCGCTGCGCTCGGAATCGACCAGGCCGATGCCGGGCCTCAGCAGGTGCATCTGTCCCGCCAGGTAGCGGGCGAGCCCGGCGCTGACGCGACCGCCCAGGAACATGACCCGGCGCCGCACGTCGGCAAGCAGGGCCACCGTCTCGTTGAGGTCTCGGTGGGACACCAGCTCGAGGGTCGCCTTCAGGTTTTGGCTCGAGACGTCCAGCGCCTCGGCGAGCATGGCGTCGGTCGGCGTACGCCGGGGCTCGTCCCGGTAGCGGGCCAGCGGCGAGCTCAGTCGGGCCTGCACCTCTTGCAGGAGGATCTCCTGGAACTCCGGGTAGCCCTTGAACCCGAGCTTGGTGATGAACCGCGTGACCGTCGGCGGACTGACGGCCGCCCGCTCGGCGAACCGCGCGACGCTCTCCAGGCCTGCGATCGGATACGAAGCCAGGAGGACACGGGCGAGCTTCCGCTCGGCCGGGCTGAGGCTGTCGAGGCGCAGCCTGACCAGCTCGCCCACTCGGGAGTCGTGCGCCGTGACGTTTATTACATCCGGGCTCAAACCCACCCCCCTGGGATAATCCTTGACAAGTTCGCGGTGCCCTGTTTAGCTTCGTGCCACAGTCGGCATCGCAAGGCTACTAGGGAGGAGGCACCCATGAGCGTCCAGGCTCAATCGGACGTCGACACACTGCACCGCCTGGGCTACGCCCAGGAGCTCCGCCGCCGGATGTCGGGTTTCTCCAACTTCGCGGTCTCATTCACGATCATCTCGATCCTTTCCGGCTGCCTCACGCTCTATTACTTCGGCATGACCAATGGGGGGCCGGCGGTCATCACCCTCGGCTGGCCGCTCGTCGGCGTGATGGTGATCCTGGTCGGCCTTGCAATGGCCGAGGTCTGCTCGAGCTTCCCGACTGCAGGGGGCCTGTATTACTGGGCGGCCAAGCTCGGCGGCAAGAACAGCGCCGGCTGGAGCTGGATCACCGGTTGGTTCAACCTCCTTGGCCAGATTGCCGTGACGGCGGGGATCGACTTCGGACTTGCTTTCTTCGTCAACTACTTCTTGAGCCTGTTCGTCTCCAGCTGGCCGAACCCGCTCAACGCCGGCACCGACTTCGGCTCACGGTTCGCGATCATCGGGGTCTACGCGGTCGTGCTGTTCATCCACGGCCTGCTCAACACATTCGGTGTGAGGCTCGTCGCGATCCTCAACGACATCTCGGTGTGGTGGCACATCACGGGCGTCCTCGTCATCGTGGCCGTGCTCTTCTTGTTCTCGAAATACCACCAGTCGCCAAGCTATGTCTTCACGAAGTTCGTCAACCTGACGGGATTCAGCTTCGCCGGGGCATCGGTCTTTGTCTTCCTCACAGGCCTGCTGATGGCGCAGTACACGTTCACGGGCTATGACGCGTCCGCCCACATGACCGAAGAGACCCATAACGCCGCGGTCAGTGGGCCGCGAGGCATCGTGTGGTCGATCATCATCTCGCTGATCGCGGGCTGGATCCTGCTGATCGGCGTCACCCAGGCCATCAACGACGCCGACTATGCGGGTGCGGCCGGCGCGGCCGGTGCGGCTCCAGCCGTGATCTTCCAGGACGCGATCGGAAAGACCGGCGCCGCGCTCCTGCTGCTGATCGTGATCGGCGCCCAGTTCTACTGCGGCATGTCGTCGGTGACGGCAAACTCGCGCATGATCTACGCCTTCTCGCGCGACGGCGCCGTGCCCGGCTCGCAGTTCTGGCACCGCATCAACCCACGTACCCGAACTCCGACCAACTCCATCTGGTTCGCAGCGGTCGGGGCCTTCATCCTCGGCTTGCCGTACCTGTGGAACCCGACCGCCTACGCGGCGGTCACCTCCATCGCCGTCATCGGCCTGTACATCGCGTACGGAATCCCGATCCTCCTGCGGCGGCTCGCGGGATCGAGGTTCGAGCCGGGACCGTGGCAGCTCGGACGGTATAGCGCCGTCGTCGGCTGGATCGCAGTGGTGTGGATCGCGTTGATCTCGGTTCTGTTCATCCTGCCGCAGGTGGCTCCTGGCAACACACTTGCCACGTTCAACTACGCGCCGGTGGCGGTGATCGTCGTGCTGCTGTTCGCCGGCGGATACTGGTTCCTGTCGGCCAAGAACTGGTTCAAAGGCCCCAAGGTGCAGGGCTCGGCGGAAGAGCTAGCCATGATCGAGCAAGAGCTGGAGAACGTGGGGCATGCCGTGCCGGCCGGAGCGCCCACGAGCTAGCAGCGGTGCCCGAGAAGCCCAGGATCGCGATCACGGTCAGCCCCCGGCGGGGCGAGCCGTACTACGTGCCCTATCGCCGCGCGGTCGAGGCGGCGGGGGCGGAGGCCATCGAGCTCCCGCCGGGCACCGCCGAGCTGCCCGAGGTCGAAGGGCTCCTCCTCCCTGGCGGTTGGGACGTCGACCCGTCCTTCTATGGGGAGCAGCCCGACGAGAAGGTGGGCCCGATCGACCACGACCTCGACGAAACGGAGCTGCGGCTCTTCGGCCAGGCCCGGGCGCAGGAGATCCCGATCCTGGGCATCTGCCGCGGCCAGCAGGTGATCAACGTGGCCATGGGCGGCTCGCTGATCCAGCACCTCGAGGGACACGAGGTGCGAGCGCAAGGACGCAGCCATCTCGCTCATACGATCGAAGTCGATCCTTCGTCAGAGCTCGGACGCGCCGCCGGCGAGCACCAGATCCGCGTCAACAGCCTTCACCACCAGGCGATCCGGGACCTCGCACCCGGTCTGCAGCAAACCGCGAGAGGAGAGGACGGCACAGTCGAGGCCGTCGAATCAGACGACGGCCTCATCGTCGCGGTCCAGTGCCATCCTGAAGAGCTCACCACCGACCTGCCCTGGGCGCGCAGACTCTTCGAGCGGTTCGTGGCTCGGGCGCGCGAGGTCCGGCACCGCGAGAACTAGCTGATTGCTGACCAAAGAGCACCTGGCGCACTCCGTCGCGGGCGGTGAGATCGACACGGTCGTCGTGGCGTTCACCGACATGCAAGGCCGGCTCATGGGCAAGCGCGTGGACGCGGAGTATTTCGTCGAGACCTCGTTCGACGGCGAATCGACCGAGGGCTGCAACTACCTCCTGACCGTCGACATGGAGATGGACCCGGTGGCCGGCTACCAGATGGCGAGCTGGGAGACGGGGTATGGCGACTTCGACCTGGTGCCCGATTTCGGCACCCTTCGGGTCATCCCGTGGCTCGAGGCCACCGCGCTTGTGCTGTGCGACGTCGCCTGGCACGACGGCAAGCCGGTGCGGCCGTCCCCGCGGCAGGTCCTGCGCGCCCAGATCGAGCGCGCCCGCAAGCTCGGCTTCGAGCCCATGTTCGGCTCAGAGCTCGAGTTCTACCTGTTGAAAGAGACCTTCGCCGAAGCGCACGCCAAGCATTACCTCGACCTGACGCCGTCCGTGCCGTACATCCTCGACTACCACATCCTGGCCACGACCTACGACGAGCCGTTCATCCGCGCGGTGCGCAGGGGGATGAAGGCGGCCGGCATCCAGGTCGAGAGCTCGAAGGGAGAGGCCTGGCCGGGACAGCAGGAGATCAACTTCCGGTTTGCCGACGCGCTGACGATGGCGGACAACCATGTGATCTACAAGAACGGCATCAAGGAGATGGCGCAGCAGGCGGGCTGCTCGGTCACGTTCATGGCGAAGCCCGACCACAGGTGGATCGGCAGCTCGTGCCACGTCCACTCGAGCCTGTGGAAGGGCGAGCGCAACGTGTTCGACGGGGAATCGCCCGCGTTCAAGCAGTACCTGGCCGGCCAGATCGCGTACGCATCGGAGCTCGCGGTCTTCCTGGCGCCCAACATCAACTCGTACAAGCGATACGCGGCCGGCAGCTGGGCGCCCACCACGCTGGCGTGGGGGCACGACAACCGGACCTGCGGGTTCCGCATCGTCGGACATGGCCAGCATCTGCGCGCGGAGTCGCGGATTCCCGGCGCGGACGTGAACCCGTACCTCGCCTTTGCCGCGCTCCTGGCCGCCGGGCTGCGCGGGATGGAAGAGAAGCTGAAGCTGCCCAAGGAGTTCAAGGGCAATGCGTACGAGTCAGACGTGAAGCGCTTTCCACACGCGCTCCGCGACGCGATCACCGAGCTCGAGAGCGGGACGATGGCGCGTGAGGCGTTCGGCGCGGATGTCGTGGAGCACTACCTCAACTACGCAAGGACGGAGCAGGCGCTGTTCGACCGGGTCGTCACGACCTACGAACGCGAGCGCCTCTTCGAGCGGGGATAGACGTTGTGAGGCTCGACGGCAAGGTCGCGGTGATCACGGGCGCAGCCGGCGGCATCGGCAGGGAAGCGGCGCTTCTGTTCTCCGCCGAGGGCGCGCGCGTTTGCGTGGCGGACGTTGGTGAGGAGGCGGGTGAGAGGACCGCCGCCGAGTGCCGGGAAGCCTTCTTCTTCAAGGCTGACGTGAGCGACCCGAGGAGCGTCGAGGCCATGTACGCAAAGACGGCCGAGCGCTA
>DASXBE010000053.1:0-6564 GCA_036491815.1 Candidatus Dormiibacterota bacterium | reverse complement strand
CCGTGGTCGGGTCCGTGCACCTCGTAGTGCAGACGAAGCCCATCGCTGTCGAAATCCATGCGCCGCAGTTACGCTACTCGATCGTCATGGCGGGCCGGAGGGCGGTACACGCGCGCAGCGGCCAGGTGCTGGCCGACGAGCTGGAGATGCCGCGCACCATGTTCGGGCGCGGCCTCGGCCTCATGTTCCGCAAACGACTCGAACCCGGCCGCGGCATGTGGATCAACCCCTGCAACGGAATCCACATGATGTTCATGAATTTCCCCATCGACGCCGTGTTCCTCGATTCGCACGAGCGGGTCAAGAAGGTCTATCGCAGGCTGCCGCGCTGGTACGGCATCGTGCTGCTCGAGTGGGGTGCGCACAGCGTGCTCGAGCTGCCGCCTAGCTCGACGGCCGACATCGACCTGCAGCGAGGTGACGAGATCGTCATCAGCTGACGCCAGTTAAGAGCCTTGACAAGGCTGGGTAGCTTGACACCATGCGGAGTCGCTTCCTCGATTTCTTCCTACCCCCGCGGTGCGGGGGCTGTCGCGCAGTCGGCTCGTGGCTCTGCGAGTCGTGCCGGCGGCGTATCCGCCGCCTCGAGGAGCCGCTCTGTCGCCGCTGCGGCGTGCAGCTCGAGTCGGCCAGGAAGGACTGCGGCTGCCGCTCGCGCCTCCGATCGCTGACCCGTCTGCGCTCGGCCGCCGCTTACGAGGGACCGGTGGAGGCCGCGATCCAGCGCTTCAAGTACCGCGGCTGGCGGCATCTCGCGGAGCCGCTCGCGCTCTTGATGGCCGAGCGCCTCGTCGTGGAGGGTCTCGCGGCGCGCTGGACTGTTGCCGTGCCGCTCCATCCGACGCGCGAGCGCGAACGCGGCTTCAACCAGGCTGAGCTGCTCGCGGCCGAGCTGTGCGGCCGCCTCGGCCTCGCCCGGCCACCCGGCCGCTTGGTCCGCACGCGTGCCACGCCGGCCCAGGTCGGCCACGACCGTCGCTGGAGGCTGGCCAACGTGAGCGGCGCCTTCGAGTGGCGAGGAGCGCGCCTGAATGGAGAAGCCATCCTGATCGTGGACGATGTGGCCACGACGGGCGCCACCCTCGAAGCCTGCGCAAGCGCCTTGCGCTCAGGTGGAGCGGGTCCCGTAATGGGGGTCTCAATCGCGAGGGTTAACGTATAGTTGGCGGTCGGTCAATTCAAAGCTGGAACGGAGGCTACCGAATGGCAGTCCGGATCCCCGGAATCAACATCGATGAGTACTACCAGCAGCTGGGGCCGATCGAGCCCCTGATCCGTGACGACCGCGTTACAGAGGTCATGGTCAACGGGAGCGACCACGTGTACGTCGAGATGGGCGGCAAGGTCGTTCTGACGAACATCAAGTTCGTCGACGAGGACCAGCTCCTCAACGTCATTCAGTTCATCGTTCGCACGGTCGGCCGCCGAATCGACGAGAGGCAGCCGCTGTGTGACGCGCGTCTCGCCGACGGGTCACGTGTCAACGCGGTGATCCGGCCCCTCGCCCTCAACGGCCCGCTGCTGACGATCCGCAAGTTCTCGCGCGACCCGTTCCAGGTCGAAGACCTGATCCGGTTCGGCAGCTGCAACGAGGCCGGCTTCGGGTTCCTCAAGGCGGCCGTGCTGGCCAAGGCGAACATCATCATCTCGGGCGGGACCGGCACCGGCAAGACGACCTTCCTCAACGTCATGTCCGGCTTCATCCCGGTCGAGGACCGCATCGTCACGATTGAGGACGCGGCCGAGCTGCAGCTCCACCAGGAGCACGTCTGCCGCCTGGAGACCCGACCACGGGACATCAACGGCGAAGGCGAGATCACGATCCAGCGCCTCGTCATCAACGCGCTGCGCATGCGCCCCGAGCGCATCGTCGTCGGTGAGTGCCGCGGTGGAGAGGCCCTGGACATGCTGCAGGCCATGAACACGGGCCACGACGGCTCGATGACCACGCTGCACGCGAACAGCCCCCGCGACGCGCTGGCGCGCCTTGAGACCCTCGTGCTGATGGCGGGTGTAGACCTGCCCGTGCGCGCCATCCGGCAGCAGGCCGGCAGCGCCATCAACCTGATCTGCCAGCTGAACCGGCTGCGGGACGGCTCACGCAAGGTCACCGCGATCACCGAGATCGTCGGCATGGAGCAGGACATCATCACCATGCAGGACATCTTCGTGCTCGAGCAGAAGGGCGCCACGCCTGAGGGCAAGGTGATCGCCGAGTTTAAGCCGACCGGCCTGCGTCCCAAGATCCTGGATCGCATCTTCGCCCAGGGAATTCCCCTGCCGAAGGAGATCACGGCCCTATTTCCGCCGCCTCCCGGCTACAAGCCCTCGACCCGATAGCCACCGGGTAAACGTCCCAAAGAGCACGGCCGGACTCGTCTTATACTCGGGTGGTGAGGGTCGTCCTGCACGACCGGACCAACGGTCTGGGGCAGGAGCTGCGCGAGAACGCCGAGCGCAAGCTGGCGCGCCTCGAGCGCCACTTTGGAAAAGTTGCCGAGATCGAGGTCGATTTCTCCGAGGAGCGCAAGCGGAGCGGCCTGGCGACCACGACCTGCCGCATCGACGTCCACCTCGACGGGCGCCGCACGCCGACGCTCTCGGCCCACGAACGAGGCGCGGACCCGCAGTCGGCGCTCGATCTGGCGCTGGACAAGATCGACCGCCAGCTCGTCACGTTCAAAGAGAAGGTGACGCACCGGAAGAAGGGCCTTTCACCTGTTCGGATGCCCGCAGGTGAAGACGATGGGGCGGCGCCGGAGCGGCCCGACGAGCCGGAGCGGATCCGCCTGAAGCTGCGGCCCATGACGGTGAGCGACGCCGTGGAAGAGCTCAACGCCGACAGCCAGGCATTCCTCGTCTACCTGGACGAGGACTCGGGCGCCATCCAGATCGCGGTCAAGCGGGCGGACGGGTCGGTGGCCGTAATCGAGCCGGTCGTCACCTAGGTACCGCACCCCTTGAGCCGCCGGATTCGGATCCGCCTGCTCCGGGTAACCTTGATCTGAACGATGGTAACCCTCACCAAGCTCTTCGACCCCAACGAGCGCGAGGTCAAGCGGCACCTCTCTGTCGCGGCGGCGATCAACGAGCTGGAGCCGGAGCTCCAAGCGCTGGATGACGCGGGGCTGCGGGCCAGGTCCGACGAGCTGCGGGAGAAGGCGAGGGAAGGGCAGGACCCCGACGAGCAGCTGATCGAGGCCTTCGCCCTCGCTCGCGAGGCTGCCCGCCGGACGATCGGCCTGCGCCATTTCGATGTCCAGCTTGTGGGCGGCATCGTGCTGCACCACGGCAAGATCGCCGAGATGAAGACCGGCGAGGGCAAGACCCTTGTGGCGAGCCTCGCCCTCTACCTGAACGCGCTCGCCGGCAAGGGCGTCCACCTCGTCACGGTCAACGACTACCTGGCCCGGCGCGACGCGGGCTGGATGGCCCCGATCTATCACCTGCTCGGGATGAGCGTCGGGGTCAATGTGGGTACCGTGGGCACCTTCGTCTACGATCCCGAGTACGTCGACGAGCAGCATCCTGACTCGCGGCTCCAGCACCTGCGTCCGGCGACCAAGAAAGAGGCCTACGCGGCGGACATCACGTACTGCACGAACTCAGAGCTGGCGTTCGACTACCTGCGCGACAACATGGCCCACGACCTCTCGCAGTGCGCCCAGCGGACCCTCAATTACGCGATCGTCGACGAGGTGGACTCGATCCTCATCGACGAGGCGCGAACCCCGCACATCATCTCCGGCCAGTCTGAGGAGTCGACCGAAAAGTACTTTGAGTTCGCGCGGTGGGCCGCGCGCCTCAGCGAGGGCGAGGACTTCGAGGTCGACCTCAAGCACAAGTCGGCGTCGCTGACAGAGGTCGGCATAGCCAAGATGGAGCGCTGGACCGGCATCAAGAACATCTACGACCTCGAGAACGTCGTCGAGGCCCACCAGATCAACCAGGCCCTCAAGGCGAAAGCACTCTTCCTGCGCGACCGCGACTACCTCGTCAAGGACGGCGAGGTGATCATCGTCGACGAGTTCACCGGGCGCACCATGCCTGGCCGGCGCTGGTCGGACGGCCTGCACCAGGCCGTGGAGGCCAAAGAAGGCGTCAAGGTGCAGCAGGAGCAGAAGACGATCGCGACGATCACGGTCCAGAACTACTTCCGGCAGTACCGCAAGCTGGCGGGCATGACCGGCACCGCGGTCACCGAGGCGGAGGAGTTTCACAAGATCTACGGCCTCGACGTGGTGATCATCCCGACCCACCGCAACATGATTCGAGCCGACAACCCAGACGTCATCTACAAGACGGAGCAGTCGAAGTTCGAAGCCGTGATCGACGAGATCGTGGACATGAACAAGCTGGGCCGCCCTGTATTGGTCGGCACGGTCTCCGTTGACAAGTCGGAGCGCCTGTCGAAGATGCTCGAGCGCCGCGGCATCAAGCACAACGTCCTCAACGCCAAGCAGCACGAGCGAGAGGCGGCCGTGGTGGCGGAGGCGGGGCAGGAGAAGGGCGTGACCATAGCGACCAACATGGCGGGGCGCGGCACCGACATCGTGCTGGGGCCCGGCGTCAAGGAGGTCGGTGGCCTTCACATCATCGGCACCGAGCGGCACGAGAGCCGCCGGATCGACAATCAGCTCCGCGGGCGTGCGGGCCGCCAGGGAGACCCGGGCTCGAGCAAGTTCTTCATCTCGCTCGAGGACGACCTCATGAAGATCTTCGGGCCCGCGGCCGACCGCATCGGCAGGCTCATGGACAGCCTCGAGGTGGAGCCGATCGAACACCCCTGGGTGGCCCGCTCGATCGCGGGCGCGCAGAAGAAGGTCGAGGGTATGCACTTCGACGCCCGCAAGCACGTGGTCGAGTACGACGATGTCATGAACAAGCAGCGCCAGATCGTCTACGAGGAGCGGCGCAAGGTGCTCGAGGGCGCGGATGCGAGGGGGAACATCCTCGAGTACACCCGAGACATCATCGCGAAGGGCGTCGAGCAGCACTGCGAGAGCCGGCATCCGGAGAACTGGGACCTCGACGGCCTGATCAAGTACATGTCCGCGTATCTGCCCATCGCGCCCGGATCGCAGATCCCCGACGAGGCGCTGCACGCCGGGCCTGAGGGCCTGATCGAACACCTACAGGCGTCGGCGCTGGAGGCCTACGACCGCAAGGTGGAGGAGATCGGCGCCGACCTGATGCCGATCGTGGAGCGTGACGTGATGCTCTGGACGATCGACTGGCAGTGGACGGAATACCTCACCCAGATGGAGCACTTCCGCGAGGGCATCGGCCTGCGCGCGTACGGCCAGCGCGACCCGCTCGTCGAGTACAAGAACGAGGCATTCGAGATGTTCAACGAGCTGCGCGAGCGGATCCAGGCGGCGATCGTCAGCCGCATCTTCCGCGTCCAGGTGCAGCGCAACGCGCCCGTCCCTCCACCGGCGCCGATCGTGCGGGACGTGATCGAGAGTGGGCCGGGGGAGCCCGACGGGGCGAGCGAGGGTAGGAAAGGCGGTCAGCCCAAAAAGCGCAAAGCCCTGCCGCCGGGGATCGCCTCGGCCGCGGACGTCGCGGCGGCGCAGGCCAACGGTGGCAAGCCGTCGGGGGCCGGTGCCGCTAAGATCGGCCGCAACGACCCGTGCTGGTGCGGGTCAGGCAAGAAATACAAGAAGTGCCACGGGCGCTGAAGAACTGGAGAACAGATGGATGTAGAGCTGAGCCCCAAAGAGCTTCTCACGCGGATTCGCCAGCTGAAGGAGCATCTTTGACCTGCCCGCCAAGGCGAGGCGGGCCGACGAGCTAGACGCACAGCTCACCCAGCCCGGCGTCTGGGACGATCCCGGTCGCGCGGGCCAGATGGCTCGCGAGGCGGCCGAGCTGCGGCAGCTCGTCAACTCGTGGGACCGGCTGGAAAAGCGGTCCAAGGACCTGATCGAGCTCGACCAGCTGGCCGACGGAGATCCCGACCTGGAGAGGCAGCTGGCTGACGAGAGAGCCGCCATCGCGTCGGAGCTCCGCGCGCGAGAGCTCGACCTCCTCTTCACCGACCCGTACGCGAACCACAATGCCGTGATCACAATCTCTGTGGGCCAGGGCGGGGTGGAGGCACAGGACTGGGTCGAGATGCTCATGCGCATGTACCTGAAGTGGGCGGAGCGCAAGCACCTCCAGACAGAGATCATCGAGACCTCCCCCGGCGAGGAGGCAGGGTTGAAGAGCGCTACGTTCATCGTGCGCGGGCCGCGCTCATATGGACTGCTGCGCTCTGAGCACGGTGTGCACCGCCTCGTGCGCATCTCGCCCTTCGACCAGAACCACCGCCGCCACACCTCGTTTGCCCTGGTTGAGGTGATGCCGGAGCTCGAGCAGTCCGACGAGGCGGCAGTGGTGATCAACCCCGCAGACTTGCGCATCGACACGTACCGGTCCACTGGCGCCGGCGGCCAGCACGTGAACAAGACCGACTCGGCGATCCGCATCACACACCTGCCGACAGGCATCGTCGTGACGTGTCAGAACGAGCGGTCGCAGATGAAGAACCGCGAGATGGCGATGAAGGTGCTCAAG
>DASXBE010000052.1:0-10049 GCA_036491815.1 Candidatus Dormiibacterota bacterium | reverse complement strand
GGACAGATAGTTGGCCGCCCGCCAGTAGGCGTTCAACAGGTCGAGCTCAGCGTCGCTCAGGGGCCGCTCTTGCGTGATGTCCGGAGCGGTCGCCACCTCACGTTTCATCATGACTCGAACCGCCGACGCGCTAGCGGGCGGGCCGCCTGGCCGTGGCTGGTGTCTTCGCAGGACCGTTGATCGAATCTCGCATCGCGGCCATGCGCGGTTTTGAGAGGTTGGTCTTCATGACCCAGGCGATGTCCTTGTCGGTGGAGCGAATCCACTTCTCGAAATAAGGCCGCGCATTGCGCGGGGAGGCCGCCGCCGCGACGCTCCAGCAATACCCCATCGACTGCCGCAGGACCTTGAACCCTTCATGCCGTCGGTCCTTGGCGGCCCCCATCGATTTCGTGATGCGATCGAGGATTGCAAGCACCTCGACGATGTCGTCAGCCCTCGTCAGCAGCGCGGGCTCGCAAAGCCCCGCGGCGGCGGCGCGCTGGACGAAGGGGCCATCGTCCGCCCACTCACTCATCTCGGCGAGGAGGCGCGGCATGCTCTCGCGGCCGAAGCGCTGCAGCGCGATCGCCACTCCCTCCCGCACGCGCCAGCGCGGGTCCGAGGCGAGCTCGCGCAGCCACGTCATCACCGTCTCCGGCTCCATGAGCGCGATCCGGCCGAGGCCGGCGGTGCCGCAAAGGGCGAGGAACTCGTCGCTCGAGGCGGAGAGGCGCCACAGCAGGTCCGAGTCGGCCTCCTCCGCCACGGCCGCGACCAGCTCCAGGTTGGCGCGCGGGCCCGGCAGCCCGGAGTGCTTCCTCAGGTATGGCTCCCAATTCGTGAGCGCGCGGAGCTCCTCCCGATACCGCCCTGCCCGCTCTCCCATGTCGCTCGATCCTAAGCGCTGGCGGCGGGGTGGCGCCGGCGTCAGGGCGGGTGCTCCGGACACGCGCGGATAATTGAGCCCGCCGGCCTATGGGCCGGCAATCAGCAGGCGCCAATCCGGCGTCCTGCGGGCGCACCACGCGCAGGGGAAAAACAAGAGATGAACACGAGCCACGACGGAAGCCAGAACCACCCAAAGCACGCGCGCGAAAAGCGCCGCGTCATGCTCACGCAGCTCCTGCGCAGCCCGGTCCTCAACCCGGCGGGCGGCGAGGTCGGCCGAGTCGAGGACTTCATCGTCAAGCTTTCGGATGGTTCGTACCCGCCCGTGACGGGCCTCAAGGTGCGCGTGGGCGCGCAGGACGTGTTCATCGGCATGAAGCTGGTCGACAAGCTCGAGCCGGGAGGCATCCGGCTCAACACGCACACCATCCGCACCGAGGCGTTCCAGCGGCGGCCGGGCGAGGTGCTGCTCGCCGCCGATGTCCTGGGAAGGCATCTCGTCGACGTAGCCCGCGGCCGGATCGTGCAGGCCCACGACCTCGTCCTGTCGCCTGGCGACGAAGGCTGGCACCTCAGTGGGATCGACCGCAGCCCGCAGGCGATGCTGCGCCGGCTGGTGCCTCGACGGGGACGCCCCGACCTGCGGCGCCACGCGACCCTCGACTGGAAGGACGTCCAGCCGTTCGTCGGCCACGTTCCCACCGCCAAGCTCCTGATGCCGCTCCAACGCCTTCGGCGGCTGCACCCGGCGCAGATCGCCGACATCGTCGAGGGCGCCTCGCACGAAGAGGGCGAGGAGATCATCAACGCCCTCGAAGGCGACGTCGAGCTGACGGCCGACATCTTCGAGGAGCTTGACCCGGAGCACCAGGTGGAGTTCCTCAGGTCGATGTCGAACGACGAGGCGGCGCGGGTGCTCGACCGCATGGCGCCCGACGACGCGGCGGACCTGCTCGGGGAGCTGGATCAGGAGCGCAGGCTGCCCGTGCTCAATCAGATGTCTCCCGGCCAGCAGCACAAGCTCCGGAAATTGCTTCAGTACCACCCGACGGCGGCCGGCGGCATGATGAGTCCGGACTACGTCTGGGTGACGCGTGGCTCGACCGTCGACATGGCGCTCGAGGCGGTCCGGATAGACGACAAGGCGCCGCACCAGCTGCTCAACACCGTCTTCATCACCGAGGATGACGGCCGGTACATCGGAAGCGTCGCGGTCGTAGACCTGCTCCGCAACCCGCGCGACCACAGGGTCGACGCGCTCAACCTCGTCACGTGCAAGGTGGGCACGAACGCCGACCTGGCCGACGTGACGTTGATGATGGCCGACTACAACCTGACCGCGCTGGGCGTGACGGACGGCACCGGCAACCTGATCGGGGCGATCTCGGTCGACGACGTGATGGAGGCGCTCGTCCCCGAGGACTGGCGCACCCGCATCGAAGCGAGCACCGGGGTATAAGCAGCGATGGCTGAGCGCGGGAAGCCCCAGAAGGACTCGCGCTTGGTCCCCACATCAGCCGTCCTGGACGAGGCGCACCTCGGCGACATCCATGGCGCGTTCGGCACCATCCGCCTCAGCGACGTCGCGCCGCGGCGCACCTGGCGCCGCCGCCTCCTCACGCTGTCAGCGATCGTGGGCCCTGGGATCATCGTCATGGTCGGAGACAACGACGCGGGCGGCGTCTCGACCTACGCGCAGGCGGGCCAGGACTTCGGATATTCGCTGCTGTGGACCCTGTTGCTGCTGATCCCCGTCCTGATCGTCAATCAGGAGATGGTGGTCCGGCTCGGCGCGGTGAGTGGCGTCGGCCACGCCAGGCTCATCAAGGAGCGCTTCGGCCGTTTCTGGGGCTGGTTCTCCGTCGGCGACCTCTTCCTCTTGAACTTCCTCACCATCAGCACCGAGTTCATTGGAGTGAGCCTCGCGGGACGGTACTTCGGGCTGAGCCAGTACCTGGTCGTGCCGCTTGCTGCTTTGATCCTGATCGGGATCACGATCTCGGGCAACTTTCGGCGCTGGGAGCGCGCGATGTTCGTCTTCGTGGGAGCCAGCCTCCTGGTGTTGCCGCTGGTCATCTTCAGCCACCCCGATCCCGGCGCCGTGCTCAAGGGCTTCGCGATCCCCGGCGTCAAGGGCGGGTTCACGTCGAATGCCGCGCTGCTCGTGATCGCGATCGTGGGCACGACCGTCGCGCCGTGGCAGCTTTTCTTCCAGCAGTCCAACGTCATCGACAAGCGCATCACGCCGAAATGGCTCGAGTATGAGAAGGCGGACACCGTGATCGGCGCCGTCGTTGTCGTGATCGGCGCGTCGGCGATCATGATCGCCACCGCCTCCGCGTTCACGGGCACGGCGGACTTCGGCAAGTTCGACCCGGTGCTGGGAGCGTTCGGGGTCGCGAGGGGACTCGAGCAGCACATCAGCCCGCTGGTGGGCGGTGTCTTCGCCCTGCTCCTGTTCGACGCCTCGATCGTGGGCGCCTCGGCTGTGACGCTCGCCACCTCGTACGCCTTCGGCGACATCTTCGGGCTGCGTCACTCTCTGCACCGCGGCTTTCGCGAGGCCAAGCTGTTCTACGGGTCCTACGCGGCGATGGTCGCGGTGGCCGCGGGTATCGTCCTGATCCCCAACGCGCCCCTGGGCGACATCACGACGGCCGTGCAGGCCCTGGCCGGCATTCTGCTGCCGAGCGCGACGGTGTTCCTCGTCCTTCTATGCAACGACCGTGGCGTGCTAGGGCCCTGGGTCAACAAACCGTGGTTGAACGGCGTGGCGAGCTTGATCGTGGGCGTGCTCCTCGTCCTGTCGATGATCCTGGTCATCTCCACGGTCTTTCCATCGGTCGACGTCGGTCGCTTGACGATCGTGCTGGCCTCGATCCTGGCGGGGGTCCTGGTCGCTGGCGGCGTGTGGCTCGTTTTCAACCGGGGCGAGCCGGTGCCCAACATGCCTCAGGCGGACAAGGAGAACTGGCGGATGCCTGGTATCGCGCTCCTGGAGAGGCCTCCGCTGTCGCGGGCCCGGCGCCTCGCGATGCTGACTTTGAGCGGCTACCTGGTGCTGGCGGTGGCGATGCTGGTCGTCAAGGCGGTCGAGATCGCCCTCCGCAAGTAGGCGGACCTTCAACTTCATTAACCGGGCACTTACAAAGGGATACCGGGTCGGGCGGTACAATGCGGGCCTGTGCCGCTCGGTATGAAGCCGGGGCACCGCGCCAGAGCATCGCGCCGGCGCCTTAGCCCCCTACGGACCCTAATCATCGCGTTGCTGGCCGTCGCGCTCTCCGCGGCGTCGGGTGGCTTCGCCTATTTCGTCCCTGCGGCAGTTCTCGCTTTTCAGGACTCGGGCCAAGGCGTCGCCGTTCGAACGCCGTCCCCGACCTCGCTGCTCACGCCGCCGGCGTCGTCGAGCCCGGCCGCCCCGGCCCAGGTCGGCGCCTTCACGGTGCTGCTGCTTGGTTCGGATGACGACTCGAAATTCAGCTCCGACCACGTGCTGACGCAGTCCATGATCTTGGTCCGGGTGATCCCATCCACAAAGCGGGTGATCATGCTGTCGATACCCCGCGACCTTTATGTGCCCCTGTCGGTCGGTGGCACTGCAAAGATCGATGGCGCCTATTCGTATGGCGGCCCGGGGGCTGCCATCGCCACTGTCGAGCAGAACTTCGGCGTCCATGTCGATGACTACATCTGGGTTGGCCTCCTGGGTCTGATCAGGTTGATCGACGCTATCGGTGGCGTTGACGTCGTGACCAGTCATCCGGTGATGGACGACTTCTATCCGGCCGACGTCTTCAGCAGCTACGCGTACGACTACCAGCGGGTTGCCGTTCTAGCCGGTGCGCAGCACCTGGATGGCATCCACGCAATGCAATACGTCCGGTCGCGTCACGGCGACCTACAGAGTGACTTCGGCCGATCGCAGCGTCAGCAGCAGGTTCTGCTAGCGATTCGGCAGAAGGCGAAGCAGATCAAGCCGGAGGACATTCCAAGCCTGGCCACTGCAATCGGGAGCGAGCTCAAGACCAGCATCAACGTCACGCGCGTCGGCGCGCTCCTCCCGCTCGCGGGGAGCCTGGACGATCCCAACGCCATCACCCAGATCGTGCTGCTGCCGCCGTACACGCACGGCGGCGGCCCGGGCGATTCGATCGTCCCGAACTGGGGTTTGATCCTTCCGCTGGTGCATCAATACTTCCCGTGATCTCACGATTCATTCTCGCCGTGGGGCTTGCGATCCTGATGGTCGTCACCGGGACATCGAGCTACGTCTACTTGGCGCGGCATCAGTCGAAGCTCGCCGTCGCGCCCGAAAAGCCGACGGCCGCCACACCTCGAGCGAACGCCTTCACGCTGCCCGGGACCTTGTACTTCGCTCAGGGCGGAGCCATCTACAGCCTCGAGGCGGGGCGGTTCCATCAGCTGACGCCCGAGCAGGGCTGGACTCAGCCGTCACTTTTCCCCAATGGGACCGCGCTCCTCGCCGTCAAGCAGAACGCGCAGTACTCGGACGTGTATGTCCTGAACACCTTTGGCACGGTGATGCGCCGGATCACCAACAACACAACCACGAGCCGCTTCCAGAGCATCAGCGACTATCACTGGTCCTTTTATCCGCGGCTCAGCTTCGATGGTGGAACCGTCTGGATGAGCTACGACCAGCCCAAGTTCGGGTACGACGTGGTGCTGTCCGTCTGGGCCATGCCGGTGGGCGGCACGATCAGGCAGGGGAAGCTCTGGACCAACGCGGCGGACTACACGGGTGGTGACGCGCAACCGGTTCCGGCGCCGGGCGGGGGGATCGTCTACACGAAATACTCATACGGCCTGGATGGGACGCTCAGTGGGCAGCTCTGGTTCACGAACCGCGCCTACAGCGCCGGCCGGGCCCTGACGACGCCGGCTGAGGATTGCCGCGACCCCGCCTTCTCGCCCAGCGGAACCCAGGTTGCGATGGTCTGCACATACGGCAAGCAGCTCTCGGAGCTCACGATCGCCCCCTGGAGCGCGTCCACCCTGGGGCGCCGGCAGACGGTGATCAGCGACCAGATGGTCGCTCAGCCCGTGTGGGCCCCGGACGGCTCGGGGCTCGCCTATTTCGCGCCCGGGTTCGCCGACGGCCCATTCCAGCTGTGGTGGCTGCCCAGCGCCGCCTACACCGCGCCTCCGCCGGTCCCAACGCCTCCCGCGACGCCCGGCGGCCCACACAACGGGCCCCTTCCGTCGCCCTCAGCCGGACCGCCCCCGCCTTCCACGGCCCGGATCGAGGTCACGACGAACCTCGGCTTCGATGCGACCTCGCCGATGTCCTGGGGAGCCTAGGAGCAGCCCGGACCGGATCCCTGGGCGACCAGGATCGGCTCTGCGGCGGCCGCCGCCGACTGCGCCCGCGAGATGTAGTGGTCGGCGACCATCGCGGCCAGCACCTGGGTCCTCCTCGCCAGGGCGGCCTCGGGGTTGATGGTCGGGTCGTATAGGGAGGGCGCCTGCGCGACGCCCGCCAGCATGGCGTACTGGGCCAGGCTGAGCTTCGACAGGGGCGCGTCGTAGTAGGCGCAGGCCGCTGCGCTGACCCCGTACCGGCCGTAGCCGGTCGGGATCTCGCTCAGGTAGTCGGCCATGATCTGCGACTTGCCGATCACCTGCTCGACCTTGAGGGCCAGCACCAGGTCCTCGACCTTGTTGTAGCCGCGGTCTGAGCCTCCCAGGTACACGTCCTTGACCAGCTGCTCGGTAATGGTCGAGCCCCCCTGGCAGAGGCATAGATTGGCCAGGTCGTAGAGCGCAGCCCGGCCGAGGCCGATCGAATCGACCCCATGGTGGGAGTAGAAGCGTTCATCTTCCGTGGCCACGACCGCGTCGGCTAGTGTTCGGGGGACCTGGTCCGCGCTCAAGAGGACCACGCCATGCGCCCTGGTGGCCGCCAGGACGCGAGCCTGGACGTCCGCGCCTGATGGAGTCGACACCCAGAGGGTGAAGGCGCTGGGGACGAGGACGGCCGCGACGACCGCCACAGCCAGCGCGAACCGGCGCGCGGGCACCGGCAGCATCAACTCGAGCGGCCCACGGTGCTTACCAACGACCCCGAGCGTGGCGGCGTTACGCGGCAGCGTGGTTGAACTCCCAGCTTTCCATGGGAGAATCGGTCCGCATGACCATTAAGTGGAAGGTTGCACTCATCGAAGATGACCGCCGCCTCGCGCGAGCGGTCGCCACGGGGCTCGGCGAGGAGGGCTACACCGTCCGTGCGGTGGACTCCGCGGGCCGCGGCCTGGAGCTGGTCAGGCAGTGGAACCCGGACGTCGTGCTCCTCGACCTGATGCTCCCGGACAACGAAGGTCCCGAGCTGTTCGAGGCGTTCCGGGCCGAGACCGACGCCGCCCTGGTCGGGATCAGCGCCAGATCGTCCGTCAGCGACCGGATCGCGGGTCTGAAATCAGGCGCTGACGACTACGTGGCCAAGCCGTTCGCTCTCGAGGAGCTGCTGGCCCGCGTGGAGGCGGTGATCCGGCGGCATCGCGGCAAGGGCGGCGCAAGGCTGGTTGCGGGCGACGTCGTGATCGACCTGAGCGAAGGCACGGCCTCGCGCGCCGGTCGCAACCTGGAGCTCACCGGCATCGAGTTCCGGATCCTCGCCGCGCTGATGCGCAGCCACGGCCAGCTCGTCACCTACGAGCAGCTGGCCGAGGCGGTCTGGGCGGTCACCACCGGGCCAGAGTCGAACTCGCTCGAGGTTCATATCTCGCGGATCCGCCAGAAGCTGGAGACTGGTGGGGCGTCGCGGCTGATCCAGACGGTTCGCGGCATCGGTTACCGGTTCATTCACGAGTGAGGTGGAGGCGAATGCGTTCGAGGAGTGTGGTGCTCGGGACTCTGGCCGCGGCCGGCATGCTCGGTTTGGGCCAGGGCGCGGCGTCGGCCAACATGGTGTGGTGCGTGTCTGACCCGCCCGCCCAGGTCGTGACCCCCGGGGGCCATACCCTGACGGTCAACAACATGATCTACCTGACCCCAGGCAGCCGCGTCTTCGAAGCCGCGGTGGTGGATGGCGTCACGGCCGCCCCGGACGGTACGGGCGGCACGCTGCTCACGGTGCAGGTCTTCGTCCCTTATGGAGTTTCCAGCGGGCGCGTGGTCTCGTCCGTCAACCGCTACCAGGTGAGCTCACAGGGAGTGGGTTCGGGAGGCTCCGTGGTCACGCTGTACCTCGACGTGCCCGCGAGCTAAAAGCTTGTCCCGAAGCCCGGTCGTTCTCTCGACGCCGCTGAAGGCGGTCGTCGTGGTGGTTTCGGCCATAGGACTTCTGACCGCAGCGGCGGTGGCCGCCCAGGACGGGTTCCAAGCGGCGCAGCCATGGCGCTGGGTCATCGTCCCGGCCTGCTTGGTCGCCGTGATGCTGGCCGAGAGATACCCCGTCAAGATCGGCACTGAGCAGAAGGTCAACCTGGCGGCGCTTCCGTGCCTTCTGGCCGCCCTCCTCCTGCCACCGGGGATCGGCCCGGCAACCGCCGCGCTCAGCGTGCTGGCGGGCAACGGCATGATGCGGCGGACCGGGTGGGAGTCGGCCCTCAACTCGGGCAACGTGCTGTTCGCGGCGAGCCTGGCCGCAGCTGTGGGAGCGGTCCGGCTCGACCTCGACGCAGCGCAGGACCTCCGCGCGACCGCGGCGGCCCTCCTCTATATCGCGGTCAATCTCGGCCTCTCGGTGCTCCCCGCGTCAATCCACAGCCGCCAGCCGTACCTTCGCCTGCTGCGCCAGGCCGCGAGCGCCGTCTGGCCGGCGTCGCTGACCCTGGCGGCCTGCGCAGTGAGCGTCGCCGTCCTCTCGGTCGAGGCGCCTGTCGCAGCCCCACTGCCGCTGATCGCGCTGCCCCTGATCTACCGCATGAACCTCGCCATCGAGGCTCAGGCACGGGCCAATGCGCAGCTCGCGGGCGTGCTCGCCGCCCAGCGGCGGTTCCTCACGGACGTGTCGCACCAGGTGGCCACCCCGCTCGCGACGATCATGACCAACCTGTCGATCCTGCGCCGCGCGAGCCGTGGTGGGGTCACCGGCGAGGCGGTCGCCGACAGCGTGGCGGAGGCCGAACGCATGAAGCGCATGCTGGGGCGCCTGCGGGCACTCGCTCACGCCGATGAGGACGTGCCCCTCCGCCGCGAGCTGGTCGACCTGGCCGAGCTCACCGCGGACGTGGTGCGCGCCTACACCGCACAGGCGGGCACAACAGGGGTCGGCCTCGTCACGGAGGTCGCCGCTCCAGCCACCGTCAGCGCCGACAAGGACCTGCTACGTGAGGCGGTGGCAAACCTGGTCGACAACGCGGTGCGGGTCAGCCCGCCAGGCGCGGCCGTGAAGCTGCGCGTCGAGAAGGGCTCCGCGGGTTCGAGGATCGCGGTCATCGACCGCGGTCCGGGCATCGAGAAGGACCGCCTGTCGAACCTCTTCGACCGCTTTCAGCGCAGCGATTCGGGCAGCGGACTCGGCCTAGCGATCGCGCGGCGTGTGGTGGAGCGGCACGGCGGCATCCTGAGCGTGGACTCCGCCCAGGGCTCCGGCAGCACCTTCACAATCGACCTCCCGGAGTAAACCCCCTCAAGACCAGAGGTCGATGTGACGGAACCACCATGGGTTCCCTCTCATTCTTCACCGACATCGCATTGGCGGCCGGATTCACTCCGGCCGCAACTTTGTCTGAAACGCCCCCAGTGGTCGCTTGTGGAGACAAATCAGACAATCCGAACCGTATACCGGAGGGAGAGCAGACCGGTCGCGGAGCGACCGGTCGATGAGAGGGAACCACTATGGGGTTCCATCTCATTCTTACCGACATCGCATTGGCGGCCGGATTCACTCCGGCCGCGACTTTGTTTTCAATCGTCTCCAGAGTGCGCTGGTAGAGACACATCAGAGAATCCGAACCGTATACCGGAAGGAGAGCAGACCCGTCGCGGAGCGACCGGTCGATGAGAGGGAACCACTTGGGGTTCCCTCTCATACCCGCTATCGAATTAGCCCCCCCTGGTAGGGCTGGCCGGCGACCGCGTTCAGGCCGCATACCCACTTGAACACCTGCACGCCGTTGCCGCCGCCCTGGACGGTCATGCTCTTGACGATCACGGAGCCGGTGAAAGACGGGCTCGAGTTGCCGTCGCTGACGTAGTCGCTCTGCGGCACG
>DASXBE010000051.1:0-17186 GCA_036491815.1 Candidatus Dormiibacterota bacterium | reverse complement strand
ACAGGGCCTGGCGGCGCCGCCTCGATGATCGCTCCGCTCCGGCTGGCCGAGGGCACCGGTTACATCGGGCTGCTGGCCGGCCGCTTCACGCCTCTATTCGGCACGGACGAGGTGAATCAGCTCGAGGGATACGCTTCCTCGGTCGCGGCGGGCATCGAGCGCACACGTGTCACCGAGCGCATGGCCACTATCGAGAAGCACAAGAGCCAGTTCCTGAACCTGGCGTCCCACGAGCTGCGCGGGCCGATGACAGTGATCCGCGGATACGGGTCCATGCTCCAGGGCGGGATGCTCGGCCAGTTGAACGAGCGAGGCGTCAAGGCCGCCGGCGTGATGATGGCGAAGATCACCGAGATGAACGCAATGATCGAGCAGATGATCGAGGCCGCACGCCTGGAGGACGACTCGCTGATCATTCAGCCCTACGAGGCGGACCTGCGCGACATCGTCTCTGCGGCAGTCGAAAGAGCCCGCCTCACCATCGAAGACGGGCGAGCGCTCAATCTGACGCTGCCCAGCAGACGGGTTCCAGTCAAAGTGGACGACGAGCGCATCCAGACCATCGTCACCAACCTCATCGACAACGCCATGAAGTACTCGCCCGACGGCGGCGACGTGAGCTGCGTCGTGACACTGCGGGGCGGCCTGGCGCGTGTGGCCGTAAGGGACAGCGGCGTGGGCATCGCCAAGGCCGACATGAACATCCTGTTCACTCGCTTCGGCCGCGTTTCCAACCCGGCGACCAATCATCTGCCGGGCACCGGCCTCGGTCTGTACCTGGGCCGGCAGCTCGCACGGCTGCACGGCGGCGACATCACGGTGGACTCAACGCCCGGCGAAGGGAGCACCTTCACGCTTCACCTCCCAGTCGCTGGTGAAGCGTTGGTCAGCCAGTCCGACGGCTCACCCTCGACCGCTGCGGCCCGGAGCGCTCAAGGCGGGTAGGCGCTCGTGCCTGGCGGAGCAGGCGATCAGGGCCGCAAGCCGCCTCTGGCGGGTCTCGTCGCGCTTTGCGGTGACCACCCAGTGGGCTGCCACCCGCCTGTAGGAAGGCGACTGCGCCTGAAAGAACGTCCAGGCCGGCGCCTCGGCCCGGAAGGCCGCGCCGAGCTCGCCGTCCAGCTCCACCGCGGCGCTTTCGTATGAGTAGACCCGCGACCTCTCCTCGACCCTTGCCTCGAAGGCGGCGAGCCCGCGAGGGCGCACCAGCCCGAGCTCGCGCAGGCGGGCGAAGTTGCGGATGTTCACCGCGCTCCAGTTGCTCGTGCGCTTGCGGGGGGTGATGCGGTTGGCGTAGCTGTCGCGGTCCAGCCCGGCCCGGACGCCGTCGATCCAGCCGAAGCACAGCACCTGGTCCACCACCTCGGGCCAGGTCAGCGACGGCCGGCCCGTGCGCTTTCGGTACATACCCACCCACAGCTCGAGGGCGTGCTCGTGGTTTGCCTCGAGCCACGCTCGCAGCGCTTCGGAGGACTCAAAGAACTGGACGTCATGCGGCGTGGGCACGGCGGATCAAGTATCCCGAAGCCGTATCGTCACTCGCATGGAAGCGCCGGCACGCAGCCCGCTCGAGCCTCTCGCGCGCGCCTATGAGCGGGCGATCCCGGCCCATGCGGCCGACGATGGTCTGTACGGGCCGCGCAGCGTTGTCTGGCGCGTGCACCGCGACCGCAGCTTCCCGCTGGCGGGGATACGTTCGCTCATGATGCAGGCGCTCCATCCGCTCGCGATGGCCGGCGTCGCTCAGCACAGCACCTGGCGCGAGGACCCTCTCGGCCGGCTGGCCGCGACGAGCGGATACCTCCTGACGACCACGTACGGAGACGCTTCCTCCGCGCATGCCGTCGCGGCCCGCGTCAGGGCCGTGCACCGGCGCGTCAACGGGGTCGATCCCGAGACGGGCCTTCCCTACAGCGCCGAGGACCCGGCCCTCTTGCTGTGGGTTCACGCCGCGATGGTCGATTCCATCGTCCAGGTCGCAGGCCGGTACGGGCGGCTGGAGGCGGACGACGCGGATCGGTATGTCGCCGAGATGGTGCCTTTCGCCGAGATCGTCGGGGTTCCCGCTGCGATGGTGCCCTCGACGGTGCGCGAGCTCGACGACTACGTGGAATCCGTGGATCTGCTGCGCGCCACCCCCGCCGCCAGGGACGCAATGGCCGTGGTGCTCGACCCTCCGGGCCTCCAGCCCGACCTGCGCGAGCTGTGGCGAGAGCTCGGCCAGGTCGCGGCCGGCACGCTGACGCCGCGCGCGAGAACGATGTACGGCTACGCGGAGCCGCCGGCCGAGCTCATGGAACGCGAGTCCGTCCGCCAGCTCCTGGGCGCCATCGACCTCGCCATCGAGTCGGTTCCTGGCGTGCTCGAGGCGCGCCGGCGCATCGAGCTGCGCATGCGGGCTTGAGCACCGGCGTCGCCATGCGCCTCTCGCGGGTGGCCCGCGGGGCGGCGCTGGCCCGCGTGGCCCTTCGCATCGGGGGCCGCTACGCGGCCCGCTCGCCGGCGCTCCTGTTCGCGTCGGTCGAACGCAGGGCCGAGATGCGACACGACCTCGCCTTGCGTTCCGCGGACGAGGTCGCCGAGGAGCTCGGCTCGATGAAGGGGGTGCTCATGAAGCTCGGCCAGATGGCGAGCTACATCTACGAGGACCTGCCTGAGACGTTCCGGCTCTCCATGACGCGGCTCCAGCACCTCGCGCCACCGATGACCGCGGGCCTGGCCACCTCGGTGGTCACCGAAGAGCTCGGCGCGGCGCCGGAGCGAGTCTTTGCGCAGTGGGACCCCGCACCATTCGCGGCCGCGTCGATTGGCCAGGTGCACCGGGCAATCACCAGGGATGGCCGTGCCGTGGCGGTGAAGGTGCAGTACCCGGGCATCGCTCGCAGCATCACATCGGACCTGCGCAACGTCGGCCTGCTGCGCCGAATCGTCGGCGCCGCGTTTCCCGGTCTCGACACGCGCTCGCTTGTCGATGAGCTGGCCGAGCGACTGCAAGAGGAGGTCGACTATCTCCGGGAGGCCGAGAGCCAGGACATGTTCGCTCGGTACTACGAAGGCCACCCCGTCATCAACGTGCCGCACGTTGTGAAGGAGCTCAGCACGGCGCGTGTGCTGACCAGCGAGCTAGTCGCCGGCGAGGGCTTCGACCAGGCGGTGAGGTGGAGCCAGCGCGAGCGAGACCTGGCGGCCGAGACGATCTACCGGTTCGTGTTCCGCAGCCTGTACCGCCTGCACGCCTTCAACGGCGACCCTCATCCGGGCAACTACGTGTTTCACGGCCACGGGCGCGTCAGCTTTCTCGATTTTGGCCTGACCAAGCATTTCACCGATTACGACCTGGATCCTCTCGTCGATGCCGTGCGGTTCATCGTCATCGAGAAGAACTACGAGGCATTCCGCGCCGCGATGGAGCGAGCTGGTTTCTTGCGAGCCGGCGCGCCCGTGTCCACTGACATCGTCGTCGACAGGTTCGGCCAGTTTTACGGCACAGTCCTGGAAGACGCGCCGATGACGATCACGCCCGCCTACGCATCGGCCATCGTGCGTCGATTCTTCGACGCGCGGGGACCGCTCGCCCCCTACAGCGACGTGCCACGCGCCTACGTTGTGATGCAGCGGATCAACCTCGGCCTGTACGCGGTGCTGGGCAGCCTCAACGCGACGGCGAACTGGCGCCGCATCGCCGAGGAGATCTGGCCGTTTCGCCATGGGCCGCCGTCGACCCCGATGGGCGAGGCGGAAGCGCGCTGGGAGAGGAGCGCCGCATCTCGTCCCTAGCCGCCTCGCAGGATCCTCATCCCGGCGTCTAACATCGGCCGGTGAGCCAGCCCGCCGAAAGCCCCAGGCGATTCAACGAGCTGGCCGGCCTCAGCCTGGCCCGACTCGCCGGTATCAGCGACGGCGTCTTCTCCGTCGGGATGACCTTATTGGTGCTGGGTCTCGCCGTGCCCTCGATCAGCGCCGCGCAGTCCTCCGAGGCGGACCTGAGCTCAGCCATCTTCAAGCTCGCGCCAAACCTGGTCGTCTACGCGCTGAGCTTCATGACCCTCGGCATCTTCTGGGTGGGGCAGCAAACCCAGCTCGAGCAGCTCGAGCGCGGCAATCGCCACTACACGTGGCTCCAGCTCGCGTTCCTCTTTGCCGTCACGCTGCTGCCGTTCTCCACCCAGCTGCTGGCCCATTTCCCGACCCACCAGGTGGCCCTCGTCGAGTACTGGTTGAACGTCCTGCTGCTTGGGCTCATGCTCCTGGCGGGCCTCGAGTACGGTCTCCACGCGCGTCTGTTCCGTGAGGATCGGGTGCACTACGTCGCCCACCTGATGCGGGGCCGGATCGTGATCGCCCAGGGCCTCTATGCGATCGCGACGGCCGTGTCGTTGTTTTTCCCAACCTGGGTCAGCATCCTGCTCATCGTGCTGTTCCAGCTCAACTACGTGGTGGCGCCGCGCATCCCGGTCCTCGACCGGTTTTGACCCCGGCTGAAATTCGGTCGCCCGTCCATAGAATGCCCGCTGTGAGCGATGACCAGTCCCTACCGCCTGGTGCTTTGACCGGCGCCGTGGCTGTCGTCGTGGGCGGGGCCAGCGGGATCGGGCGGACCGTCGCCAAGGCGCTGGCCCGCCAGGGCGCGCGCGTCGTGATCGCGGATTTCGATGCAGCCCGCATGGAACGCACTGTCGAGGAGCTGCTCCGCCTGGGCAGCAGCGACGCGGCGCTCGCCCTTGCCACCGACGTGCGCAGCGACGCGTCGGTGCGGTCGCTCGCCCGTGACGCGATCAGGACGATGGGCCGGGTCGACATCCTGATCAACATGGCGGGAGTCCTGCTGCAGGGGAAGCTCGGCAGCGTCACAACCCGGGATTGGGAGTGGATGCTGGAGACCAACCTGCTCGGCGCGGTCAGGACGACCGGCGCATTCCTGCCCCACATGCTCGAGAGGGGCTCCGGACACGTCGTCAACGCGGTGAGCGCGGGAGGCTTGGTGCCCGGCGACCCGTTGACCATCGCCTATGACAGCGGATACGCGGCCCTCGTGGCCTTCACGCGGAGCCTGGCCGTGGGCGTCCGCGGCACCGGCGTCAAAGTCTCGCTCTACTGCACGGGCGCTAAGGGACCGCGGATCGGCCAGAACACCCGGTCCCGCGGCCTGGGCCGCCTGCTTCACCCGGCGGCCGGGCTCGAGGAACGGTCCGCCGCAGACCAGATGGCGGACAGCCTGCTGGCGGCGCTTCACGAGCCTCGGTTCCTGATCCTGGCCGACCCGGGCGAGTCGGAGTCGCTGCGAGGCCGGTGGGAGGACCTCGAGCTGAGCGGCCGGCAGGCGTAACGGTGCCGATTTTGAACGCGCCCACGGACCTTCTTTCCAGCATCGGCATCTGCGTCGGTGCCGCCGCGCTGATCGCGGCCGTCACCTGGCGCTTCCGGCAGCCGCTGATCATCGCGTACCTCGCGACCGGCGTGATCATCGGCCCAGGGCCTCAGGCCGGCATGGGCCACATCGGCCTGAACCTGGTCACCGACCAGGCCAGCATCTCGACCGTCGCCGAGATCGGGCTGATCCTGCTGCTGTTCGTGATCGGCCTCGAGATCGACCTCCGCAAGATGGCTTCGGGCGGCGCCGCGGTCCTGATCACCGGTGCGCTCCAGGTGCCGGTCTGCGTGGCGCTCGGCCTCGGCTTTTTCGCCCTGTTCAAAGCACCGATGGTCGGGGGCAACTACGAGCTGCTGTACCTCGCCGCGTGCCTGAGCCTTTCGAGCACCCTGGTCGTCGTCAAGATCCTCAATGACCGCTCGGAGATCGACACCCTGCCCGGGCGGATCACGCTTGGCGTCCTCGTCATCCAGGACCTGTGGGCGGTCGTCATGCTTGCCGTTCAACCCACGATCCTCAACCCGAACCTGCTGCCGCTGCTGGGTTCGGTGTGGCGCGGGGCAGCCCTGGTGGTCGGCGGCTTTGCCATCTCCAAGTACGTGCTGCCCCACCTCTTTCGCGTGGTCGCCAAGGCCCCGGAGCTCGTCCTCGTCTCGGCCCTCGGCTGGTGCTTTTTCATGGCCGGGGCGGCGAGCTTCATCGGTCTCTCGCGCGAGATGGGAGCCCTGATTGCGGGCGTGAGCCTGTCGACCTTTCCCTACAGTCTGGACGTGATCGCGAAGGCGGTCAGCATCCGCGACTTCTTCGTCACGCTCTTCTTCGTGGCGCTCGGGATGCAGATCACGATCCCGAGTCTCCACGTGCTGGAATTGGCGCTTGTCGCCTCGCTTTTCGTGATCTTGAGTCGCGTCGTCGTGGTGCCCATGCTCTATGCGCTGCGACTGGGTTTGCGGACGAGCATCATCCCGGCGGTGAACCTCGCACAGGTGAGCGAGTTCTCGATCGTGATCGCCTCACTCGGCGTCGCCCGCAACCAGATCCACCAGGACGTGCTGACCATAGTCATCATCACGTTCGCGATCACCTCTGTCGTCTCGACCTACATGATCAACTCGAGCCACGAGATCCAGAGCTTCCTCTCCGCGGGCCTGAAGAAGCTGGGCCTGAAGGACCTCGACGCGTCGAAGGTCCTCGCGGAAGAGGCCGAAAAGCATCATCCCGTGGTCTTCCTGGGCTTTTTCCGCGACACGAGCTCGATCCTTTACGAGTTCGAGCACGAGGGCTCGGTCCAGGAGGCGCGCGAGTTCATGGACAAGATCCTCGTCATCGACTTCAACCCGACGGTGATGCGCGAGCTCCGACGCCGGGGCATCAAATGCGTCTACGGGGACATCGCGCATGCGGACACGCTGCACCACGCGGGCATCGAGCACGCGGAGCTGGTGGTGTCGAGCATCACCGACGACATCCTGCGCGGCACGAGCAACCTGAGGCTGATGAAGAACGTGCGGACGCACTCGCCAAAGACCTTGATCGTGCTGACCACCGACCACATACCCCAAGCCCTGAGCTTTTACGAGGAGGGCGCCGACTTCGTCTTCATCCCGCGTCTCTACTCGGCCGCGGCGTGCGCCCGAATCCTCCGTAAGGGACTGAACGAGGGCTTCATGGAGGTGCGCACGCAGGCGATCGGCCATCTGTCGCAACGGCAGGAAGTCCTGGCCTGAGTTGACCTTCCCGGTCGTGGCCGGCGGTCTCACCCTTGTCGACCTCCTGCTCATGCTGGCCCCCGTTGCGGTGGTCCCCATGGGACTGCGGCTGGCGCCCCTTCAGGGCAAGGTGTCCAACCGCCTGCTCGGGCTCGCGCGCCTGGTCCAGCCGGTGGGTGCGGTGGCGGCGTTGGCCTCGTTCATGTTCCCGCCTGGATGGCTGTCCGGTTGGCTGGCGGCGGGCTGGTTGGCCGCGTGCGCCGTGGCGAGCCTCGCGGGCCTGGCGGAGGTGATCGAGGAGCGTTCGGTCGGTCCGGCGCACCTCCTTCCCGCGGTCGCGCTTGGTTTCCTCAGCGTCGGCGCCGCGTGGCTGGTCGCCTATCGCGGGGGCATCGACCTGGGGTATGCCCCGGTCATCGAGGAGCTGACCGCCGTGCATTTCCACTACGCCGGCTTCGCCGCCACGATGATGGCCGCGCTCACCCTGGCCCGGGTGACCACGACACGGCCGAGATGGAGAGTGATCACAGTCGCGGCGGGTTGGCTCGTGATGCTCGGCGTCCCGGTCACCGCGGCCGGCGTGGCCACCGGCTCAGGCCTCCTCACGGTCATCGGTCCGATCGGATTGGCGGTCGGCGTCCTGACCATGTCAGGTATCACCGGCTTCATCGTCGTCCCCGGCCTGCCCGGACCGGCATCTCGGTGGCTCCTCGGCCTATCCGCCGGGGGCGTCGTCATCCCGATGCTGCTCGGCGTCGACTACGCGATGGGGCGTGTGCTCCCGGTGCCGTCGCTCGACCTCCGCACGATGGCGCTCGTCCACGGCGACCTCAACGCGCTGGTGTTCGCCCTCCTCGGCTTTGCCGGCTGGCTTCTGGTCAAAAGGGCCGAGCAGTGATAGGTAGATCTCATCCGTATCAGGAGCGAGGTGTGAGTTGAGCGAACCCCCTGAGCTGGTCCTCCTGTTCGACGGCACCTGAGGGGTTTGAACCCGTATGGCGCGCTGGGTCCGCCGGCGCGATAGGACCGGCCGTGTGCTGGTCATCCCCAACCAGAAGAGCGGTGTGCTCGAGACCTATCGCATCAGCCGCGAGGAGGCGGACCGCAGCGCGTGGGCGGTGGACGGCACCGGCCGGCGCTGGGAAGGCGCCGCCGCGATCAACCGGGCGCTGCGACATCTCGGCGGCTATCCCGCCTGGCTGGCCGCCGTCTACGCTCTCCGACCGGCCGCCGCGGCAGAGGAAGCCCTCTACCGCTGGTTCGCCCCGCGGCGCTCGCGGTTTCACAGGTTCGGGGTCCGCCCGGAATGCGACGACGGCGGATGCGGGTGACTACTTGGGTGGCGTCCTGCGGAAGGCCTTCTCGATCTCGCCGCCGACCTCGCGCAGCGTCTCGCCGAGCGCGGATCCGAGCGACCGCGCCGCGCTGCGAGCGCCATCGCGCACCCCGGCGTCCCGGGAGGCAGCGCCCACCGCGTCGGCGAACGACCTGACGTCAGACTGGAACCGCTGCCAGGCCTGCCTGCTCTCGGGCACGGCCATCTAAGACCTCCACGGCGTGCCGAACTTCTCGTCGGACACGACCTCGCCGATCGGCTTCCGATTCTTCTTGCCCAGGCCCAGCTTGCGCTTCGGATAGCCCAGCGGGATCACCGCCAGCACGTCATAGGTGTCCGGAAGCCCGAACTTCTTGCGCACCTCCTCAAGGCCGCCGAAGCCGGTCCAGTTCGATCCGACGCCGTCAGCCCACGCGGTCAGCACCACGTTCTGGATCGCTCGGCTCGCGTCGGAGACCGCCAGCTTGTTGGCCTTCTCGACCGCGACGATCAGCGCCCCCGCCGCATTGGCGATGTAGGGCCCCGTGCGGACAAGCGAACCCAGCTCGCGAATTCGCTCGGGGTTTCGAACGACCACGAAATGCCACGGCTGGAGGTTGGAGGCGCTCGCTGACAGATGGGCGGCTTCAGCGATCCGTGCGACGACGTCGTCGCCCAGCTTCCTGTCGTCAAACTCTCGGACCGCCAGTACAGTACGCACAGCATCGAAAACAGGGTTCGTCATCAATGACATTGTCCTAGTTTCGGCCACCCGGATGGAGGAGAGGAAATTGGCCCAGCAGCCCGGAGCGCAGCCCCGTCAACATCACGACCGGCGCATCAGCAGTCCCCAGCACCGGTTGGATTTCGAAAACGCCAAGACCTCGCCGACGACGCACAGGCCGCGCCTCATCACATCTCGAAGCGTGCACGGGCAGGTTCACGGCTTCGGTGTGATCGGCCGGTTCAACACGTGGTTGGCCGTGATCATCACAAAGAGCGTCGGCACGATGTGGACCGCCTACCTCTTCACTGTGATCGCCCTGGTCTCGCTGCCCGCCGCGATCATGACGAAGAACACGATCGTCATCGTCTCCTGGATCGCCCAGACCTTCTTCCAGCTCGTCCTGCTGCCCATCATCATCGTGGGCCAGAACGTGATCTCGGAAGCCCAGGACGCGCGGGCCGAGGCCGACCATCTCACCCTGACCACCCTGCACGCCATCAACGTCCAGCAGCTGCAGATGCTCGAGCAGCAGGGCCAGATGCTCAGACAGCAGCAGTCGATCCTCGACCTCCTGCAGAAAAAGGGTGTCACCCTGCCCGACGTGGGCACGGCCCCGGCCAGTTGACAGGCGCCCCGCCGTCCGCTGCTCACGAGCCGGGTTCGGACCTGAGGTCGACGCTCGAAAGCCAGCCACGCGAGGTGGCGAGACTGCTCGCCGACGAGTCGGCGGCGGGCGCCGCCGAGCGCCTGCGCGGCTGCGAGCGCGTCTTCCTGGTGGGCACCGGGACCAGCTACCATGGCGCCCTTGTCGGCCAGTTCATGCTCCGCAGCGCCGGGCTCGACGCTTGGGCCGTCCGGGCTTTTGAGTTCGCCAACTACCCGCCCGAGCTCCGGGCGAAAGACGGCCTCATCCTGCTGAGCCACCGGGGCAGCAAGCGGTTCAGCCGCTCGACGCTGGAGCTCTTCGACCGCTTGAGCCACCGTTGGGTCGCTATCACGGGAGAGGGCTCCGCGCTCGAAGGCGACGGCGTGGTGAAGACCGTGGACCAGGAGCTTTCCTCGGTCCACACGGCAAGCCACACAGGCGCGATGGTGCGCCTGGCGCAGATCGCCTCCGCGCTCGGTGAACCCGCGTGGCGGCGGGCGCTGGCGAAGCTTCCAGACGCGGTGGCGGCCGCCGTCCAGCTGCGCGGAGGCGTGGCGACGTATGTCTCGGGTGTCCAGCTCGGACCCGTGGCGCATTTTGTCGGGGGCGGCCCAGCCCGCGCGACCGCTTACGAGGGCGCGCTCAAGCTGCGGGAGGCATCGCACCTGGTCTCAGCCGAAGGGCACGACATCGAGGGGATCCTTCACGGGCCGCTGATCAGCATCCAGCCCGGCCAGGTGGTCATCGTCATCGCTCAGCCGGGGCCTGCACTCGAGCGCACGCAAGAGGTCGCCGACGCGCTGGGCGAGATAGGCGCCGCCGTGCTGGCGGTGGGTGCGGCGGCGGCGGAGGTCCGCGCGGCGCACCACGTGGCGACGCCGATGATCGACGAGGTGCTCTCCCCGATCGTCAACGTCATCCCGCTGCAGTGGCTCGCGTACGAGGCCGCGGCGCGCCTTGGCGTGGAGGCCGACGGCTTCCGCCGGGACGAGCCGCTCTACTCGGCGGCCCAGTCGAAGTTCACGCTCTAGACGTGGATTCCAGCATCCGGGCCCTCGCGGTCGCCGCCGGCCTGGTCATCAACCTCGCCATCTTCTACGACCTCTTCCAGACGGTGGTCCTGCCGCGCCCAGCCGTCCGCAAGATCCAGCTGGCACGCTACCTGGTTCGTCCGGGATGGGCGGTCTGGCGCACCGTCGGGCGCCGGATCAAGAAGGTCGACCGGAGCGAGGGATTCCTGGCGGGGTTCGGCCCGCTCTCCCTGCTGGGCCTGTTCGTCGTTTGGGGTCTTTCCCTGACGCTCGGTTACGCGCTGCTCATCACCGGCCTGGGCGACGAGTTCAGGCCGGCCCTGAACGACTTCGCGACCGCGATCTACGTGTCGGCGACGACCCTGGTTCCTCTCAGCTATGGAGACTTCGTGCCCGAGCAGGGCTTCGCCCGGGTGACGATCATCGCCGAGAGCGCGACGGGCGTCGCCATCGCCGCGCTCGCGATCACGCTGCTGTTCTCGCTCTACGAGTCATTTCGCGATCGCGAGGAGGCGGTCGTCGCCCTGGACGCGCTGGCGGGCGCGCCGCCCTCGGGAGTGCACATCCTCGAGGCGTCCGCCGAGCAAGGGCTGAGGCCGAAACTCGGTGACATGTTCGATGACTGGCGCAAGTGGTCCGCCATGGTGCTCGAGAGCCACCTCGCGTATCCGCTGCTCGTCTACTTCCGCTCGAGCCATGACAACGAGGCCTGGGTCAACTCGCTCGCGGCGATGATGGATGCCTCGGCGCTGCTGCTGACCACCGTGGAGGACGAGTCCGAAGGCTCGGCGCGGCTCATGTTCACCGTCGGCCTCCACCTCGTGGAGGACCTGGGCTGGGTCTTTGGGTTGAAGGCCGCGAGCGATGGGATCGTCGAAAGAGCTGAGTTCGACGAGGCAGTGAACCGGCTGACCACGGCGGGCTATAGCGTCAAGGAAGGCGACGCCTGGACGCGCTTCTCACACCATCGGGAGAAGTACGCCTCGGCGTTGAACCTCATGGCGCACCGCCTCGCGATCCCTGCCGCCGAGTGGGTGGGAGACCGCTCATACCTTCCGCACCGGGGCCGGCCGTCACGTTTCCGGCGGCGGAGGCCGGCGGTGAAGGTGTGAAGACGTTCGAGACCTGTGTCATCGGGGCGGGCATCCACGGGGCCAGCATCGCCTTCCACCTCGCCTCACTCGGGGTCGAGGTCGCGGTCTTCGAGCAGGGCTCGCCCGCCAGCGGGCCGACCGGCCGGTCTTCGGCCATCTGCCGCGCCTACTACACGAATCATTACCTCGCCCGGGTCGCCAAACGAAGCCTGGATATGTTTCGGGACTTCGGCGAGCTCACGCGGGGCCGCGGCTGTGACTTTCACGCGGCCGGCGCGCTGTACCTGCATCCCTTCTCCGACGCGCCCGCGCTCGACAAGGCCGCGGCCTACATGAACTCCGTCGGCACTCGCGTCGACGTGCTTTCCACCGACCGGGTGCGCGAGAGCTTCCCCCTCATCGCCCTGGATGGCATCGGTGTGGCCGGCTGGGAGGCGGACGCGGGCTACGCCGACCCGGTCGCCACCACGACCGGCCTCTTCGACAGGGCGGTGGAGCTCGGCGCGGTGGCTCGTCTGTACACGCGCGTGGTGACTGTCGCCGAGCGTCCCGGTGGCGGGGCGATGCTGCGCCTGTCGGATGGGGAGGAAGCGGAGTGCGACAAATTGGTCATCGCGGCCGGGCCATGGACCAGGGCGCTCGCGGCCCAGGTCGCGGAGCCCCTGCCCCTCACGGTCGAACGCCACTACGTCGCGACGATCCGCTGGGCCGCGGCTGGTGAGATGCCCTTCGTGCACGCGGACATCGTCGCCGGCTACTACTGCAAGCCCGAGGGCGCCGACCAGTACTGCCTCGGACCGCTCACCGCGGAGCCCGATGTCGATGACCCGGACGCGGACATCGCCGGCCTGTCGCCGGACGAGTCGCACAAGATGGCCGCTGCGGCGACCCGCCGGGTGCCGCGGCTCAAAGAGGCGGTCTCGACCGGCGGCTGGGCGAGCCTCTACGACGTCAGCCCGGACTGGATGCCCGTGATCGGCGAGATCGCGCCCGGCATCTTCGTCGACGCGGGCACGAGCGGCCACGGATTCAAGCTGGCTCCGGCGCTGGGCGCCGACGTGGCGGCTTTGCTCCTCGGCGTGGAGGTGGACGAGGGGATCCGCGAGCTGTCGCCTGAGCGCTTCAGGCAGGGCGCGGGGCTCGGCGCCGGCTACGGGAGCGCGCGCATCCTGGGCTAAGCCCGCAGGTCAGGCGTTGAGCTCGCGCAAGACGATGGCGAGGTTTTCGTTCCACACCGCTTCGGGGGTCGGCGGGAGGATGTCGTCCCAGATCGCGGCGAAGCTGCCGACGAGCTGAGGGAAGCGCGCCGGCCTCGCCATGAACCACCAGTGCAGGTGCTCGCCGCCGTCGCCCCAACGGCAAACGTGAACGCGACCGACGTAGGGCACGGCTCGCACCGCCCGCTCGATCCGCGCAATCATCATGCCGAGCTCTGCGGCGAGCTCGTCAGGGAGCTCTCCGGGCTCACCGTAGTGCCCGCGGGGCTCCAGGAGGACGACGACCGGGAGGCCGGTGGGCGGCCGGTAGGGCAGCAACCTCCATCGCCGCGAGGTCCAGAGGTATTCGCTGTCGGCTGCGGAGCAGGCCCGGCAATCGACTCCGCCGTGGCCTCCGCGAGGCGGCTCGACCTCGAGGGGCGGACGCAGCGGCCGTGGCCGCATCGAGCCCTCGAACGGAAATGTCTCCCACGTCTCCACCGGCGGCATGCGCAGCGCATCGACCGCCCGCGCGTACAGCTCCTCGGGCCTCTCGCCCATCAGGAGGATGCTAGCGTGGGCCGGATGGAGTGGCCGCCGAGCTTTGTTGCGATGCGCCGCGGGGAGGGTTGCCCGATGTGTCGCGGCGGCCGCCCTGACGAGACGCCTTCCGGCGTCCGGATCTTCGCCGGCGAGGTCAGTGACGCGTACCTGCAGCGCAGGGAGATCCAGCGCGGATACACGATCGTGGTGTGGCGGGGTCGCCATGTGGCCGAGCCCACAGAGCTCTCCCGAGATGAGGCCGCTGCGTACTGGGCGGAGGTCCTCCGGGTGGCGCGGGCGATCGAAGAGTGCATGCAGCCGGTGAAGATGAACTACAACCTGCTCGGCAACTCGGTGCCGCACCTCCATACGCACGTGATCCCGCGCTTCGCGATCGACCCGCGGCCAGGGTGGCCGTTCCCGTTTCCAGAGATTGAGCCGCCACCGTTCGACCGGGCCGAGTTCGCTGCGGACGTCGACCTGCTGAAGGAGCGCCTCAGGGCTAGCTGATCAGGCCCAGCTCTCTCGCCTTTACGATCGCCTCGAGCTTCGAGTGCACCCCGAGCTTGCTGCCCAGGCTGCGGATGTGCGTGCGCACAGTCGTGTAGCTGATACCGAGCTCCGCCGCCACGTTGCGGCTGGACAGGCCCTCCGCGACCAGACGCAGGACCTGCTTTTCGCGCGGTGTCAGGCTTTCGAGCTGCCGGTCGATCGCGCGGCGCTTGCTCAGCAACGTCGCGATGGTCCGGGGGGTGATGAGCATCTTCCCGCGAGCCACATCTCGGATCGCGTCGACGACCTCAGAGGCGGCCTTCGACTTGTGGATGAAGGCGCTCGCGCCGGACTGGACCGCGGCGAAGCGCGCCGCGTCGCTGTCCTCGCGCGTCAGGAAGATCATCTTGGTCTCGGGCCGGACCTCGCGGATCATGCTTGCCGCGTCGGCGCCGGTACCGTCCGGGAGGCGGAAGTCGAGCAGGACCACGTCGGGCCGCAGCTCCAGCGCGACCGCCGCGCACTCCGCCACCGTGCCGGTGTTGCCGACGACCGTGAGGTCGTCCTGGCTGTCGATGAGGGCGGCGAGCCCCTCGGCCACGACGCGGTGGTCCTCGACGATCAGGACCCGCGTCGGGCCGTCATCAGGTTCGCGTCCGTCAATCGGCCGTACCGGTTGGCCGCCGATGCTCATCTCTAGAGGAACCGCGCCGTACTCACCAGTACCCGCAAAGCCGGGCTTAGGTTGCCGACCGCACGATCTGTAGCCGGATCTCGACGGAACCCGAGTCGGGGACGCGCACGCTGGAGGGCTCGAGGCGGGCGCCCAAGAGGGGAGGCTGCACGGAGATCGAATACGCGCCGGGATCAAGACGGGTCGAGAACGACCCGTCAGGGCCGACGCCGACCGTGACGTCGGCGTGCCCGGCTCGGGCGAAGACGAGCCTCGAGGCGGTGAGCGGCGGGTCGCACGGCTCACCGGCCGGGCAGGTGGGTGACACGCCGCCATCCAGCCTTCCCGTGACGTTGGCAACCGGCGCGCTCGAAGGCGCCGGCTGGGGCAAAGTCCCGCAGGCCGCGAGCACGAGGCACAGGAGCGCAGCCGCGCGCACGGCGCGGTTCATGTTCCGGATCCTACGGGGGGCCAAAAAGAATCGGGGCCGGCGCTGTGCCGGCCCCGAAGAGTGTCGCTTGAGCGGGCTCTACGAGCCGAAGAACGTGAACACGCGGTTCACCAGGTCGGCCTTCTGAGCCGCCGTGCCGTACTCCTCCATCGGGAAGGAGATGAACACGACCTTGTACGTCCCGCTGAATGAAAGACCATCCGGCTGGCTCGCGTCATCGGTGAAGATCGCGGAGGCCGTGCCGTTGGGGGTGATCTCGTCCATGAACTGGTTGCCGAGCACCGTGGAGTCGAGCGGTACGGTCCCGGCGCCGGCCGTCAGAGTCCCGGTGACACCGTGCACGTTGTTGGTCGCCTTGTCGTTCTGGTTTTCGCTGCCGTCCCATGTGACGTGCAGGTAGTCGTGCACGAAGCTGGTGGTCCCGCCCGCCTGGTCGAGCAGGTCCTGTCCCGACAGGAAGATGTGTCCGCCGTTGTCCAGGTACGTCTTCAGCTCAGACTCGTACGGCGCAATCGGGCTCGGGTAGCTGTTGCCCGTGAACCACACGACGTTCTTGAAGGCGTTCAGATAGTCCGAGGGCAGGTTCTTGTCCGCGCCCAGGTCCCACAGCTGGAACTTGATGTTGTTGGCGGTCAATGCCGACGTGTAGTAGCTGTTCACGTCGACGTTGTTGCTGCTGGCCGGGACGAAGCTGTCGTCGTCGACGACGAGGGTGTCGACATTGACAGCGATGGTCTTGATGCTGGCCGATCCACTCACGGAGGGGCTTCCCACCGAGGTGGCTGTCACCGTGGCGGTGCTCGTGGCCGAGTCCGCCGTCCCCGTCGGGACGCTCACCTTGGCGCACACGTTGGTCGAGGCACCGGGGCCGATGGTCGGCGTCGCCGTCAGCGGCGCCGTGCACGAGCTGTCAAAGAAGCTGACAGGGAACGTGCCGCCGCTCGATGACATGGTGTAGCTGTCCGACTTGAATCCGAGGTTGGTGAGGGTCAGGTGGTACGAGGCGCTGCTGCCGTCATGCGCGCCGTTGGTCTGAGTGGCCGGTGCGACGGAGACCGCATATGGCGGGGCGATCGGCGTGGTCACCGGCGAGCCCGAGGCGCCCTGGCCCTGGGCAGAGGTCGTGCTGTAGCCGTCGTCGACAATCGAGCTCACGCCCGAGCCGAGCGAGGGCGAGATCTGCACGGTCAGGTGCACCGTGACTTTGCCGCCGACCGGTACCGAAAGGCCGGTCCACGTGGCGACGCCGCCGTTGTTGGTGCCTCCGCCGTCAGCCGACACGAATGAGGTGTTTGCCGGCACCGGGTCCGTGATACCGACGCCCGTCGCGGGGGCGTTGCCGATGTTGCGGACGCTGATCGTGTAGTTGATGGTGCTGGCGGGGCCGACGGGAACACCCGCGTCGACCTTGGAGATGACGAGCGCCGGAACCGGCGCGGACGAGTCGGCGATCTTCCACGCGCCACGGCCGTGCGTGCCGGCCGCGATCAGACGCGGGGTCTGGCTCGGGTTCATGTCGATCTGGTCCACGGCCACCTGCGGGATGCCGGTGCCGAGTGCCGACCAGCTGGCGCCGCCGTCGTAGGTCACGAAGGGTCCGACGTCGGTCGCCGCGTACAGCGTGTTCGGGTACGACGGGTCGAGCGTGATCGAGTTGACCGGGTTGTCCGGCAGGTTGCCGCTGATGTCGGTCCACGAAGCGCCCGCGTCATTCGTCTTGAAGACGTGGCCGGGGCGGTGCGGCGTGGCCGCGTTGTAGCCGTTGAAGGCGACATAGGCGATCCGGTCGTTGCTGCGGTCGACGGCGATCCAGGCGACGGGCCGGTTCGGCAGCGTGTGCTTGTCGCCGACGCCGTTGCTGTGCAGGCCGACGAGGTTCCAGGTCGGCGTCGCGCTGACCTGTGCATTCGGGCTGAAGTAGACGAGGCCGTCGAGCGA
>DASXBE010000050.1:0-21137 GCA_036491815.1 Candidatus Dormiibacterota bacterium | reverse complement strand
AAAAAAGATGAACGGGCTCGCGTAGGTCAGGCTGGCGATCGCCAGCGCGAGCCCGGCGACGAGGCTGCCGACGACCAGGGCTCGCCGGGATAGAGCGCCTTGGGCGGGAGCCGACGAGACCTCGGACGCCGCCGCGTCGCCCGTCTCGCCGAGGTGCCCGAGGACGTGCACGCCCACGAGCGGCAGCCAGACGAGGAAGCTCAGCTTGTGGGCCCCCACCCAGACGCTACCGAAGCGCAGGCCGAAAAACCACAGCTCGAGGCCAGTTACGAAAACGGCCAGCGTCGACAGCACCACCAGCGGTCCGATGAGCCGCAGGAGAAGCGGGGGCGGGCCCACCGCGCGATACCGGGGATCGCGCGAGTAGTAGCGGATGAAGCGGTATCCGGTGGTCCCCAGCTTCAGGGCCAGGGGCGGGATCAAGAGAAAACCCAGGAAGAGATGCTGCGGCAGCAGCTCCCTGACGCTCAGGACGGTGATCCCCATGAGGCCGAGGAGCACCAGGAGCAGGGCGCCCGTCAGGGACGTGAGGCGGGCGTTCTCGCGCACACCGCCCGGTAAGGCGTCGCGGTCGCGGTCCAGATGCTTCGTCGACATTCGCTCGGTGATCTGGATCTTAAACGCGTGAAATCCGTTCCACGCCCGGTATATTGAGGCACCTCACTATGGGGAAACCTGATTTGAGGGAACCGCAGGGGGCTGCCGGCAGCCAGCTCGAGACCGACGCCGATGGACATCTCCACGACGTCGCCATGCAGCGCCGGCTGCGCGAGATGGGCGGCGGCGGTTCGGCTGACGTGCTCGAGGCGCTGGCCGCCCTGAGGCTGGCCGCCAAGCAGATCCACGACTCGATGGACCGCTTCGCCGAGGGGCACGGGTTGTCGGACAGCCGGCTCCGCGTCCTGATGCGCCTTTACTACAGCCCGAGCCACCAGCTGCCGCTCGGCACCCTGGCCGAGGGCTCGAGCGTGACCCCGAGGACCATGACCGACGTCGTCGACGTCCTGGAGCGCGACGGCCTGGTCAAGCGAGTCGCGGACCCCGCCGATCGGAGGTCGATCCTGGCCCTGCTCACCGCCGAAGGCCAAGCGCGGGTCAGCCTGATCCGCCGGGATGCGATCGCCAACCAGGCGGTCATAGCGAAGGGATTCACCCCCGACCAGCTGGTCCAGCTCCGGCACCTCTGCCTGCTGCTGGTCCAGAACCTGAACAGCGCACAGAAGGAGAGCTGACCCCATGGCCTTTGTCACCCGCCTGTCCCTGCGCCTCGGAGTCGTCGTGGTGCTGGGAGTCGTGCTCCTTTTCGGCGCGGGCATCTTCGCCGCCACCCAGGTGCAGCAGGACCTCCTCCCGGACATCGCGGTGCCCGCGGTGATCGTGATCACGCCCTACCCGGGCGCGTCGCCCGGAGTCGTCGATGAGCAGGTCAGCGTACCCGTCGACAGCGCCATGCAGGGCGTCGCGGGTGCCGACACGGTCCAGTCCACCTCCAGCCAGGGCGCCTCGCTCGTGATCGTGCTGTTCAAGGACGGGACCGATCTGAAGACGGCGCAGCAGGACGTGACCAGCGCGCTCGGCAGGATTCGCGGGCTCCTGCCACCTCAGGCCATCGCCTCGACGGTCCAGACCTTCTCCACCAACAGCATCCCCATCCTCGAGTACGCCATCTCCGCCGATGAGCCGCTCGGCGACCTGGCCGGCCAGCTGCGGGCGCAGGCGCTCCCCAAGCTGAAGGGCCTGGCCGGAGTTTCCACGATCAACCTGACCGGGGCTCCGACGGATGAGGTCGACGTCACCCTCGACCCGGGCCAGCTGGCGCTGCACGGCCTGACCGTCTCGCAGGTGGCCGGGGCCCTCCAGCAGGCGAGCGTCGTGCAGTCGGTCGGCTCGCTCAAGCAGGGATCAGCGACGATTCCGCTCCAGGTCTCCGGCTCGTTGACGAGCCTCGACCAGATCAGGAGCATCGCGCTCACGCCCTTCGCGGCGGCGGGCGGCAAGCCACCCGCGCCGGTCACCATCGGGCAGCTCGGGACCGTCGCCGTCGTCTCGGTGCCGGCGGACACCATCACCCGGACGAACGGCAAGCCGAGCATCGGGCTCCAGATCGTGAAGGGCCCAAACACGAACACGGTGACGGTGGCCAACGAGGTCTGGGGCGCGCTTCCCGGAATCGAGTCGTCGGTTGGTCACGGGGTTCACTTCGAGTCGATCTCGGACCAGGCGACGCCGATCACCCAGGCGATCGGCAGCATCCTCCGCGAAGGCCTGCTGGGCGCGGTGTTCGCGGTGCTCGTGATCTTCGTCTTCCTGCGCAGCGGGCGCGCGACGTTGGTTGCGGCGGTTTCGATCCCGCTGTCCCTGATGGTCGCGCTGGTCGTCCTCTGGTGGCAGGGCATCACCCTCAACATCCTCACCCTCGGCGGCATGATGGTCGCGATCGGGCGCGTCGTCGACGACTCGATCGTCGTCCTCGAGAACATCAGCCGCCACGTGAGCGAGGGCGAGAAACCGCTCGTGGCCGCCTACACAGGCGCGCGCGAGATCGTCACCGCCGTGACTGCTTCCACGCTGACGACAGTCGCCGTCTTCCTGCCGATCGCCTTCCTGACCGGCATCGCCGGCAGCTTCTTCCGTCCGTTCGCGCTCACCGTGGTCGTCGCGCTGCTCGCGTCGCTGGTCGTGGCCGTCACAGTCGTTCCGCTGCTCGCGTCGCGGCTGCTGCCGCCGCTTCACGCGCCGACCGGGGTAGAGCGCCGCCTCAAATGGAACTGGACTCAGAAGGTCTACGTGCCCGTGATTCGCTGGGCCACCGGCCACCGCCTCATCACGATCGGCGCGGCGGCCGTGTTCTTCATCGCATCGATGGCCTTGATCCCCTTGCTGCGCGTCAACCTGCTCGACCAGTCCTCGAGCCCGACCTTCCCGGTGGCGATCACGATGCCGGACAACTCCACCCTCACCGAGACCGACGCCGAGGTGCAGAAGGTGGAGGCGCTCCTCGCGGGCGTCTCAGGGATCACCGCCTACCAGGCCACCGTCGGCGGACAGGTCGACCCCTTCGCTCCGCCGGGAACGGTTCCCGCCGACCCGACGCAGGCGACCATGCTCGTCCTCGTCGCCAACGGCCAGTACGACAACGCGCTCGCCGGAGTCAAACACGCGTTGAGCTCCTACCAGGGGCCGGCCAAGCTGCAGGTGGGGCAGGCCCAGAACAGCTCCAACTCCAGCAGCAGCCAGATGCAGGTCGACGTGTCCGCGACCGACCCCGCCACCCTGCAGGTGGCGAACGACAGGGTGCTCGCGGCTCTCTCGAAGGTGCAGGGCCTGGCCGAGCTCAAGTCGAACCTGGTCGCCTCCAAGCCGCAGTACCAGCTGGTCCCGACCGACAAGCTTGCGGCCTCCGGTCTCAACATCCAGACCCTCGCCGCGCTCGTGGCTCAGCTGATCAACGGCCAGGTCGCGACCCAGGCGATCCTTCCGCAAGGCACGATGCTCGTTCGCGTCGAGCTGCCGCCCGGGACTGCTGACACGGCGGCGACGCTCTCGGCGCTGCGGATTCCGACAGCGCTCGGCATCGTGCCGCTTTCGACCATCGCGACGATCCAAGAGGTGGCGGGGCCGCAGACCGTGAACCGCGTCAACGGGGACCGGGACGCGACCATCACGGGCACGATCACCGCCAACGACACGCGCGCGGTGCAGACAGGCGTCACCAATGCCCTGAACAGCGTCTCGTTGCCATCCGGCGCCTCGCTGACCACGGGCGGCGTCTTCGCCCAGCTTTCGACCGTGCTGACGCAGTTCGCGCTCGCCCTGCTCGCCGCGATCGGCCTCGTCTACCTGATCATGGTCGCCACGTTCCGGTCGCTCCTCAAGCCGTTGGTGCTGCTGGTTGCGATTCCCTTCGCCGCCACCGGTGCGATCATCGCGCTGGTCGCCACCGGAACCTCCCTGTCCCTTCCTGGCCTGATCGGCATCCTGATGCTCACCGGCATCGTGGTCACCAACGCCATCGTGCTGCTCGACCTGATCGAGCAGTACCGCGACCGCGGACTGAACCTCCACGACGCCATCATCGAAGGCGGCCGGCACCGCCTGCGCCCGATCTTGATGACCGCCTTCGCCACCATGCTGGCGCTCGTTCCGCTCGCCGTGATCGGCGGCGGTGGAGGCATCGGGGGCGCCTTCATCAGCCGCCCGCTCGCCATCGTGGTGATCGGCGGGCTGTTCACTAGCACGGTCCTCACGCTGATCCTCGTGCCAGTCCTCTACTCGCTGGCATCGCGCTTCGCGAGCCGCCGCTCGACCCGCGACCTCGACGAGCTCCTGGACGCCGCGGAAGATCGCCGCTTCAAGCCGCTTGGGCTGCGCGGCGCAGAGCTCGCCGCACCGGCCGCAGCCGCCTACGCATTCCAGCTGACGCTTGAGCCGGAGCCCGGCCGCGCCGGCGATCGCACGGTGCTCGAAACCCTGGTCCGCCACGGCCTCTCGGTCGAAGCCGTGGCCGGGACGGCGAAGATGCGCATCGGCGTGCCCGCGGTCCAGGCGGCTTCGCCGGCGGAGGCATCGGTCAAGGCAGGCGATCGGGTGCGCGAGCTCGTGCCCGCCACGGGATACCGGCTTTCAGATCCCGAGCCGGTGAGCTCAAACGGAGGTGCTTCGCGAGATGGCCAGAGCTGAACGTGACCTTGACGTGGCCCCAGCCGCCGCGGTTGCCACCGGGGCGCCCTCGCTGATCGGCCTACCTCCGCGGACCAAGCTCGCGATCCTGGGCGCGATTCTGCTCACCATGTTCCTGGCCTCGCTGGACCAGACGGTGGTCGGCACCGCGCTGCCCAAGATCGTGACCGACCTCAACGGATCCAGCCTGTACGCATGGGTGGTCAGCGCCTACCTCCTGACGTCGACGGTGACCGTTCCGATCTACGGCAAGTTCTCCGACGTCTTCGGCCGCAAGCCGATGCTGATGATCGGGGTCGGCCTCTTCCTCGTCGGCTCGTGGCTGTCGGGCGCCTCGCAGAACATGACCGAGCTCGTCATCTTCCGCGCGGTCCAGGGGCTGGGCGCCGGTGCGCTGTTCCCGATCGTGATGGCGATCATCGGCGACCTCTACAGCCCGCGCGAGCGCGGCCGATTCCAGGGCCTTTTCGGCGCCGTGTTTGCGCTGAGCTTCATCGTCGGACCCTTCATCGGCGGCTGGATCACCGACAACATCAGCTGGCACTGGGTCTTCTACGTCAACGTTCCATTCGGGATCGCTTCGGTGGTGGTGCTGGCGACAGTGCTCCCGAGCGCGGGGCGCCGGACCGCATCGCTGCGCGACCTGGACTACCTGGGCATCGTGTTTTTCACCGCCGGCGTGGTGCCGTTCATGCTCGGCCTCACCAACAAGGGCAACGTGTCGAGCACCGGTCAGCTCGCGAGCTGGTCGGACCCCAATGTCGGCGGACTGATCGCCCTCGGCCTGGTCGTCCTGGCCGTCTTCCTCTTCATCGAGACGAGGGCGAAGGAGCCGATCCTTCCCCTCGACCTCTTCAGGAACCGGGACTACTCGGTCAGCATGGCCGCGGTGTTCGTCTTCGGCGTCGCCATGTTCGCCGCGGTCATCTTCATGCCGCGCTTCTACCAGACCGTCCGCGGCATCAGCGCGACCGCCTCCGGGTACTACATCTGGCCGCTGCTCGTCGGGCTCATGGGCGGAAGCATCGGCACCGGCCAGCTCATCAGCCGGCTGGGCCGGTACAAGTGGATCATGGTCAGCGGCGCCGCCCTGATGATCGTGGGTGGATTCCTGATGACCCACCTGACGGCCGGCACGACGGACTGGGTGCTCTGGTCGTGGATGTTCGTCCTGGGCCTCGGCATCGGCCCGGCCATGGCCGGCTACACGGTCGTGGTTCAGAACTCCGTGCCGAGGGACCGACTGGGTGTGGCCACCAGCACCCTCACCTTCCTGCGCTCGATCGGCGCGTCCGTCGGCCTGGCCGCCGCTGGGACGATCTTCTCTTCATCCTTTGCCGGCCGCCTGCCGACCAACCTCGCCCAGGAGGGCGTGCCCCAGCAGGTCATCGATCAGATGGTCAAGCTGTCGGGAATCCTCCAGAACGTCGGCAACGGCAAAGCGTTGCTGCAGCACCTCCTGCCCGGGGCGCTCCAGCCCCTGATCCCGAAGGTGATCGCCGGCGCCAACAACGCGCTCGCGCTGTCGATCGGCGACCTCTTCTGGATCACCATCTTCGCGGGCATGCTCGGATTGATCTGCACGTTGATCCTCCGCGACCTCCGCCTGCGCGGCTTCGGCGACCCAGGCTCGGCGGCCGGATCGGTCGATGGCGAGCCGGCGGCTGCCGGCTCGAAAGCAGTGGCGGCTCCTTACTCCCCGAGGCCCACCCGGCGGCTTTGGGGGCTCAGCTCCTCGCGGTCGCGGGCTGCTCTTCTTTGGCTTCGACGACCTCGCCTTCGATGTGGACCTGGACCTCGTCGCTCACGATGTACTTGCCGTCGAGCATCATGTCGAACTTCATGTTGAAGTCCTTGCGATTGATCTTCGTCTCGGCGGCGTAGCCATACCGGTGACCCATGTTCGGGTCGTTGAACTCACCGAAGTTGGTCGCCTCGAGGGTGACCGGCTTGGTCACGCCCTTGATGGTGAGGTCTCCGGTCACCTTGTATCGGTTGCCTCCGGCGGGCTCGATCTTGGTGCTCTTGAAGTTCATCGTCGGGTACTTGTCGATCTCCAGGAAGTTCGAAGACCTCAAGTCCTTGTCGCGCTGCTCGTTGTGGGTGCGGATGCTCTCGGTCTTGATCACCGCTTCGAAATGTGAGCTTTCCGGGTGCTGCGGATCGATGTCGCCGGTGACCGTCACATCGGCGAAGTGGCCGCGCACCGTCATCATGCCAAGGTGCTTGGCGGAGAACTCCACCTGCGTGTGGTAAGGGTCGAACTTCCAGTTGGCCATGTTTACTCCTGTCTGTGAAATGGCAGCCTTCACCTCAAGCAACCACCAGGTTTCTCCATTTATTTCTACGCCGGCCGGCCAGGGCGCGCGTTCGGAAGTCGCAACATTGAGGCGATGCCTGAGGGCGACACGATCTGGAGGACGGCCCAAGCGCTGCGAGCACGGCTCGAGGGCAAGCGCGTGCTCGCCGCCGCTCCCGCCGCGCTCGGGCGCCTTGCCGGCACGACCGTCACCGAGGTGAAGCCGGTCGGCAAGCACCTGTTGATCCGATTCGACAACGGGCTGGCTCTTCATTCACATATGCGGATGCGCGGTGTGTGGCACGTCTACCAGCCAGGCGAACGGTGGCGCAGGCCCGAGTGGCAGCTGAAGGCGATGCTCGAGACCGCCGATGCGGTGGCGGTGTGCTTCGCCGCGCCGGTGATGGAGCTGGTGCGGGACGCCGGCACCAAGGTCGGTCACCTCGGCCCGGACATCCTCGCCGACGATTGGGCGGTCGCGGATGCGGTCGCGCGAGCCCGCTCGCTCGGGCCTATCACCGCCGGAGAGGTCCTGCTCGATCAGCGGGTCACGGCCGGCATCGGAAACGTGTATCGATGCGAGTCGCTGTGGCATTGCCGCATCAACCCGTGGACGTCCACCGCGGTGCTGCAGGATGGCGAGCTCGCGGCGGTGTTCGAGGCGGCCCGCGCCGCCATGCGGGCCAATCTTGGCGGCGGAATAAGGCGGCGTTTTCCGGGCTACGGCCGGGGTGCCGTGCACGGTCGTGCCGGACGGCCGTGCCCGCGCTGCGGCACGCCCATCAGGGTTCGCGCGCTCGGACACCAGGCGCGGATGGCCTTCTGGTGCCCGGTGTGCCAGCCCGAGCGCCAAACGCCGGCAGCCGAACGTGGCTGACCATCTCCGCGGTCGTTCGCTGGGTCGTTCAGCCTGACGCTGCGGTCTCGGCCGAGAGGTTGGTCAGCCGCGCGCTGATCAGGTCGCTGGCAGAGATGGTGCGGACTGCTGGCGCTCGAACCAGGCCGCGGCACCCGCGCTGATCGAGAGCCCGTAGATGGCGGTGAAGAAGAGTCCGATGCAGCACGCGAAGACGCCGACCCAACCGATGATTCCGGCGGCGAGGAGGATCAGCCCGCCGATCACACTGTTGCCCACGTTTCGCGTCGCGAGAGCCCAGACTCGAGGTACATCCATGCCCCCTGCGAAACCGTAGTGGTGCGTCATCACGATCAGCGAGGGAAGAAGGAAGTCGATCAGCAGCTGGCCGGCGAAGTTGATCAGCGAGCCAAGGCTCGAGGCTGACGCCGCGGCGGCCCGGCTCTGGCCGACCGCTGCCGAGCCGATGCCGGCGAGCACGCCGCCCGGGATTGCGACCACGACCGAATAGATCAGGACCACGCCGAAGAGTCCGATTCCCTGCCGCAGATGGAACCCGGCCGGGGCCAGCTCCAGGCGGCCTGAGCGCAGGTTGTCGAATGTGATCATCAACCAGCCGGCGGCCGCGATCCAACCCACGATCGGGATGATCAGGATCAACCCCTGGACCAGGATCTTCTCAACCCATTTCGGGTCCTTGAAGGCGTAGCCGAACGCGTCCCCGAGGCTGTTCATGCGAGGAGTCTAGCCAGCCCAAAGAGAATTGGCGAGAGGGGTTTCGCGTTCGCGGCCGTCCTAAGCTGGGTGGATGAGCAGGGGCTTTCGCAACGCGGACTCGACCCAGGAGATGAGCGACCAAGCCACCGCCAGCGCGATCGAGGAGGTCTTGAAGCGGGACCGCGAGGAGGCCTCGCACGCGCAGGACCGCCGCGCCGAGGGAGCCTATGGCCGGTGTGAGCAGTGTGGACGGGAGATCGGCGAGGAGCGGCTGGCGGTGCTTCCGTCGGCGACGCGCTGCATTTCCTGCCAGGCGGCCTGGGAGCAGGCGGGCCTCGCCTGAGTCGGGCGGCGCAGTTCGAAAGACTCGCGCGTTACCTGACTGATGGGGGCGCGGCGCAATTGGCTTTTGATCGGGCCGCTCGCGTTGATGGCTGTGGGGCTGGCCGGCGAGATTCTCAGCAGCCAGAACGGCTGGCAGCTGCCGCGCGCGCTCGCGGTGGTCGCCCCCAACCTCCTCCTGGCCTTGCTGATCGCCGGCGCGATCGCCTGGCTCGCGACTGGCCGGAAGAAGCGCGAAGGCTCCTGACCGCGCCGGCGCCCTGCCGGCGCCATCCGCCCTTGACTGAGCCGGCCGCCGTCTAGGTAATATCCCAACTGCCTTGGCGAGCACCGAATCCGGTCCGGGAGCCGCTCCGGCGGAGAGCGGCGGCGAGTCGCACCAGCTCGTCGACCTCACATTCGACGCGATCTTCGCGCGGGGCTTTTACAACCGCTTGATCAGCTACTGGAACCCGGGCGCGGAGCGGCTGTACGGGTGGTCGCGAGCGGAGGCTCTCGGACGCGTGTCGGGCCAGCTCCTGGAGTCTGAATACCCGATCCCCCTGGAGGAGATCGAGACCGAGCTGCTGCGCTCAGGAAGGTGGGAGGGGGAGATCAAGCAGCGGCGCAAGGACGGCTCGCCCGTCGTCGTCGCGGGCCGCTGGGGCCTGCAGACACACCCAGACGGGAGTCCGCTCGCCATCCTCGAAATCAACTCGGACCTGACCACGATTCGCGGGACCACCGAGGATCTCCGACGCAGCGAGCAGATGTTCTCGCTGCTGGTCTCGGGCGTCAAGGACTACGCGATCTTCATGCTCGACACCGATGGGGTGGTGGCGAGCTGGAACGATGGGGCGGAGCGCATCAAGGGGTACGCGGCAAATGAGATCGTGGGACGTCATTTCTCCACTTTCTACATGCCGGAGGAGGTCAAGGCCGGCAAACCCGACTGGGAGCTCGAGGTCGCACGCCGGGAGGGCCGCTACCAGGAGGAGGGCTGGCGTGTCCGCAAGGACGGCAGCACGTTCTGGGCCAGCGTTTTGATCACGGCGCTGTACGACAAGGAAGGGGTGCTGAAAGGTTTCGGGAAGGTGACCCGCGATATGACCGAGCGGCACCAGGCCGAGCTGCGGCGCGAGGAGGAACGCGACCTGGAGGCGGCGCAGCTGCGGTCTCACGCGGAGCGGATGGCGGAGCTCGAACGGACGAAGACGCAGTTCTTGAACCTCGCATCCCACGAGCTTCGTGGTCCACTCACGGTGGTACGCGGCTACACGTCGATGCTCGAGGACGGCTCGATCGCGCCCGAACGCTTCAAAGAGATGGCCCCCTTGATCGAGTCGAAGCTGGCTCAGATCGACATCCTGATCGAGCAGATGCTGGAGACCTCGCGTCTCGAGCACGACCAGCTCGAGTTGCACCCCGAAGTGTTCGACCTGCGCGGGCTGGCGCGCGAACAGGCTGCCTTGTTCAGCGCCCTGTCGGCCCGCCACCACATCGCCGTGGTGGTGGACGCCGAACCCGTGATGGTCTCGGCGGACCGTTCGCGCATCGGGACGATCATCGGCAACATGCTCGACAACGCGGTGAAGTACTCGCCGAATGGCGGCGACATCGAGTGCAAGGTTTCGCGCTCCGATGACTCTGCGCTGGTCCGCATCCGCGATCACGGCCTGGGCATCCGGCCTGAGCACCTGCCTTTGCTCTTCGGCCGGTTCAGCCGGCTGCCCACCGAGGAGAACGTGAGCATCCAGGGGACCGGGTTGGGCCTGTTTCTTTGCCGCGAGATCGCCCTGCGCCACGGCGGCGACGTCGCGGTGCGGTCGACCCTGGGTGAGGGAAGCGAGTTCACGCTGAGGTTGCCCGTCGCAGGCTGAGCCCACAGGCGTGCACTCCAACCTTTAACCTTTGGTTACAGGGTGCCCGCCGCGCGTCGCGTCGAAGCGTATCTGAGGTAAGGCGATTCGACGCTGCGAGAGAAGGGAGCAAGTGTGGATACACGTCCCCTGGTCATGCTGATCGACGACGATCCCGATGCGACGGACATGTACCGGCTCGGTCTCGAGCTGGAGGGTTTCCGCGTCACCGTGGTCAACGACCCAGAACGTCTTCGTGGCTCGCTCGACGAGGAGCTGCCGGACGTTTTCGTGCTCGACTGGGAGCTCGGCGACATCACCGGCGGCGACGTGCTCGACCGACTCAAGAGCGACCCTCGTACGGCGTCCAGGCCGGTGTTCATGATCAGCAACCACCCGGAGGAGACCTCCGAAGGGCGTACGGCAAGGGCGGGGGCCCTGGCCTGGTTGATCAAGGCCCGGACCACGCCCAACCGCCTCGCCGCACAGATTCACGAGGCCCTGCCGCCGTCCGGCGAGCTGGCGGAGTGAGCGGGCGAAAGGCCTAGGGCCGGGCGCGAGCGCCGGAGTCCGGCGCCCGCTTTCAGCTACGAGATGGATCTCCTACCAGCGATACCAGCGTCCGCCTTCCGCTCCCCGGAACACAAAGCCGAGGATCCACAGGATCAGCCCGATGATGAGCAGGATCCAGAGGACATGCAGACCCGTGGAGAGAAGGCCGCCTCCCCCGAGCAGCAACAGCAGAAGAATCAACACGACGATTGCAGCGATCATTGCTTTTCCAACCTCCTTGTCTAGTGTGCGGGCCGGTCGGCCCACCTACCTAAGACAACCAGCCAGGGAGCGGGAATACCCTGCGCCCCCTTCGATCGGCCGGCCCACAGGGGGCAGGTTCGCGGCCTGGTGGTCCCAGGCGCCAAGGGCCACACGAGCGGGAGATGGCGCCGCCTCGATCGCGGAGGCCGCGGCTAGGGCGTGGGCGGCCCCTTTTCGTCCGGATGGCCGGTATTTCCGAAGGCGATCCGATCGCGTACCACCTGAGCCCTTCCCAGGAGTCGCGAGCGCTGGATCGCGTCCTCTCCAAAGCGGTTTCGGATGGCGTCGACCGCCGCCTCCAGCCGCTCCCGGCGCGGGCGTGATGGCTCGGTGAACAGGTCCAGCTGCGCCGGTTCGCCCTGGACGAGGCCGGCGAGCCCGACCCCCAGCGTGCCCACCAGCCGGCGGGGATCGCGCGCCGCAAGTAGCTTCAGGGCGGCCTGATAGATCTCGTCGCCTGTCGCGATGGGTGCCGGCATGGTGGTCTGCTTGGAGAAATGCCCGGTCTCCGGCCGGTAGACGACGCCGATCGAAACGACTGAGCCGCGCCGGCCGGCCGCCCGAAGCCTGCGGCCCACCATGTCGGCGAGGCGCATCAGGAGCTCCTCGAGCTCCTTTTGGGAGGCCGTGGCCCTGGCCAGCACGTGCGAGTGGCTGTAGCTCTTGCGGGCGGCGTGCTCGAAAGCGCTGACCTCGAATCCACGCAGGCGCCTGCCCCAGGAGCCCGCCACCTCGGCGTGCATCCCAGCCAGCGCCATCCGGTCGGCGGTCGCCAGCAGGAAGTCGATTGGCGTCAGAATGCCCGCCTTGCCGAGGCGGCGGGCTGAGGCCTCGGCGATGCCGGAGAGGTCCGTCAGGCGCAGGCGCCGGAAGACCGCCAGCAGGTTGGTGTGGTCGATCCGCTGCAGGCCGTCGCGCTTGTCGAGGTTGGAGGCTTGCTTGGCCATCCAGATCGATGTCGAAACCCCCACCGAGCAGGTGACGCACTCGCCGACCTCCTCGCGAATCGCCTCCTTGATCGCGCGGCCGACTCCCTCCGGTCCGAGCCTGACGAGGTCCGGGGTGCCGGCCAGGTTCATGGAGGCTTCGTCGATCGACATCCGCAGGACATCCGGGCTGTGCCGCTCCATGATCTCGATCATCCGGTCCGAAACCGCTCGGTAAAGGGGAGGGTTGGGCTCGCGGACGATCACGTCCGGGTCGATCGCTTTGGCCTCGTAGACGCGCATGCCGGTCTTGATTCCGAGGTCCCTTGCCTCGCGAGAGGACGAGACGATGGTGGCGGCGCCGGTGGCGTAGGCCGCGATCGCCAGGGAGTGGCCGCGCAGCGCGGGGTTGTGCTGCTGCTCGATCGACGCGAAAGCACAGTTCAGATCGATCACCAGGGTCGCCGGGTCCGCGGTGTTCAGCCCGAGCTCGATGGCTTCCGCTGAGGGCTGAGGCACGGCGATCAAATGTTCGCACCAACCAGCGGCTGCGACAAGGGGTCCGGGAGCCGCGCCGGACCTTAGAGGATCGGCCTCCAGCTTCGGCGGAAGTCGCGGCCCTGCCACCACGGGCCCACTTTCGGCCGCAGCGCGAGCAGCACCTCGACCGTCACGGCCAGGCACAGGCCGCCCAGGCAGTACGCGCCGAGGACGTCGGTCGGCCAGTGCTCACCCAGGTAGATGCGCGAGGGCCCCATCAGCAGGACAAGCGCCGCCAGCAGCACGAGGACGGCGTTGCGCACGAGCGAGCTCGACCACACGATCCAGACGATCGCGAAGGTCGTGCCGAAAAGGACGGTCGCAAAGATCACATGGCCTGACGGAAAGCTGAAGTCGGCGAGATGACCCGCCAGGTGAACAAAGCTTGACGTCGGGCGGGCCCGCTGCACGATGCCCTTGGTCAGCGTGCCGAGCTCGCCTGCGGCGAGGGTCGCCACCACCACGAGCACCGCTTCGAGCCTCAGCCGCAAAGCGAACAGCGCACCTGCGATGCCCACCACGCAGACGATGTCCAGGGGAGCCCAGCCCAGGTCGCTCATGTGGAAGAGGATCCAGCTCACCACCGGCAGGTTGATGCTCTGGATCGCCTGTGCGACGGGAGCGTCGAAGTTCGTGATCACGTCCTGCTGGCGCACGAAGACGGCAAGCCCCACAAAGCCCGCGGTGGCGACGAGCATGACGCTGGCGTACACGCTCAAGAACAGCCGGCCGCGTCGCTGCTGCTCGGGCCGGGTCTCTTTGGGTGCGGTTACGGGCGCCGCCGCGTCGGCTAGCTTCTCAGCCATCGGGCTTGATTTCCGTCGGGTCGCCGGACGCCTCCGAGTCATCCGTCTCGCCTTCTTCGATCAGCGCGTCAGTGTCATTGTCGGCATAGCGGTCGCGGACCTCCGCGCCTCCGCTCTCGGAATCGCCGAGGTCTTCGGTCGAGTCCTCCTCGACCAGGTGGCCGGCCTGCTTCGCCCCAGCCAGGAGCTGGTCGAAGGCCCGCTCCGCCTCAGCGACGGTGGGGTACTCCCAGAACTCTGTGCCAGGCGGTATCTCCGCGCCCTCGGTCTCATCCGTCCCGTGCCGGATCACGTAGCCCCGCCCGTCGTCGGGGTCGTTGATCAATGCGAGGAATCGCTCACCGGTGAGCTCGGCGCGACGTTCGGCCTGGCCGGCGTTCTCGAGGTCCAGCAACCGGCTGATGATTTGCTCTTCACTTCTTTCTTGCATGTCTAATTGCCGAACGTGGTCAGCATGCGAGAGGCCATAACGAGGCAACGGCCCCGATCGCGAGGTTACCCGCCACCCGACAGCAGCGCTAGAACGTTTCCGGACTCACGGGCGGGCGATTTCATGATTCTTTGCCATATGCAATCAAAGCGGGTCATCCGGCCCGGGGTTGCGTTGTGGAAGCGTGGGGAAGGGCAAGCCGCGTCGCGGCGCCACATTCGACGTGGTCGTTCCGACCACGGGCGGACCGTCGCTCGCGGCCGCGCTGACGGCGCTCGCCAGCGGTTCGGGGCCTCTGCCTGAACGGGTGATCCTGGTCGACGAGAGGATCACACCGGGCAGTGACCTCCGCCTCGACACGCCGCCCCTTTTCTTCGACCGTCTGGTGGTCGTCAACAGCGAGGGGTCCGGGCCGGCTGCCTCGCGCAACCTGGGTGCTCGGTGCGCCGTCGCCGACTGGATCGCATTCATCGACGAACGCCCTCCGCTTCCGCTGCGGTGGCGCGAGGCGCTTGCTGCACGTCTGAATCGCGCGGGGGATGCCCTCGCGGCCCGTTGCCGTTCGCGCGTGGCGTACAGGCGTGACGCATTTCTTCGCTCGGGAGGCTTCGATGAGCGCCTCCGGGTGGAGCGAGGTGCGGCGCACCCCAAGAAATCCACCAACCTTCTTCACTCTTGAGGGATCTTTACAGGCAACCGGTGTAGCGTCTTGGTGGCGAGGTTCGCGGCGCGCGAACCAATCAAGCCGGGGGGACGTTGCATGCAAGGTTCTGCATTGATCGGCGGCGCGGATGCGGTCGGTTCCAGGCGCGGCGCTCTGGTCAGGACCGCTCAGAAACCAGTCTCAGCCGTGGTGGCACTCTGCGAAGCCTGCGGCCAAAAGCTCAGGGGCACCCTGGTGCTGTCCGGCGTCGTCACCTACTGCAGCCTCGAATGCGCTCGTCTCGACCAGGCCCGGATACCGGGGAACTACCTGGGCTGACGCCGGCGGATCCGGGCCCGGCGGTCGCCGGCCGGGTGGCGCGCGATTGAACGGTGGAGGGACATCGCGTCGTGAGCGCACGTCTGGTCGGTGACGGATCGGTGGAACCCTCCGTCCCGGGCTGGGCGCTCGCGGAGGTGCCGTTCGGCATCGCGCTCCTCACCGTCCCGGATCTGACCATCGTCTACGCCAACAAGCTCTACGAGAGCTGGTACCAGCCCGACCGCCGACCAATCGTTGGCAAACACCTGCAGGAGGCCCTCGCCGCCGCGCCGCAGGTCCTCGACACGTTCCGAGATGTCGCGGCTCGTGGCGAGCCGGCGCACTTTCACGACTCCGAGTTCGTCGGGCTCAAGGGCCGTCCCGTGGTCCTGCCAGGCGACCTGACCAAGTGGGACTGGAGCATCTGGCCGCTCCGCAACGGCGCCGGCGCGGTGACCCACCTGCTCGTTTCCGGCTACGACGTCACCGCGTCGGCGTCGGACCGCCTGCAGCTCGGGCGGGCGCATGAAGAGGGCATCCGCGCCCTGCTTGAAATCTCGCGCCTGGCCGACGTCAGCGGTTCGCTGGAGGACTTCTTTGGCGAGCTGTCGGCGTCGGTCGCACGACTCGTAGGCGCCGGCAAGGTCCTGTTCGCGCGGGCTGCGGGCGGCGCCATGTTCGTCCAGCCCCGCACGCACGGCTTCAACGACGAGGTGCTCGCCGGGCTCAGCGTTCCGTGCAGCCCGGATGGAGACGGGCTGGCGGACAGGATTGTCTACCACGACGCCGTGTTCCGAGCTTCGATCGATGCGAGTCCCGAGTTCGAGGCCTATCGCGACGCTCTCGCGGTGATGGAAGTGGCGGACGCAATCGCTGTGGGCTGGAGGGTCGGCGACCTTCGCCTCGGGCTGGTCGCGGCATTCAACTCCACTCGCGAGGGTGGCTTCAATGAAGAGGATCTTCATATCCTCAGGACCTCATCGATGGCGGCGGGGCTTGTCTGGCAGCACCGGGAGGCGCGCTCGCGGCTGGCCGAGGCGCAGCGCGACGAGAGGGAGCGGCTCACGGCCGCGGCGGAGCGGATGGCGGCGCTGGAGCGTACCAAAGCAGACTTCCTGCGGCTGGCGTCACACGAGATGCGAGGCCCGATCAGCGTGGTGTCCGTATACGCGTCGATGCTCGCCGAAGGGTCGCTGGGCCAGGTATCGGAGGGGGTCCACGAGACCAGCGTCATCATCGCGGCGAAGATCCGCGAATTGAACCGCATGGTCGACCAGATCCTCGAGGCCTCGCGGCTCGATGACCCAACGTTGCCGCTCAACGTAAGCACTTTCGACGTCCGGGAGATAGTTCCCCATGCCATCGAGCAGGTCCATGAGGGCCGCAAGCAGCAGCATCAGCTGAAAGTCGACATCGGGGCAGACCCCGTCTTCGTGCGCGCGGACCGCGACCGAGTGCTCATGATCGTGGCGAACCTGATCGACAACGCGATCAAGTACTCGCCGCAGGGTGGCGAGATCCACTGCGTCACGGTCCGCAGCGGTGGCCGCGCCCTCGTCCGCGTCACCGACCACGGCATCGGCATCGCGCAGGGCGACCTGCCGCGGCTCTTCTCCAGGTTCAGCCGTGTCGGTGGCGCGCGCACCGAGGCCATCCCCGGCACCGGCCTGGGCCTCTACCTCTGCAAGGAGGCGGCCCGGCTGCAGGGCGGCGACATCACTGTCGAGAGCACCCTCGGGGAGGGCAGCACGTTCACCGTGGAGCTCCCGGCTGCGGTTCGCCTGTACGACCAGGACTGAGCGCGCAGGGGGCAGCGCCCCTAGCCGGCCGCGAGGCTCCTCACGGTGTCCAGCAGGTGCTGCGGCTCGAAGGGCTTGGCAAGCACGGCGTCCGCGGCATCCGCGCCGCTCGCCGCCTCGCCGAAGCCGCTGAGCAGGAGCACCGGAATCGCGGCGGTCCGCGCGTCGGCGCGCATCCGCGCGATCAGCTCGCCGCCGTTCATGAGCGGCATCCTGGAGTCGACCACGGCCACATCAGGCATCTCCCCAGCGAGCATCTCGAGCGCGGCGGTGCCATGCGGAGCCTCGTCGACCAGGTAGCCATCTTTCTCGAGCACCAGACGGATCACGCCTCGAAGAGTCGGATCATCCTCGACCACCAGGATCCGGGGCACCGATCAGTAGGTGGGCAGGCCGAACTCGATCGTGGTGCCCGCCCCCGGTTCACTCTCGATCTTGTACCAGCCGCCGGCGAGGATCGCGCGCTCCCTGATCGACAGCAGTCCGAGGTGGCCCGGCAGGTTGTTGCGCTCGGCGACCACGAAGCCGACGCCGTTGTCCTTGATGCGGCCGTGCACGATCCCCTCGCTCAGCACAAGCGACAGGTGCACCTGGGTCGCCCGAGCGTGCTTTTCGATGTTGGTCACGGCCTCTGAGACCTGCCTGAACACCATCGACTTGAGCTCGTAAGCGATGTCGTCTGGGACGGCTATCTCAGTCGTGACCTCGGCGTTGGTCAGGGATCTGAGCATCATCATCCGCTCGCGGACCGTGGCCTCCAGGCCTCCTAGGTTCTCCAGCGCGGGAGGCCTCACCTCGAAGAGCAGCCGGCGGAGCGACTCCTCCGTCTGCAGGATCAGGTCGCAGGCTTCCGCGAAGATGGCCCGCTGATGCTCGTCGTCCAGCTTGAGCCGCTGAAGGTGGAGCTCGGCCGCGGTCAGCTTCTGCAGGGCGTCATCGTGAAGCTCGCTCGCGAAACGCTTCGCCGCCTTGTCCTGCGCCGCCACGACGTTCTTGAGCAGCAGCTGCCGCGCGGCGTCGACGGTTTCGAGGCGGGAGATGGTTCGCTCGAGTTCGCGCGTTCTCGTCTCGAGCATCGTGCGCAACCCCGCGACGGGGTCGGAGCCGGCCAGGATCGCAACCTCGATGATCGCGCCGAGATGAGTGGCCAAAACGGCAAAGCTGCTCCGGTCGATCTCCTCGTACACCGGGCCGCGCGTCACGCCGATCATGCCCAGCCGGCGCCCGCCTGATTGCAGCAGGTGGACCAGGCTTGCCTCACCGGTGCCGCCCCGGACCAGCCGGTCGATCTGGTCGCTGGGCAGGTGGCGTCGTCCGTCAGAGGTTCGGGAGTACACCTGGTCCGCGTCATCCGAGTCGCCTGTAAGGGTGATGAACCCGATCGAAGACCTGGTGAGGTCGAGCGCCCAGGCGAGAGCGGTCTCGGCGATTTCCGAGATGTCTTCGAGGCGAATCAGCTCCAGCGATGCTGCCTGAAGCTTGTCGAGCGCCTCTCCTAGCTCGGCGTCCCGCGTACTTGTCATTTTCACTCGCAGCCAGTTGCCGCCAAGAATCCTACACAACAGACAGTCAAGGACTGTTCAGCGCTGTTAAGGCGCGTTTGGGAGACGAATTTCCGTCATTTCCTTATGATCTGGCCTGGGGTGGTGGAGGTCAGGACGCTCAGGATGGCGCACGATTTCCGGCTGCCCCACGCCCGGTTGCCTGACGTGGCGGACCGGCCCTGGCCCGTCGGGATCTCGGTTCTCCCTTGGCTGAGCCGCCACAGGACGGCAGCTCGCGGCGGCGCCCTGGACGTCCTCCTCGTCGAAGACGACATGTCCATCGCTGACATGTACCGTGTGCAGCTCGAGTACGACGGGTACAACGTGACTTTGGTCCGGACGGGGCAGGCTGCGCTGAACGCCATGGCTGGGGCTCGGCCGCACATCATCCTGCTCGATCTTCTGCTGCCCGACCGGAGCGGCCTGGAGGTCATGCTCGAGCTCAAGCAGTCGTTTCCGGACCATCCTCCCGTCGTCATACTGTCCAACTACGGTGAGCCGGCGATGATCGAGCGCGGAGTGGCGCTCGGCGCCGTCGAGTACCTGGTCAAGTCCCGCGTCACCCCCGAATTCGTATCGCGCTCAATCCCCGAGTGGGTTGAACGCGGCCGCTCGGAACCGCCGAAACAGCACTAGATGGCGTCCGTCGAGCAGCTGTCGCTCGATCTGTCCACCCTGGGGTTTGTGGCCCTTTGCGCCGCGGCTTGTTTCCAGTGGTACCGGCGGCGCGGGCGCGCGCAGGCCATGCTCGCGATCTCGCTCTCCCTACTGGCCCTGGTTTCCGTCCTGGGCCGCATCCAGGCCGTGACCGGTTCGTCGGCTCAATGGATCGCGGCTGTGACTGTCGTGGCCTTCGTCGGTTGTGCCTACTTCATCCTGCTGTTCCGCGACTCCTTCGTGCCCATGAAGCCGCTTACCCGGTGGGCGGCCCGGACCATGTTCGTGGTGGCTGTCGCCGCCGGCGTAGCCGAGGTCACCGTGCTTGCGCACGCGGGGACGCAGGTGCTGATGGCGCTGTCCACCGTTCTCGTGCTGGTGTGGGCCCTCTTCATCGGCGAGCCGGTCCTGCGGTTCTGGCTGGCGAGCCGCGAGCTGCCAAGCGTGCAGCGGCAACGCATGCGAACCCTGAGCTTTGGTTTCGCGGTCTTGATCGCGATCGTGGTGGTGGCCGTGATCGGCGGCACCGCCCTGCGGAGCCCGGCCGTGAGGATCGCGATCCAGCTCATCGCCCTGGCCATGGTCCCGCTGATCTACGTCAGCGTCGCCCCGCCCGCCCTGCTCCGCAACATCTGGCGCATGGGCGAGACCAACAAGCTGCGTGCAGCCATGCAGGACTTGCTCATCTTCAGCCCAAACCCGCGCGTGTTGGCCGAGCAGGCCGTCGGCTGGGCGATGCGGATGATCGGCGCGCACGGCGGCTTCATCGCAGATGCGGAGGGCAAGGTGATCGCCAGCCGCAACATGTCGGAGGCAGAGATTCGTGAAGTCATGACCGGGCGCACTGAGGCTGGCGCGGCGATCATCACAGGGCCTGGCGGCGCCGCCTCGATGATCGCCCCGCTCCGGCTGGCCGAGGGCACCGGTTACATCGGGCTGCTGGCCGGCCGCTTCACGCCTCTATTCGGCACGGACGAGGTGAATCAGCTCGAGGGATACGCTTCCTCGGTCGCGGCGGGCATCGAGCGCACGCGTGTCACCGAGCGCATGGCCACGATCGAGAAGCACAAGAGCCAGTTCCTCAACCTGGCGTCCCACGAGCTGCGCGGGCCGATGACGGTGATCCGCGGATACGGGTCCATGCTCCAGGGCGGGATGCTCGGCGAGCTGAACGAGCGAGGCGTCAAGGCCGCCGGCGTGATGATGGCCAAGATCACCGAGATGAACGCCATGATCGAGCAGATGATCGAGGCTGCGCGGTTGGAGGACGAGTCGTTGATCATCCAACCCCGCGAGGCCGACCTGCGCGACATTGTCTCCGCGGCAGTCGAGAGAGCGCGCCTCATCATCGAAGACGCGCGCGCGCTCAATCTGACGCTACCCAGCAGACGGGTGCCCGTCAACGTGGACGACGAGCGCATCCAGACCATCGTCACCAACCTCATCGACAACGCCGTGAAGTACTCGCCCGACGGCGGCGACGTGAGCTGCGTCGTGACACTGCGCGGCGGCCTGGCGCGTGTGGCGGTAAGGGACAGTGGTGTGGGCATCGCCAAGGCCGATATGAACGTCCTGTTCACTCGCTTCGGCCGTGTATCCAATCCTGCGACCAATCATCTGCCCGGCACCGGCCTGGGCCTGTACCTGGGGCGGCAGCTCGCACGGCTGCACGGCGGCGACATCACGGTGGACTCGACGCCCGGCGAAGGGAGCACCTTCACCCTTCACCTCCCCGTCGCTGGTGAAGCGTTCATCAGCCAGCCCGACGGCTCACCCGCGAGGGTTGCGGCTCGGAGCGCTCAACGCGGGTAGGCGCTCGTACCTGGCGGAGCAGGCCATCAGGACCGCCAGCCGCTTCATGCGGGTCTCGGCGCGCTTTGCGCTGACCACCCAGTGGGCTGCCACGCGCTTGTAGGAAGGCGA
>DASXBE010000049.1:0-6898 GCA_036491815.1 Candidatus Dormiibacterota bacterium | reverse complement strand
ACCGCGGTGGCCGCGGAAGTGCCCGCCGACGGGCCAGAGGCCGCGGAGGTCTTCGGCGCCGCGCTTGACCAGGCGCGCCGGTACGCGCACCTGCTGGCTACCGACGGTGTTACGCGCGGGCTGATCGGCCCGCGGGAGACCGAGCGCCTGTGGGACCGGCACCTGATCAATTGCGCGGTGGTGGCGGAACTGCTGCCGGAGCGCGGCGTGCTCGTCGACATCGGCTCAGGAGCCGGACTGCCCGGCGTCGTGCTCGCGATGCTGCGCCCCTCACTTCGGGTCATCCTGCTCGAGCCACTGCTGCGGCGATCGGTCTTCCTTGAGGAGTGCGTCGCCGAGCTCGGCCTGTCCAACGCCACGGTGCTGCGCGCCCGGGCGGAAGAGAAGGCGGCCGCGCATATCGAGGCGGACGTCGCCACGGCGCGGGCCGTCGCGCCACTCGACCGGCTCGCCGGCTGGGCCGTGCGGCTGCTACGCCCCGGCGGTGAGCTGCTCGCGATCAAAGGACAGTCCGCGGACGCGGAAATCGCGGCCGCACAGCCCGTTCTTTCACGACTTGGCGTGCGGAGTGCGGAGGTTCTGCAGGCCGGTCACGGTAGGGTCGTAATGGCGACGACGGTGGTCCGTGTCGTCATGGGAGGACACGGCCGAGAGGAGCGAGCAGGTGCTCAGCGCAGCCGGCGTGGGGTGGCCTGACGGGGGAACGGTTCAAATTCCAGGCGTGACCGGGCTGGGCTGGCCCGCGGCGCGGTTTGGGCTTTCTTCTCAATCCCCTGAGCAGGCTTCGAGAGGTACGTCGGTGAACGAACAAGAGGATCTGTCGTTTCCCGGATCCGACCGGGTGCGCAACGCGCTGGCGGCGGCGGTTTCACGTGGAACACCGACTAGAGGAGATCAAATGTCGGCGCAACCGATCGGGCCTGACGCGCCAGTCGTGGTACCGGACGCACCGATAAGTTCGGGTGACACGCCAATCGCGCGCCAGGCCGAAGCGGCCGTTGGCGTTCGTGGCGCGGCGAAGCGGGATGCCTGGCCGCGCCCGAAGCGGTGCCGGATCATGACTATCGCCAACCAGAAGGGCGGCGTCGGCAAGACGACGACCGCGGTGAACCTGGCGGCAAGCCTGTCGCAGCACGGCAACCGGGTCCTCGTGGTGGACCTGGACCCCCAGGGGAACGCCTCGACCGCTCTCGACGTCGATCACCACGTGGGGATCGAGTCCGTGTACAACGCGCTCGTCGAAGAGCGCCCGATGTCAGAGATCGTGACCGAAGTAGGCGGCATGCCCGGGCTCTACTGCGCGCCTGCCACGATTGACCTGGCCGGCGCCGAGATCGAGCTCGTGCCGCTCGTCGCGCGCGAAGCGCGGCTGCTGCGCTCGATCGAGCAGCTCGACATGACGAAGTTCGACTACGTGCTGATCGACTGCCCGCCGTCACTCGGACTGCTGACGGTCAACGCGCTCGTCGCGGCCGAGGAAGTGCTAATCCCGATTCAGTGCGAGTACTACGCGCTCGAGGGCCTGGAGCAATTGCTGCGGACCGTCGAGTTGGTACGCGGGCACCTCAACGCGAAGCTGCGGATCTCCACCATCCTGCTGACGATGTACGACGGCAGGACCCGCCTCGCGACTCAGGTCGCCGAGGACGTGCGGTCCCACTTTGGTGACGTGGTACTCCAGACGATCATCCCGCGCTCGGTCCGCGTCTCCGAGGCGCCGAGTTACGGCCAGTCCGTCATCACGTACGACCCGGCATCCTCTGGTGCGGTCGCCTACGCGGAGGCCGCCCGCGAACTCGCCCACCGCGCCGACAGCGCCGACAGCGCGTAGCCAGTTAGCTGCGGATGGCGTTCTCTACGCTGGTACGTGTGAGGCATCGCCGCGCGTTAGCCGGCCGACCGCCTGGCGGAGTCGGCGTCAGGAGACATCGCCTTGACGATGCGCTCAAGGTCGTCGATTGTGGCGAACTCGACGGTGATCTTGCCCTTACTCCGGCCCATCTCCACCTTCACGCGAGTCTCGAAAAGGTCGGAGAGGCGGTCGGACAGGTGGCGGAGCGCCGGAGCGACCGGCTTCGCGGGCGTCGGCCTGCGGGCAGGCTTCTCCGGCTTGTCGCCGCCGAGGAGAACGATCTCCTCCACTGACCGAACCGAGAGCCCTTCGTCCACGATGCGCTGGGCGAGTCGTTCCTGAGCCTGCGGGTCGCCAAGGGAAAGGAGCGCGCGGGCGTGCCCCGCGCTGAGGACACCGGCCGCGACGCGCTTCTGCACTCCCGGCGGGAGGTTCAGCAGCCTGAGGGTGTTGCTGATGTGCGGGCGGGACCGGCCGACCTTTTGCGCGAGCTGTTCGTGCGTGGCGCCGAAGTCGTCGAGCAGCTGCTGGTAGGCGGCGGCCTCTTCAAGCGGGTCGAGCTGCTGCCGGTGCAGGTTCTCAAGCAATGCGTCGCGCAGCATGTCTGTGTCTGGCGTCTCGCGGACGATCGCCGGGATGAACTCAAGGCCGGCCCGCTGGGACGCGCGCCAGCGGCGCTCGCCCATGACGAGCTCGTACTTGCCCTCGCTGAGCTTCCTGACCACAACCGGCTGGAGCAGGCCGACCTCGGTGATCGAGGCGGCCAGCTCTTCGAGTGCTTCATCGTCGAAGGTCCGACGCGGCTGGCGCGGGTTCGGCGTGATGGAACCGACCGCGACTTCCTCAAAGTAGGCGCCCGCGACCTGGCGCAGCCCGGTGCCGTCCGTTTCGTAGGCGGTGACAGGAGTGTCGCCAGACTGCCCGGAGTGGACGACGTCCACTGGGACCGGCGAGCCGGTCATCGCGCCGCCGAGCGTCGCGCTACCGGTGCGAGGTGCCTCCGGAATCAGTGCTCCGAGTCCCTTGCCGAGACCTCGCCGTTGCTGCGCCACTGGTTCTCCCTATTTCCCGCGCTCGGTGTGTGCTCGTGCTTGCCAGGTATGCCGAGAAGGCGGCGCAAGGTTTGACAGGGACCTTGGCCGCCTCTCCAATTTAACGGTAACCGGCCGTGGATTGGGCTGCTTCGCCACGCACCGTTTCACGTGAAACGTAGATTGCCGAGATGAGCTCTTCGGGTGTTTCACGTGAAACCGTGCGCTCGCCGCCCTCGTGCCAGGCGGGGCGCTAGGCCCGAACCGCGCCGGAAGTGGCGGCGATGTCGCTCAGGAAGGCGTCGACGTCGCTCTCCTGGGTGTCGAAGGCGGTCATCCACCGCACGATCGAAGTGGAGTCGTCCCACACGTGGAAAGTCCAGTCACGCTGAAGCTGGGCGATGTGGCCGGGGTTCAGGCGGGCGAACACCACGTCCGACTGGACCGGGTAGGCAAGGTCGACGCCGGGGATGGATGCGAGACCCGACGCCAGCCTCGCCGCCATCGCGTTCGCGTGGGTGGCGTTCGCCAGCCACAGGTCGTCGGCCAGGAGCGCGTTGAACTGGGCGGCGAGAAAGCGCATCTTGGATGACAGCTGCATGTGCTGCTTGCGCAGGTAGGGAGCGCTGATGGCGTCAGCAGGCCGCATGACGATGACCGCCTCGACGCCCATAGCACCGTTCTTCGTGCCGCCGAAGCTAAGCACGTCGGCGTTGGCCGCCAAGTCGGCGAGCGTGCAGCCGAGGTACGCGGCGGCGTTGGCGAGCCGGGCGCCGTCCAGGAACACGCGCAACCCGTTCGCGGCGCAGAAGTCCTTGATGGCCCGCAGCTCGTCGAGCGAGTAGCAGGTACCGAATTCCGTGGACTGCGTGACAGCGACAACGCCGGGCTGAGCGAAGTGCTCATCGCCGCGGCCCGCCAGCCGGCCGGCGATCAGTTCCGGGGTGAGCTTCCCATCCGGGGCCGGCACGGTGAGGAGCTTGGTTCCGAGTATGCGCTCGGCCGAGCCGCACTCGTCCGTGTTGATGTGCGCCGACTCCGCGCAGATGACCGCCTCGTGCCGGCCGAGCAGCAGGCCGAGCCCGAGCACGTTGGCGCCGCTGCCGTTCAGCACGAGGTACACCTCGCCCTGTGCGCCGGACAGGCGGCGGATGTCACCGACCGCCCGCTCGGTCCACGGGTCCGCGCCATAGGCGACGGCGTCTCCGGTGTTCGCCTCGACGATGGCGCGGATGACCGCGGGATGAGTCCCCGCGTGGTTGTCGCTGCCAAAGCTCTTCCGTGTTGCCGCCCCGGTCATCGGGTCCTCCAAGTAGATATTTCTTGATCAAGGGTCACAGCATTCCCTGCCGACGGCGGGGGTACCATGCCAAAATAGTGGCTACTTCACGCTGACCTGATCGGGGAACACAACGGGATGTCACGCCGACTTGTCAACATCACGCTGGATAATCTCGGCGACCTTCCGCCGAGTTGCCGTGCTTGCGTTTTCTGGGAACTCGATCCGGTCAGCAAGGCTCGCGCGGAGGCATCTGATCCTGGGCTGGAAAAGGAGTCTTGGATCTCCTCGGCGCTCCTTGAATGGGGAAGTTGCGGAAAGCTTCTCTATGTCGACGGCGTGCCCGCCGCTTATGTACTATTCGCTCCCCCACAATACGTGCCCCGGTCGGTCGCCTTTCCCACGAGCCCGGTCAGCGCTGACGCAGTTCTCCTCATGACGGCCCGGGTCCTCAGCGAGTTCTCCGGTGGGGGCCTTGGCCGCATGCTCATTCAGGGTATGGCGAAGGACCTCACCCGGCGCGGCGTGCGGGCGATCGAGGCCTTTGGTGACAAGCAGTGGACCGCGCCCGCCTGCGTTCTCCCGGTTGACTACCTGCTCGCAGTCGGCTTCAAGACGGTCCGCCCGCACCATCGCCACCCCCGCCTCCGAATGGAACTCAGGTCGACGCTCAGCTGGCGCGAGGACGTAGAGGTCGCGCTCGAACGCCTCCTCGGCTCGATGACGCCGGAGCGGGTCCTCCGCCCGGCCCCGGCCCCGGCGGTCGTCAGCGGCCTGGCGAACTAACTGGGTAGCGATCACGACGCAGCGGCGGAACTCGGCCAGGGCGTCGGGGCTGCCGTCGACCGTCACCCGGCTAAGCTCGCCGGGAGTTCCGCGATTCCAGGACCAGCGAAGCACGTCGGTCGGGGCGCCGCCGATCGTGACGTCAGCACCTGGCTCTTCGGCGGGCTTCTCTCCTGGGCCGCCCTCGACCGTGAAGTGGCCGGGAGAGGTTCTGACCAACCAGGTCACGCCCGGCTCGTCAGCGGCGGCCGTGGTCAGGATCCGGTAGACCCGCGCGGGCGAGCCGGCCAGGACCTCGGTGAAGTAGTCCCCCCAGGCATCGACGCTGTAGGCGACGAAGACCTTCAGCAGCTCGTCGATCCCGTCCACGGCCAGGTCGTGAGGGACGGGGGCGATTGGAACCCCGGCAGCGAGCTCGGCGTCGATCCGGTGGATCACGCTTTCCTGCGCCATCCGCCTGAACCAGAACCCAACCGTCGGATCGAGCGGATACCAGGTCCCCCCGCGGTCGGCCGGGTCCCGGGTAGTCAGTTCGGCCACGAGCTCACCGTAGGCACGGTCGAGCAAAGCCACCGGCTCCTCATCCTGAAGCCCGGCCGGCGGCCAATCCGTCTCCACCTCGCCCCCCGCCCGCATGCACTCGACCTTATGCAGGTACACCTGCCCAACGTGCCGCGTCAGGTCAGCCACAGTCCAGTCCGGACAGGTAGGCACGGGCGCGTCCAGGTGCCCAGGCACGACTTCCCGCATCCGCCGATAGTCCGCAGCAAGACAATCAAGAAACCGCGAGTTATCCATGCCGCAAGTCAACCACGACCACCCAGGATTAGTACAGGATTTCGAGTGCCAAGCAAATCAAAAGCGGCAGCCGGGGCCAAAGACCCTGCTGCCGCTTTGAACCCGCACTGACCCACGACCCGAGCCACTTTCAGCGGAAAATGAGAAGCGGTGAGGCGAAGGGGAGAGCCCGCGCGGCTTCGGCGCCCCGATCGGGTTCAATCGGGGCGCCGAGACGCGCGCGGGCGACCCCCTCGCCTCACCGCGACCCAGCTACAGGCTAAAGAAGAAGCTCAGATGAACTCAGCCAGGTCCTTAAGCAGAGCGGTCTTAGGCTTGGCACCCTTGATCTGCTTCACGACCTCACCGTTGAGAAACACGTTCAGCGTGGGGATCGCGAGGATGGAGTACCGCTGCGCGATCGCCGGGTTATCGTCGACGTTCAGCTTGACGACGTCGATCTTGTCGGCGTGCTCGGCCGCGATCTCCTCGAGGATGGGCGCGATCATCCGGCACGGGCCACACCACTCGGCCCAGTAGTCAACGATGACCGGCTTGCTGTTCTTGAGAACCTCCGCCTCGAAGGTCTCGTCGGTGACGGCCCTGGTCGTACCCATTGTGATCACACCTTTTCTGTTGAACTATGCGCTCTATAAGCTTCTGTGTTCTACAAGCTGACGGACGCTACGGTCGCACTCGCTTCCGCGTCCGCGTGCTCGGCCAGCCAGCGCTCCGCGTCGATCGCGGCGGAACAGCCGCTGCCCGCGGCCGTGATGGCCTGCCGGTACACGTGGTCGACCACGTCGCCGCAGGCGAAGACGCCCTCGATCGCGGTCCGGGTGGTCCGGCCCTCGACCTCCAGGTAGCCGTCGGGGTTGGTGGCGAGCTGGCCGGCGAACAGTTCGCTGCGCGGCAGGTGGCCGATCGCGATGAACACGCCGCCGACCGGGAGCACGGTCTCCTTGCCGCTGCGGGTGTTCCGCACCCGCAGCCCGGAGATCTTGCCTTCGCCTTCCATCGAGACCACGTCGCTGTCCCACTGGAACTTGATCTTGGGGTTGGCGAACGCCCGGTCCTGCATGATCTTCGACGCGCGGAGCTCGCTGCGCCGGTGCACTAGCGTGACCGACTTGCCGAACCTGGTCAGGAACAGCGCCTCTTCGAGGGCCGAGT
>DASXBE010000048.1:0-19946 GCA_036491815.1 Candidatus Dormiibacterota bacterium | reverse complement strand
GACGGACGCTTCGAGGCCCGGCTCCTCGGGCTCCTCAACGACGATTCGTCGCCCGTCTCCAAAGTCCACCTTGGCGTGGTGTTCCTGGTCGACGGCGACTCGCCCGACATCGCCATCCGCGAGACGACCAAGCTCGCGGGCGAGCTCCTCACGCTGGACGAGATGCGGATCTACTACCTCGGCATGGAATCCTGGTCCCAGATGGTGTACGACCGGCTGACCATCGGCGACTCGTGAGGTTCGTCGAGGCCGGAGGCGTGCGGCTCTCGGCGATCGGCCTCGGGACCTGGCAGTTCGGCTCGCGGGAGTGGGGCTACGGGACGACCTATGCCACTTCCGTCGCGGGGCCGATCGTGCGCCGGGCCCTCGAGCTGGGGATCAACCTCGTGGACACGGCCGAGTTCTACGGATTCGGACGCTCGGAACGAATCGTCGGTGAGGCCATCCGCGGACGGCGTGAGGAAGTTTTCGTCGCGACCAAGCTGTTTCCCGTCGGCCTGCCCTTCATGACGTCTGGACGCGCGCAGGGCAGCGCGCGACGCCTGGGTGTCGATCGCATCGACCTCTACCAGCAGCACTGGCCGAGCCCACTGTTTCCTCCCGGCTCGGTCATGCCTCGAATGCGGCGCCTTGTCGAGGAGGGCCTCGTCGGCCATGTCGGGATCAGCAATTTCTCGCTCGCCGGTTGGCTGGAGTGTGAGCGCGCTCTCGGTGGACCCGTGCTTTCGAACCAGGTGCGCTTCAGCCTGGTGGCGCGCGATCCCGAGCGCGACCTCGTGCCCTGGGCGCAGCGCGAGAGCCGGATCGTGATCGCATATAGCCCGCTCGGCCAGGGCCTGCTGTCGGGCAAGTACAGGGATTCGGCCCCCGCGAACTTCAGGCGCTACCGGCGCGATTTCCGGGCCGCGGGCCGCGCCCGCCGGGTTCCTTTGATCGACGCGCTGGGGGCGATGGCCCGCCGCCACGGCTGTACCGCCTCGCAGATTTCCCTGGCCTGGCTCATCCGCAAGCCGAACGTCGTCGCCATCCCCGGCGCGTCGAGCTTGCGGCAGCTGGAGGAGAACGCCGCGGCCGCCGACGTGGTGCTTTCGAACGCGGACGTCGCGGAACTGGATAGCCTGAGCGCATGAGGATCCAGTCCGTCGAGCTGCGGCGCGTCGGGATGTCGCTGGTCGCACCATTCGAGACCTCGTTTGGAGTGCAGACGGAGCGTGACATCCTGCTCTTGCGTGCCGTCACGGACGTCGGAGAAGGGTGGGGCGAGTGCGTCGCGGGAGAGGAGCCGACCTACTCGCCGGAGTACGTCGACGGCGCGCAGCAGGTGCTGGTCCAGCATCTCCTGCCGCGCCTGATGAGCGACGCGGAGCTCGCGACGGCGGCGGACGTGGCCCGCCGGCTCAAGCCGGTCCACGGCCACCAGATGGCGAAGGCGGCGATCGAGATGGCCGTGCTCGACGCCGAGCTGCGCTCCCGAGGCGAGTCGTTCGGGCATTTCTTCGGTGCGGTGAGGCCGGCGGTCGATTGCGGCGTGTCGGTGGGCATCCACAAGACCATCCCCGAGCTGCTGGACACCGTTGGCGGATACCTCGAGCAGGGATACCGGCGCATCAAGCTGAAGATCAAGCCGGGCTGGGACGTCGACGCCGTGCGCGCGGTCCGCGACCGGTTCGGCAGGGTACCGCTGCAGGTCGACGCCAACACGGCGTACACCCCTGGCGATGCCGCGCGACTGGCCGAGCTCGACCCCTACGACCTCCTGCTGATCGAGCAGCCGCTGCCCGAGGAACAGGTCCTGGCGCACGCCGAGCTGGCGCGCAAGGTGCGCACGCCGATCTGCCTCGACGAGTCGATCCATTCGGCGCAGGCGGCCGCTGACGCGATCGCCCTCGGGGCCTGCCGGATCATCAACGTCAAGCCCGGCCGGGTGGGCGGGTACCTCGAGGCGATGAAGATCCACGACCTGTGCGCGGAGCGCGGCGTCCCAGTCTGGATGGGCGGCATGCTCGAGACCGGGATCGGCCGCGCGGGCAACGTGGCGATGGCCGCGATGCCCAACTTCACGCTGCCTGGCGATACGTCTGCCTCGGAGCGGTATTACAAACGCGACATCACGGAGCCGTTCGTGCTGCGGGACGGCCGCCTCGCCGTGCCGGAGGGACCTGGCCTCGGGGTGTCGGTCGACATGGAGTACCTCGACTCGATCACCACCTGGAAAGAGACTGTGGTCGGCGATCGCGCGAGGCAGGATTCGCCCCGGGCTTGAGGCTCAGGCCGCAGCCGCGAGAAGGTCCGTCATCGGCGTGGCCTGCGCCGCGGCGCCGAGCCTGGGCAGGCCGAGCTGATCTTCGACCGTCGCGAGCAGCGAGTAGTGGTTGTACGGCTGGCTGCTGGTATGGATTGCCGGGTTGGGGTGGATGACGAGCGTCAGCACGGAGTTGGCGCTGTCCTCGCCCTCGTCCCAGGTGATGAAGATGAGCCCGTTGGACTGAAAGGCGGGAGTCGACATGATGGTCGAGACCGTGCGGCTCAGCCAGGGATCCGCGACCGCGTCGGTGCAGTCGTGCCCGTCGTGGCACAGGTTGGGCGTGATCCAGGCGAACTGTGGCACCTGACCCGACATGTCGGTCGCGAACTGGGTGAAAGGAACGACCTCGGCCGGGCACGCGCTCCCGTAGTACGCGAATGGATTGTGCTTCAGGGCGTATGGGTACGGGCTGCGGAAGCAGCCGTTCGTCATGCCCTCCATGTACGCGCGCCAGTCGACGCCGGCCGCGGTCAGCTGCGACCCGAGGCCGCCGGCGGGGAGGCTGTGAAAGCCGTCGTCGCCGATTCCCCACGTGGTGCCCGAGGTGAGGGCGAGGTAGTTGGGCAGGCTTGGGTGCGAGATGCCGTGGTAGTTCGTGGCCACCGCGTACTGCGAGGCGAGCTGCGCGATGTACGCGTCGCTCGCGACCTGCTGGGCACTGCGGTTCTCCATCACGATCACGAAGATGTGGGGTGCGGAGGCGGGCGACGGCGACGGGCTCGGGCTCGGACTCTCCAGCGCCGGAGTGGGGGACGAGACGGGCGAGCTCCGTGCTTGCGCCGCGGTCCTGGGCGAGCACGCGGCCAAAAGACAGCAGGCGCCCAGCGCGAGCGCGACAAACTTCATTCACCATCGAGCCTACGATCGGAGGCTTGGAAAGCGCTGTGATCGTGCGCTCCGCGCCATGGCAGATCGAGGTCGCGCCGAAGCGAGGGGGAAGGATCACGTCCCTCAAGCTCGACGGTGAAGAGCTGCTGGACCAGGGCATCGGCGTCGACCGTGCGGATGCCGACGGCTTTGTCGAGGGGGGAGCGTGGGGATGGGACGAGATGGTCCCGAACGTCGCCGCGGTGGGTGAGCTGCCCGACCACGGGGAGGCGTGGCGGCTGGCGTGGGACGTCATGCGCGTGACGCAGTCCGAGATCGCGATGCGCTGCCGCGGCCGGATCGTGCCCTGGGAGCTGAGCCGCAGCGTGCAGCTGCGCGATTCTCTGATCGTCCAGTACGAGTATCGAAACGTTGGCGCGCAGCCTCACCACGCCTACTGGTGCGCGCACCCTTTGTTCAGGTACGAGGCCGGCATGGAGGTCGGGTTGCCCGGGGGCGCGCCGCACGTCGGCGAGGGCGAGAGCACCAAGCTCTTTCTCGACGCGGGCGCGGTCGATCGAGTCAGGCTGCGCTGGCCATCGGGCCTGGGGGTCGAGATGAGCTGGGATTCCGCGGTGACGCCCTACGTCGGAGTGTGGCTCTGCAACGGCGACCTGGGCGGATACAGGCAGGTCGCCATCGAGCCGGCCACAGGCGGAAACGATCGACCGGATCCAGCCGCACCGCCACCGCTGCTCCCGCCGGGCGAGACCTTGAATTGGTGGCTGGCGATCCGCCCTCTCTAAACTTGGCCCGTGCCCAAGTTGCTTGGATTGCGCTGCCGCGAATGTGGTGCGGAGTACGAGCTGCAGGCGACGCATGTCTGCGAGATGTGCTTCGGCCCGCTCGACGCGGTGTACGACCAGGCGGCCCTGAAGAAGATCGTGAGCCGCGAACGGATCGCGCAGGGGCCGAACTCGATGTGGCGTTACCGGGACCTGCTCCCGGTCGAGGACTCGGTCCCGGTCGTCACGCTGGGCGAGGGTATGACGCCGCTGATCAAGGCGGACCGCCTCGGCGCCGAGCTCGGCCTCCGCAACCTGTACCTCAAGAACGACAGCATGAATCCCACCAACTCGTTCAAGGACCGCGTCGTTTCGGTCGCGATCAGCTGGGCGCGGGCCCACGGTTTCGAGACCATCGCGTGCGCCTCGACGGGCAACCTCGCGAACGCCGTGGCGGCATACGCCGCCCGGGCGGGGCTCGAGTGTTTCGTGTTCATCCCGACCGACCTCGAGCCCGCCAAGGTGGCCAGCATCAGCGTGTTCGATCCGAACGTGGTGGCGGTGCGAGGCAACTACGACGAGGTGAATCGCCTGTGCAGCCAGCTTCTCGAGTCGACCCCGTGGGCGTTCTGCAACATCAACATCAGGCCCTTCTACGCCGAGGGGTCCAAGACTCTGACCTTCGAGACGGCGGAGCAGCTCGGCTGGAAGCTGCCACACGAGATCGTGATCCCGATCGCGAGCGGGTGCCAGTTCGTGCGGCACCGCCAGGCAGTGCGGGAGATGATGGAGTACGGGCTGGTCGACGGCGATCGTGTGCCGGCCTTCACGGGTGCCCAGGCGCTTGGGTGTGCTCCTGTCTACAACGCGTTCAAGTCCGACACGCCTGAGCGGGTGGTGCCCGTCCGCCCCGACACGATTGCGCGCTCGATCGCGATCGGCAATCCCTCGGACGGCGTTTACGTGAACCGGATCGTGAAGGAGACGGGCGGAGTGGTGGAGGCCGTCAGCGAGGAGGAGATCATCGACTCGATGCGGCTGCTCGCGCGGACCGAAGGAATCTTCACGGAGACGGCGGGCGGCGTGACGATCGGCGTGCTGGCCAAGCTCGCTCGGGCGGGGCGGTGGAATGGGGACGAGGTCGTGGTCGCCTACGTGACGGGTCATGGACTTAAAACCGCCGACGTGCTGGCCCAGGCGGACGGGAATCCGCGGCGCGTGGAAATAGATCCGACGCTAAAGTCGTTTCGCGAGAAGGTGAATGTTTAGAGATGGCACAGTTCCGTATTCCAGGACCACTGCGGCGTCTGTCTGAAGGCGAGACCACGGTCGAGGTCGAGGCGGGCGATCTTGCCTCGGCCATCGAGGCCCTCGACGCCCGGTACCCGGGCTTCCGCGACCGGCTGCTCGATGAGAAGGGCGAGCTGCGCCAGTTCGTCAACGTGTACCTGAACGACGAGGACGTCCGGCTCGGCTCGGGTCTCCGGGAGAAGGTCGAGGACAGGGATGAGATCTCGATCGTGCCGGCCGTGGCCGGGGGGCTGTCGGTCTAACCACCGCCACGTCGGCAGCGGCCCGTGGGGATGCAGCCCAGCGGGCTTTGGATGCCGGCGATAGACTCCGTGTCGACCATGGCGCGCCGCAGGCTCAAGCTGATCTTCGGCTCCGCTCTCGTCAAGGAGCCAGTCATCTATCACCTCGGGCGGAAGTTCGAGGTCGTGACCAATATCCGCCGCGCGGATGTCACCAAGGACCAGGGCTGGGTCCTCCTGGAGGTCTCCGGTGAGCCGGAGGAGCTCGACCGCGGCGTCGCCTACCTCGAGAGCGAAGGGGTGAAGGTGGAGTCAGCCGAGGGCGACCTGGTCGAGTAGCGCCGGGCGAGGCCGGAGCTTCACCGGCGTGGGCTCGCGGCTAGGAGCCGGGCTACCATTCGCGGCGGATGAACCGGGGCGTTGACGTTGCGGTCGTCGGCGCCGGGCAGGCGGGCCTTGCGACGAGCTGGCATCTGACGCAGGCCGGCATCGATCACGTGGTGCTCGAGGCAGGTCGGGTCGCGGAAACCTGGCGGTCGCGGCGGTGGGACTCGTTCTGCCTGGTGACGCCCAACTGGACGGTCCAGCTGCCGGGCGCCAAGTACGCGGGGCCGGATCCCGACGGCTTCATGCCGCTGGCCGAGATCGTCGACCACCTCCAGGCTTGGGCGGACGGCTTCCATGCCCCTGTGCAGGAGCGCGCCGCCGTCTCCGCCCTTGACCCGGACGACGGAGGTTTTGTGACCACCCTGCCGGATCGCCGGTTGCGTGCGCGCACCGTGGTCGTCGCCAGCGGCGCCTACCAGCGCGCTCACCGGCCGGGGGCCGCCGGCCAGATTCCGGCCGGCCTCCATCAGATCCTGGCCGAGGAGTACACCAGCCCCGGCGCGCTACCGCCTGGCGCCGTGCTCGTCGTGGGCAGCGGACAGACCGGTTGCCAGCTCGCGGAAGAGGTCCATGAATCCGGGCGGAGGGTATTCCTTGCTTGCGGCCGGTGTCCGTGGGCGCCGCGGAGGTTTGGCGGCCGCGACCTGGTTTGGTGGCTCATCAACACGGGATTTCTAGACCGCGGTCTGGACCAGCTGCCGTCACCCGCTGCGCGCTTTGTCGGCAACCCACAGGCCACCGGCCACGGCGGCGGGCATGACCTGCACTACCGCACGCTCCACCAGCGCGGGATCGAGCTTGTGGGCAGGCTCGTTGGAGTTGAGGACGGAAAGATTCACTTTGCGGACGACCTGGCGGCCAGCGTCGACTTCGGTGACGCGCGGATGGTGGAGCTCTGGAAATACGTCGAGAACTATTGCGCCAGGACCGGGGAGCCGGTGCCTGATTTCGAATGGCCGGCGCCTCTTCGATTGAAGACCCGCACCGAGCTGGATCTTGCCGACGAACGCGTACAGACGGTGATCTGGACGAGCGGATATCGACCCGACTACTCCTGGGTCCATCTCCCCGTCTTCGACGACATGGGCTTTCCGATCCAGAAAGACGGGCGCAGCTCTGTGCCAGGCTTGTACTTCATGGGCGTTCACTGGCTGCGCAAGACAAAGTCCTCGATCCTCTACGGCGTGGGCGAAGACGCTGAGATCGTGGCTCGGCAGATCGTAGAGGACAGGAAATGAGGGTCGCCGTCGCCATGTCCGGTGGCGTCGACTCGTCCGTCGCCGCCGCGCTTCTACAAGCCCAAGGCCACGATGTAGTCGGCGTCACGCTCCAGCAGTGGCCGCGGGACGACTCCGAAGAGGCGTCGCGCCACGGCGGCTGCTGCTCGCTCAACGCGGTGGAGGACGCGAGGCGGGTGGCGTCGGTGCTCGGCATTCCGTACTACTGCTGGAACCTGGAGAAGGAGTTCGGCGAGCGCGTGATCGAGCCCTTTCATCGCGCCTACCTGGAGGGCCGGACCCCGAATCCATGCTTGCGCTGCAACGCATTCGTGCGCTTCGACCTGATGCTGTCGCGGGTGGTCCAGCTGGGATTCGACAGGATGGCCACCGGCCACTACGCCAGGGTTGTGCCCGGTGCGGCCGGCGCAGAGCTGCACGCCGCGGTCGATCCGGCCAAGGACCAGTCCTACATGCTCTATCACCTCGATCGCGAGCGCCTCGCCCGGATCCTGTTTCCGCTCGGTGACATGACGAAGCACGAGACGCGTGAGCATGCGCGCGAGTTCGGGCTCCCGGTGGCGAACAAGGCCGAGAGCCAGGAGATCTGCTTCGTGCCAAGGGGCGAGACCGCGGAGTACCTGTCGGGGCGCTTGCCCGTCCGCGAAGGCGCGGTGGTCGCCCAGGATGGCCGCGAGGTCGGCACGCACCGCGGCACTCCGCTGTACACCGTCGGCCAGCGCAGCGGCTTTGGATCGCTGAAGGAGGCGGGTCCGTGGTACGTCACGCGTGTCGACGCGGCCGCGAACATGCTCGTCGTCGGCCGCAAAGAGGACCTCGCGGTGCGCGAGGTCGATCTCGTCGAGGCGACGTTCATCGACGGGACACCGTCCGGTCCGCTTGTGTGCGAAGCGCGCCTCCGGTATCACGCGCCCTCGATCAGCGCCGTCTATGAGGCCGGCAGGCTGACCCTCGACGAGCCCTTCTTCGGCGCCGCTCCGGGGCAGGCGGCCGTCCTCTACTCGGGCAGCCGCGTGCTCGGCGGGGGGATCATCGCCGGCGCGGCCTGAGCCTCCCGCCGGGGCGTCGCGCCGGCTGCCCGGCTTTTCGCGCGGAGCCTAAGATTGGCCCATGGCCACGGTTCGCGAGGTCATGAAGAAGAACCTGCACATCGTTCCGCCCACGGCGACGGTCGGCGAGGCCCTTTCGCTGATGGCGCAGCAGCGGATCGGCTCCGCTTTGATCATGGAGGGGGACCGCCTGATCGGGATCTTCACCGAGCGCGACACCGTGCGCGCCATCTCTCAGTCGCACGACGCGGTCAACCACGAGATCTCCTCCTGGATGACCAGCAACCCCAAGACGGTGAGCCCGGATACGGACACCGAGGACGCCCTCAAGGCGATGCTCGAGCATGGGTTCCGCCACCTTCCGGTGGTCGAGGGCGGCAGGGTGATCGGGATGATCTCGATGCGGGATCTCGCCGCCGAAGCGCGATAAGCGCGCGCTAAACTGAACGGACTCCCGCCATCCCGTGATCAAACACGCCCCAAAAGCGTGAAGGAAGTTCGTCTTGGGTCTGCTGGCGTTGCGGCGCTACCTGCCTTACCTGCGGCCGTACACGTGGTTGGTCGTGCTCTTCGCCGTGGCGCAGCTCGGCAGCCTGGCGGCCTCCGCCTCGATCCCAAAGGTCATCGAGCTCATCATCGACGGGCCGATCACCGAGCACGACCTTGGCCGGCTGCTGCCCATGGCGGGCCTGCTGGTCGTGATCGGGCTGCTCGAGTTCGCCTTCGTCTTCGTGCGCCGCAACTACTCCGGCATCGCCTCGCTCCGCATGGAGACGGACCTGCGCAACGACTTCTACGCCCATCTCCAGGAGCTGCAGGTCAGCTTCCACGACAACTGGCAGTCCGGCCAGCTCCTCTCGCGCGCCGTCTCCGACATCGCGACAGTCAGGCGGTTCGTTAGCTTCGGTTTGATCTGGTTCCTGCAGACGATCGTCACCTTCGTCGTCGTCTTCGTGTTGATGCTGTCGCTCGACTGGCCGCTCGCGCTGGTCGTCGTGGTGTGCATGCTCCCCATCGCGTACTTCAGCCAGAAGTTCCACAACAAATACAAGCTCATCGCGCGCCGCATCCAGGACCAGCAGGGAGACCTGACGACGGTCATCGAGGAGATGGCGACGGGCGTGCGCATCATCAAAGCGTTCGGCCGGATGCCGCTCATGCAGCAGCGCTTCGAGGACCAGGCGCGCATCCTGCGCGAGACCAGCCTCGAGGGCATCAAGGTGCGCGCGCAGCTCTGGACGCGGCTCAACTTCCTGCCGAACCTCTCCCTTGTCGCCGTCCTCCTCATCGGCGGCCTGAATGTCACACAGGGCCGGCTGACGATCGGCGGGCTCATCGCCTTCATGAGCTACGTCTTCATGCTCACGTGGCCGATGGACGCCATCGGCTGGGTCCTGTCGATGAGCGAGGAGTGCGGGACAGCGTCAGAACGCCTCAACGAGGTCATGGACTCCCACTCGGAGATCAAGGACCGGCCGAAGGCCCGCAGCCTCGACGTCTGCCGCGGCCGAGTCGAGTTCCGAAACGTCGGTTTCAGGTATCCGAAGTCCGACGACTGGATCCTCCGCAACCTCAACCTGACCATCGAGCCAGGTGAGACGGTCGGCCTCGTCGGAAGGACGGGGAGCGGCAAGACCACGCTCGCCTACCTGGTGCCGCGGCTCTATGACGTCAGCGAGGGCGCGGTCCTTCTGGATGGCATCGACGTGCGCGACATCAAGCTCCGGTCGCTGCGCTCCCACATCGGCGTCGCCTTCGAAGACCCGATCCTGTTCTCCGCGTCGGTGCATGAGAACCTCGCGATGGGCCGCGCGACAGTCTCCGACGAGGAGTTGAAGCGCGCCCTCGAGGTGGCTCAGGCGGGCTTCGTCTGGGATCTGCCGTGGGGCCTCGAGACGCGCGTCGGCGAGCAGGGATACACGCTGAGCGGCGGGCAGCGCCAGCGGCTGGCCCTGGCTCGAGCTGTGCTGGGCCGCCCGCCGGTGCTCGTCCTCGACGATCCGCTGTCCTCCGTCGACGTCCACACCGAGGCCGTGATCGAAGCGGCGCTGGCTCGCGTCCTGCAGGGCGTGACCGGCCTGCTGGTGGTGCATCGCCCCTCCACCCTGGCCCTCGCCGACCGGGTCGCCTTGATCGACGGGGGGACAGTGGTCTCAACCGGGACCCACACCGAGCTCATGCGCTCGAACGAGCTGTATCGGGCGCTGCTGTCCCAGGAGTACGAGCGCAAGGCGGAGGAGGCGTCCGCGTGAGCGTGGCCACGCTGCCCGGTCCGCAGCCGCCCGCCGACCGGTGGCGCGGCGTCGCTTCGGAGGAGATCGACGAGTTCTCGCCGAGCGTCGCCGGCCTGCTGCGCCGGCGCAGCAGGCGCCTGCTGGCCACCCTCGCCCGGCCGTACCGCTGGCAGATCGCCCTGGCCGCGCTGTTGATCCTGGCCCGGTCCGGGGCCTATCTCTCGATTCCCTACCTCGTCGGTCTCGGCATCGACGTAGGAATCCGGCCTGGTCATACGGGCAACCTCACGAATCTCCTCGAGATCGTGGGGGTCCTGCTGCTCGCGCTGGTGATCAATGCGGGGGCGAACTACATCTTCATGCGCCTCTCAGGCCGGATCGGCGCCAGCCTGCTGTTCGACCTGCGCCGGACGCTGTTCGCTCACGTGCAGGAGCTGTCGATCTCGTTCTACGAGCGCTACACGTCGGGACGGATCATCTCGCGGCTGACCTCTGACATCGACGCCCTCAACGAGCTCCTGCAGACCGGCCTTACGTCGGTCATCACGTCAGTCGTCTCGGTGGTCGCCATCACCGTGATCCTGCTTCACCTCGACCTGCGGCTCGGCACTGTGACGGTGGTGGCGATGCCGCTCGTCCTGGCGCTGACCTACTGGTTCCGCGCCAACTCCGCCCGCTCCTACCGCGCCGTGCGCCGCGCGATCGTGCTGGTCATCGTCCATTACGTCGAGTCGCTCGGCGGGATCCGCGCCGTGCACGCGTTCCGCCGTGAGCCACGCAACCAGGAGATCTTCGAGGATGTGAACGGCCGCTACCGCGACGCCAACATCTGGTCAAACCGGCTGGCCTCGACCTTCGGGCCGGCGATCAACCTTCTCGGCCGGCTGACCACCACCTCTGTCCTTCTCTTCGGAGGCATCCTTGTCGTGGAGGGTCAGCTCACGCTTGGCGTGTTGACGGCGTTCGTGCTGTACCTCCGGCAGTTTTTCGAGCCGATGCAGGACCTGTCGCAGTTCTACAACGTGTTCCAGGCCGCCGGAGCGGCCCTCGAGAAGCTGGCCGGCGTGATCGAGGAGGCCCCGACGGTTCCCGAGGCGGCTGCGCCGATTGCGCTCGGCCAGGTCAAGGGAGCCATCGGTTTTGAGCACGTCACGTTTGCCTACCGGGATAAGGCGGTGCTGCATGACATCGACCTCGATGTGCCGGCCGGCCAGATTGTCGCGCTCGTGGGTGAGACCGGCGCGGGCAAGACCACGATGGCGAGGCTGATCGCCCGGTTCTACGACCCCACGCAGGGGCGCATGACCCTCGACGGCGTCGACCTCCGCTCGGTCGCAGTCGCGGAGCTCCGTCAGGCGGTGGTCACGGTGACACAGGAGAGCTTTCTCTTCTCGGGGACGGTGGGCGACAACCTGCTGTTTGGACGGCCGGGCGCGTCGCGCGAGGAGATGATCGCGGCGGCACGCGCCATCGGCGCTCACGAATTCATCAGCGCGATGCCCAACGGTTACGACACCGACGTGAGGCGGCGCGGCGTGAGGCTCTCCTCCGGTCAGCGACAGCTGGTCGCGTTTGCGCGCGCTTTTCTTGCCAACCCACGCGTGCTGATCCTCGATGAGGCGACGTCCTCACTCGACCTCCCGTCCGAGCGGCTGGTGCAGCACGCGCTGCGCACGCTGCTGCGCGGACGCACGGCGGTCATCATCGCGCACCGCCTCTCGACGGTCGAGATCGCGGACCGTGTGCTGGTGATCGATGGCGGGCGAGTGATCGAAGACGGCACGCCGTCGGAGCTCCGCCTGCGCAGCGGCCGTTACGAAGCGCTCCATCAAGCGTGGGTCGACTCGCTGGCCTGAACCGGGCTCAGGTCCTGATAGAAGCGCCTCCACCCGACGACCTCAAAGCCGAGGCGCGCCAGCGTGGGCGCCGATTCAGGACCGCCCCAGACCGCGAGGCCCGCCACCCCGGCGCGCCGTGCGATGTCCAGGCGGGCCGCGACCAGCGCGCGGTAGATCCCGCGCCCGCGAAACTTCGGGCGCACGCTGCCGCCGTTGATGGTTGCGCCATCCGGCGGGTAGAGGCTCATGCCTCCAGCGCCTGCGGGCTCGCCGTCGACGAGCGCGATCAGGTGGTGCCGGTTGCCGGCGGCGAGCGAGTTCAAGCGGCGCCTTTCCTGCGCGGCGACCAGCTCCGGCTCGTCGCTCAGCACCTCGCCCGCGAACGCTTCGGCGGCCGCCCCGTCGGCCTGGCGGAAGGTGGCCAGGTCCGCGAGGGCATCGCGGATCTCGAGGCCCGCAACCTCTGGGGCCGCGATGGCGGCGTCGATCGGCAGCGCCATCACGTCGGCGTGTCCCCCGTGGGGATCCGCGTGGACTCCAGACGCCGCGAGGTAATCGACGAGGTCGGCGGGCTCGGTTTCAGGGTCGATCTGCCACATCAGCGGGAGGGAGCGCTCCGCAAACAACGCCCGGGCCTCCCGCATCATCTCGGCGACCTCCGCCGGCGGGCATCGGATCCACGAGACGCTGTTCGGCCCGGGTATCGGAAAGTCCGGCTGGATGGTCGCCACGTAGCGAGGAGTCACGATCACCTCGATTCCGGGCGACGGAGGCAGGCGATGGTGGTTGGCGAAGTCCTTCAGCGCCTGCGATACTGCCGGCATGGTCACATTCTCGCGAATGATCTCGGGGTGGGACCCGATGCGAGTGGCCACCATCGGCCTCGCCCTCGCATTGCTGGTGCCGCTCGGCGCCTACGTGTTCGCCCTCGCCGTGACGCAGGCGACGGCAGGCGGTGTGGTGGCGGCCGCAGCCGCGCTGGCGATCGTGGGAGCTGGGCTCCTGTATGCTTTCGGGCTTGGAGCCGGCGGCCCTGTCGACTAGCCGGTAATTCGCTTCTCAGCAACCACACGGAGTGCCGATGGACTCCCTCCACGCGATAGGTTTCTACGTGTCCGCGACGCTGTCAATCGGTGGCGCGCTCCTGGTCGCTTTCGTGCCTGGTCGCTTCCTGCGCGGCCTCGCACTCGCGGTCACGGGTCTTGGTATCGCGGGCATTGCCCTGTCGCTCTCGGCGGGCATTGCGGCCCTGTCCGTCCTGGTCTGCTACGCGGCCATGGCCCTGCTGGTCGCGGGACCCAGGTATCGCGTGGTCGAGCCGCAGCTGGCGTCGACCTGGCGGCAGCTTGGCGCCCTGGGCGCCGCCGGACTGTTCGCTCTGCTCGCGTACGCCGCGTGGCGAGGGGATTTCGTTCACGCGACCTTTAATGGGGGAGCGTTCGGCACCGCTGCCACGGGCCGGTTCCTCTTTGCGCACGACGCCCTGGCGACCGAGGCGGTGGCAGGCCTCGTGCTCGTGTGCCTGGCCGGAGCGGCGGCCGCCTGGCGGACCCGGGAGCGCGGACGGTGACCGCCGGGCTCGTCGCCGTCCTCCTCGTCGCGTCGGCGCTCGTCGCCGTCGGAGCCGTGACGGCGGCCTGGCGTCGTGACCTGACGGCAGCCATCGCGGCGGTGCCGCTGATGTTCGGCGGCGCCGGCGTCGCCTTTGCCGGGGCGGCTCGATTCTCGGCGGCGGGCGGCGAGCCGATCTTCGGACAGGCAGCCATGGTGCTGCTCGCGATCGCGGCGCTGGCCGTGGTGGCGCTCGGCGTTGGAATCGCGGGCCGGGAGGGTCGACGCTGAGCCTGCTCCTCACGGCCGGAGGGGTCCTCGCAGCGGCTTCGGGCGCCGCGTCGGGATCGCGCTCCTCCTCCGGTTTCACATTCAACCCGGCGAACACGCTGGGCTGGGCGGTGCCCCTCATCCTGATGGCGCCCCTCGCCGGCTTCGTCCTTGCCCTTTCGAGCGTCAGGACGCGCCGCTCGTCGGCCAACCTCGCGATGTTCGCATCGGTCGTGATGCTGCTGACGACAGTGCTCGTCGGCTGGGGCCTGGCGAAGAAGAGCACGCCGTTCCAGGCGTCCTATCAGTACATCAACCTGCCGGTCGCATTCAGCGGTCCGGCCAACTTCCAGGGCTTCGGAATCGACATCGTGCTGCGCGCGGACCATCTCAATGTGGCCGCCTTGATCGTGATCGAGCTGTGCGCGATCGCCGCCATCGGATGGCACCAGGTGATGGGCCGCTCCGAGCCGGGGGCGGCGCGCTTCTATGCGCTGGTCAGCGGTCTCCTCTTCGCGTTCGCGGGCGTGCTCGTGAGCTGGGACCTGGCCGAGCTGTTCACGTTTTGGGGCATGGGAGGCGCGGTCACCTACCTCCTGCTCGCGCACCGTTGGGGCTCCGACGAGGCGGCCCGCCGGGCGCGCGTCGCGCTTGCCCTTCCTTTCATCACCGACCTCTCGTTGCTGTGCGGCATCGCATGGCTTTACGCGCGGTACGGCACCAACAGCCTCGACGCCCTGGTCCCGATCCTGCACACGAATCCCGGGTGGACGATCCGATCGCTTGTGGTCGCGGCGGTGCTCCTCACGATCGGCGTGGGGGGGAGGCTCGCGCTGTGGCCGCTGCAGTCCTGGATCACGAGGACCGCCACGACCGCCCCGCCGGCGGCTTCGGCGATGGCCCAGGCGACATGGTCCGTGGTGGGGATCGTCGTCCTCCTGCGCCTGATGCCGGTCGTGTTCGCCTCGAACGCGCAGACGTTGAAGGTGCTCGTGTACGGGTTCGCCATCTCGGCGGTGGTCGCCGGGCTGCTCGCCGTGATCGCGGGCGAGCCCCGAAGGGCCGTGGCGCTGCTCGGCTCATCGATCTCGGCGGTGGGCGGCGCTGTCGTGATCCACGGCTATCAGAGCTCGACCTACACCTTCGCCATCGCCGGCGTGGCGTGCATGCTCGCCGCGGCCCCGGCCCGAGCCGCGATGTTCCTGGCCGTCTCGACCATCTCGTCGGCCATGCGCACGGACGAGCTGTCGGAGATGGGCGACGCGTGGGGCCGGATGCGGACCAGCTCGGTCACCCTTGCCGGTTCAGGCCTGGTCCTCGCCCTGAGCGCGCTCGGCGCGCTGGCCTTCGCCGTGACGACCCGCTCTTACCTGGGCGTCGCCCTGGGCGAAGCAGTCCTGCTCGTCGCGGTCGGGGCGGTCCGCGTCTTCATGGGCACCTCGACCGGAGCGCTGCGCCGCAGGCGCGCGTTTGAACCCGACCGCGTCCGCGAGGCGTCATCGGGCGCGCTCGGCTGGCCGTATCTCCTCGTCGTCGCCGGGGCCGGGTTGCTGGTCGCCTCGCTGATCAGGGGTTGGCTCGACTTCATCGACATCCACAAGCACTCCTCGCCCGCGGTTTCGACCTTCCTCCTCTGGCTGGCCGTGGCGCTGGTCGGAATCGCAGCGGCGGGGTTTGCCTTCGCCAGGAACAAGGACGGCGCGCTTCGGGCGTCTGCCCTCGCCGGGTCCTGGCTGGAGGCCAGGGCCGCCGACTCCGCCGCGGTGGCGGAGCGGTTCGCGGTCGGCCCGGCCACTGACCTGACGCGGCGGATCGATGTCTGGCTGGCCGCCGGGGAGGGTGCGATCGGCCGGTTCGCCGATGCCGCCGGCAGGCTTGCCACGGCGGGGTCGCGCGCCCCTGCCGTCCCGGTGATCATTGTGCTGACGGTGGTCCTGGCGCTGGTCGTCGCGCTCCTGGCGCCCGGGGTGCTCCGGTGATCCTGCTTCAGCACATCGCGCTCGCGAGCCCGTCGCCGACGCCGGCTTCGGTGCCCGGCGCGAACATCTTCACCTCGCCGCTCCTGATGAGCCTGACGATCTGGCTCCCGGTCGCCGTCTCGCTTTTCGTCGCCGCCATGCCCAACCCGCGCGGCCGGTACGACCAGCTGATGAAGCAGATCGCCTTCTTCACCAACCTCGGCCTGGTCTTCGTCCTGTTCGTGGCCTACAACCAGTTCCAGGCGTTCCTCCCGACGATGCAGTACGAGGAGAAGGTGCCCTGGCTGCAGGCGATCGGGGTCACCTACCACCTCGGCGTCGACGGGCCGGGGATGGTGATGCTGATGCTCTCGGGCCTCGTCGGCATCGCCTCCGTGCTCGCCTCGCTCGGCATCCGGGAGCGCGTCCGCTCGTACGTCTGCCTCCTGCTCCTGGTCCAGGCCTCGGTCAACGGGGCGATCGTGGCGCGGGACATGTTCGTGCTCATCCTCTTCTGGAGCGCGACCGCCGTTCCACTTGCCCTCCTGATCCTCGGCTGGGGCGGCCCGAGGCGCGGCTCCGCCACGTGGAGGCTGCTCGGCTACTGGGGTCTGGGCACCGCCGCCCTCGTCGTCGGGACCATGGCGCTGTACGCCGCGACAGGCGGCTCGAGCTTCGACATGGACGTCCTGCTGAAGGCGAGCCTGACCCCGAGGATTCAGCTCGCGGTCGGCCTCGTGATGATCGTCGCCGGGGCCACCCGGCTGCCGCTGTTCCCGCTGCACGGGTGGGTCCGCGACGTCTTGTCGGAGGCCCCGCCCGGCGTCGCCGTGGTGGTCGCGGGCGCCACCACCCGGCTCGGCGCCTTCCTGCTTCTGCGCACCCTCATCGGCGCTCTTCCGGCCGCGGCGCACCTCCTCTCGCCGCTGCTGGCCGCACTCGCGGCGCTGACCGTCATCTACGCGGGGCTCGCCGCCATCCGGACGGTCGACGTCCGCCACGCCGGCGCGTACCTGGCGATGATCCCGGGCGGCGTCACCGTGCTGGGGCTGGCTGCGCTGTCGCCGCTGGGGATCGCCGGCAGCGTGCTCTCGCTCTTCGCGGGCGGCGTCGCGGCGGCCCTGGTCGTGGGCGCTTGCGCGACGCTCGCCGAGCGCGCGCAGTCGCGCAGCCTGCTGGTCCTCGGAGGGCTGGCACCGCGCATGCCGTCGCTGAGCTGGCTCCTGATCATCGCCTCCCTAGCCGTTCTGGGCGTCCCGATCCTCGCGACCTTTCCCGCGGAGCTGATGACGTTTTTCGGGGCCTTCAAGAACCAGCCGATCGGGGCCTTCGCCGTGGCGGTGGGGCTTGCTTTGGCCGCGGTCGCGTTCGCGCTCCTCCTGCGACGCGTCCTGTTCGGCGCGCCCAACCCCGACGCGCCCGGCGTCTCCGACGCGTCGCTCGGCGAGTCGTGGTACCTCGGCCTGCTCGCGGGCGCGTTGATCTGGGTCGGCGTGTTCCCTGGCGGCCCCAAGATTCCGGGCACCGACACGCCGGTTTTCGACCCCGGCCTGGTCAACGTGATGGCCGCCGGCATCTCGGACATGGCGTCGCCCTACGTGGGCCCGACGCCCCCCGCGGGCCAATGAGAAACCTGGTCCTGCTGCCCGAGGCCCTGGTGGTCGCCGGCGCTGCTTTCATCCTGCTGGCGGCCCGCTTCGCCTGGCTTTCCCCGGCGGCACGCCGGCGGCTGCCGGCCGCTGCCGCCGTGGTCGCCCTCGTGGCCTTCGCCCTCGAGCTGTGGGTGGGGGCGACCCTCGCAACCTACTTCGGGGGAGCTCTGGTCCAGGACCGGTTCGCGCTCTTCGCCAAGGCCGCGGCCCTCCTGGCGGCCGCGCTGGCCATCGCCGCGGCGGACTGGGGCGCCGAGGACTCGACGTCGTTGGGCGTCGCCATGCCGCTGCTCGCGGCCTTCGGGGTGATGGTGATCGCTTCCGCGGCCGACCTGCTCACCCTGTGGGCGGGACTCGAGCTGGCGGCGGCAGCAGGCGTGACCCTCGTCGCGGTCCGCCGTCCGGACCTCGGCCTGCGCCTGCTCGTCGCGGGTGGCGTCGCGAGCGGTCTGCTCCTCCTGGGCCTGGCGTTCCTCTACGCCACGACCGGCAACGCCGACCTGGCCGCGATCCGCGCTGTGATGATCGGGACCACGCCGACGTTGAGCCTGGCGATCCCGGTGCTCCTTCTGATGAGCGCGCTGGCGATGCGCGCCACGCTGGCCCCCTTTCAGCTGGCCGGACTCTCGGCAGGCCTCGGCGCCTCGCCTCTCGGCGCGGGCCTGGTGCTCGGGTTGGTCGCGGCCGCGGCGGCCACTGTCGCCATCAAGCTCGCGGCCACGCTCGTACCGGTGCCCCAGGTCGTATCGCCCTATCTCGAGGTGCTGGCCGCGATCGCGATGGTGGGCGGCGGGCTCGCGGCGATCGCGGCTCGCTCCCCGCGGGTCCGTATGGCCTACCTCGCCGCCGGGCAGGTCGGATGGGTCGCCGCTGGGCTCGTGACCCACTTCCGCTCGGGCCTCGCCGCATCGCTCTTCCTCCTGGGGGCGTTCGCGGTGGCCGCCACGTGTGGTCCGGCGGTCCTGGGCAGAGCGGAAGGAGGGGAGGCCACGATCGCGGGCCTCGGCGCGGTCCGCCCGCTTCGCGCCGCCGGGCTGGCGTTCGCCTTGCTTTCGCTGGCGGGGGCTCCTCCGCTGGCGGGTTTTTTCGGCGAGCTTGCCGTGGCCGCGGCGCTCGCGCAGAGCGGGCATTTCGTGCTCCTGGCGCTGGGCGTGCTCGGATCGGTGCTGAGCCTGGTCGCGGTCGCCGGAACCCTGCGGCTGATGTACATCCAGAGCCCGCTCGAGGAAGCACGCAGAGGGGCGCTGGCGGCGCTGCCCGCGGTGACGGTCCTATCGAGCCTCGGGGTGGCGGGATTCTGCTTGGTCGTCGCCGCGTATGGCTTCCTAGGCAGTCCGATCCTGGGCCTCGCCAACCAGGGGGCGGAGGCGCTGGGCCTGCGCTGAAGCAGGGCGCGGCCACGGTCCCAGGCCGGTAGACTCCCACCCCAAGGACACAGCACCGAACCCAGCCCACGTCGCACCAAACGTCATGGAGGTCCCGGCTTTGGCCACCCGCCGCACGAGCCGCCGCCCTCGGACCCGTCCCCGAGGCCGCCGTCCAGTCAAGCGTGAATCGCACCACTGGGTGATGCGGCTCTCGCTTGTCCTGATGATCGTCATCTCGTGCATGGCCCTCGTCGGCACCGGGGCCACCATCGGCGTGGTCGATTACTTCGCCGGGGATTTGCCCTCGATCGACGCGATCAAGGCCGCCAACCTCACCCAGACGAGCCGCATCTATGACCGAAACGGCAATCTGATCGAAGCGCTCTACCACCAGAACCGGACCGTGGTCGCGCTGAGCCAGATCAGCACGAGGCTCCAGGAGGCGACGATCGCCACCGAGGACCGCACCTTCTACCAGAACTCCGGAGTCGACTACCGCCGCCTCCTGATCGCGGCGGCTTACGACCTCACGCATCATTCATCGACGCTCGGCGGCTCGACGATCACCGAGCAGGTCGTCAAGAACGACGTGCTCGACAGCGCCGAGGTCCAGAGCCGCACCATCAGCCTCAAGTTCCGCGAGCTGCTGCTGGCCGAGGAGATGGAGCGCCGGTACTCGAAGCACGACATTCTCGAGCTCTACCTCAACACCATCAACTACGGCAACGGGGCTTATGGGGCGGAGGCGGCTGCGGAGACGTACTTCCGCGTGCACGCGAGCCAGCTGACCTGGGCGCAGGCCAGCTTTCTCGCCGGCCTTCCGCAGGCGCCGGCCGACTACGACCCGTTCGGAACCCCCGACCAGCTCGAGGCCACGCGGCTGCGCTGGGGCGAGGTGCTCGACGGGCTGGTCTCGGTGGGTGACCTCTCGCGTGCGCAGGCCTCGACCATCTACAGCGGCGACCTCCTCACG
>DASXBE010000047.1:0-18349 GCA_036491815.1 Candidatus Dormiibacterota bacterium | reverse complement strand
ATCCCGCTAGATGCTTGACCATTCGGAAGCGCACGTGGCCGGTGCGCGGCTCGACGAGCGGCTTGAAGTCGTCGACAAAGCAGCGAATCATCTCGTAGGCGAGGCGCTGCAGCTCAGGGTCGGCCTCGGGGTCTTGCCTGTGCACCGGGAGCGCGTTGCCGTAGGGCATCAGGTCGACGTCCACGACAAGCGCGCGGTCGGTGGCGAAGTAGGTCAGCTTGAGGTCCGCAGCGGTCCCAAGGTCCTCCGCCGCCCCGATTGCGCTGTCGCAGGCCTGGGTGAGCGCGATGGTGAGCTCGTCGAGGTCGACCAGGCTGAGCCCGAGCTGGCCGCCGAGCGTGACCGCCACGCGCTTGGCGACCGGGATGAAGGCCGGCGTGGCCGGGATCTTGAGCTCCGCCAGGTTCCGCTTCGCCACCTTTTCGAGCTACTCCGTGCCGCTCGTGGATTGCAGCTTGCGAGCCGCCGCGGCCTCGAGCTCCTCGCGCTTGCGCTTCGCAGCCGCGACGCCGTCTTGGATTGCCTTTCCGACCGGGTGGTCGGGGTCGCTCATGGAGTCGCGGGCCTTCTGAACAGCCCCTTTCGCTTTCTGGACGGGCTCGCTGCTGCTCAGCTCGATCGTCTTGCTCCGCAGACTGTCGACCTGTGCGCGACCCGGGCCGGAAGCGATGTACGCGCCGGCGGCGAGGCCGATCAAGCCGCCGAGGATGAACCAGCCGAAACCGCCGCCACCGCCGTTGCCGTTGTCGTCAGCCATCGCTGCCTCCTCCTGTAACCGAGCGAACCAAGCTCCTGCCTGCCACCCGAGCGCCGTGAACCGCGGAGCTGATGCCGCGGCCCACCGCCGCCGCGCCCCGACCGCCCGTCCGCAGGCCGACATTCAGGCCGGCGGTGATGTCGTTGACGTTGCCTATGGTCTGCCTGACCTCGGGCAGCGTCTCCTTCATCTCTTCGTTGGTCGTCTGCAGGATCTCCTCCACCGCTCCAAGCGTTCCGCGCAACCGGACCAGGACCGCGGCCAGCGCGAGCGCCACGATGAGCGCCGCCACGCCGAAGGCGATCCACATGAAGGCCTGGCTGTTCAATCGTTGGATACCCGCGGGGCCAATGCTGCAAACACCAAGCGCAATCTTAGTTGCGCGGCCCGAGATTGCCAGGGCTCGGCGTCTTCGGCTCGCGACGGGGCCGGGGGACGAGGCGCGCCAGCGGTTGAAGCAGCACGGCGAAAGCGACCGCCGGCAGGAGGTTGGCCTCACCGAGCCTGGCCGAAGGCAGTCCGAGGACGTCCCACACCTGGCCCAGTCCGAACCCAAGAGCGGTCATCAGCAACACCGGCAGATACGCCCGCCGCCGATAGGGCAGCAACGCGAAGCAGAGCTGAGACGTGATGAGCACGAGCAGGACCGCGACGATGAGGCCGGGCGGGATGAACGTCACGCCAGCGGCAGTCCCGGACTTGCGAGACGAGCCTGGACCGGATGTGCTCCCTCCGGGTCACGGGGGTGGGTTGTCCTGAGCGAGCTCAGGTGGGTCCCCTGCCTTGGCTCTCCAAGTCCCGGATCTGGGTTTCCAGCGGGCGTTTGGTCGGCCGTCAGGACTCCGGAGTCCCTAATGCTGTTCTGTTGGGCAACGCGCACATCGCCCGCAGCCCTTCGGGAGCCCCCCAATACTACGATCCGTTCTTGGCGGGGGGAATCACCTTGATCCGCAGCTCTTCGAGCTGCGCCGCGTCGACCTCGGAGGGGGCTCCGAGCATCAGGTCTGTCATCGACTGCGTTTTGGGGAAGGCGATGACGTCGCGGATGTTGTCGGTGCCGCCGAGCATCATCACGACGCGGTCGATGCCCGGCGCGATGCCACCATGCGGCGGCACGCCGTAGGTGAACGCCTGCAGCAACGTGCCGAAGCGGGCGCGGATCGTCTCGAGCGGCATGCCCAGGAGCTGGAACACCCTCTCCTGCATCGCCGGGTCGTAGATCCGGAGGCTTCCGCCGCCAAGCTCGTACCCGTTGCACACGATGTCGTAAGCGTGGGCGCGCACGTCATAGGGCCGGTCCTCGACGAACGTCATGTCCCCTGCGAAGGGCCTGGTGAATGGATGGTGCGCGTACGTGAGCCTTCCCTGGTCGTCCTCTTCGAAAAGGTACGTGGGGTTGATCCACAGAAACTTCCACTCGCCCTCTCGGATGAGCTTTCGGCGGTGGGCGACCTCCTGACGGATGCGTCCCATCACAGTCTCCGCCTTGCGGCGGCGGTCGGCGGCGATCAGCACGAGATCATCGGGCCCTGCCCCGCAGAGGCGCGTGATCTCCGCGAGCTCCTCTGCGCTCAGGAACTTGTCCAGCGGGCCGCCAGGGACCCACGCGAGGCCCTGGCCCCCCGCGCCCCTGGCCACGGTCACGAGCTCGTCGAGCTGGCGCCGCGGCATGTCCCTGCCACCCGGCACGGTGAGGCCGCGCACGACGCCGCCCGCCGAGAGCACCTTACGAAAGACCTCGACCTTGGTGTCGCCGAGGGCCGCCCCCAGGTCCGCGATCTCGAGCTCATATCGAAGGTCGGGCTTGTCGGTCCCATAACGCAGGTACGACTCCTTGATGTCGAGCCGAGGAAACGGCAGCGGCAGGCTCACCCCGAGCACCCGCTGCCAGAGCTCGCCGAAGAGCCCCTCGATCAAGGCAAACACATCCTCCTCGTCGCAGAAGGACATCTCGACGTCGAGCTGCGTGAACTCTGGCTGCCGGTCCGCGCGCAGGTTCTCGTCTCGGAAGCAGCGGGCGATCTGGTAATAGCGCTGCACGCCCGACACCATGAGGAGCTGCTTCAACATCTGCGGGGCCTGCGGCAGCGCGTAGAAATCGCCTGGGTGCAGGCGTGACGGCACCAGGAAGTCGCGCGCTCCGGACGGCGAGCTCCGCGTGAGGATCGGAGTCTCGACCTCGATGAACTCGCGCGAGTCCATGTAGTCGCGGATGATCTTGTTGACCTGACTGCGCAGCGCGAGCATCCGCGTCATGTGCGGCCTGCGCAGGTCGAGGTAGCGGTACTCGAGGCGCTTCTTCTCGTCGGGCTCCTCTGCGTCCTCGATGGGAAAAGGTGTGGTCTCGGATTGGCTCACCACCTCCAGCTCGGAAGCCGCGACCTCGACATCGCCGGTGCCGATCCTGGGGTTCTCCGACCCGGCGGGCCGTCGTCCGACCATGCCCTCGACGCGCACGACGAACTCGGCGCGCAGGCTCGCCGCAAGCTCGTGGGCGCCCGGTGCGTGCGCCGGGTTGAAGACCACCTGGACCGCGCCCCAGCGGTCGCGGAGGTCGATGAAGATCAGTCCTCCATGGTCGCGCCGGCGTGCGACCCAGCCGTAGAGCTCGACCTTCCGCCCCACGTCGGTCTCGCGGATCGACCCGCAGTGCGGGGCGCTGAAGCCGCTCACGCCAGCCTTGCCGGCAGCTCGTCCCACCGCACGGCGACCTGGTCCCCGCTAACCATCTCCTTGAGCTGCGCGATCCGCCGCTGTGCATCCTCGGCGTTCAGGAGCACCACCCACCGCGCACCGAGCCTGTCCGCCGACCGCATCTTGGCGCGGAGGCTCTTGGTCTCGTAGTCCACCGCCGTCGATCGCACGGTGCGGCAGATTCGGGCGACCTCGGCGGCGGCGACCTCCAGGCCGGCGTCCCCGAGCACGACGACGTCCGCCGGCGGGCTCGCGATCACCTCCTCGCCGGAGGCCGCCATCCGCTCGACGACGCGGTCGATGCCGGCCGCGAAGCCCACCGCCGGTGTCGAGGGACGGCCGATGGTCTCGGCGAGCCCGTCGTAGCGGCCCCCACCGCCAAGTGCATCCTGCTGGCCCGTCGCCCCACCGGGATAGAACTCAAACACCGTGCGGGTGTAGTAGTCGAGCCCGCGCACCAGGTAGGGGTTGAGCTGGTACTCGATGCCGGCCGCGTCAAGCAGCCGCTTCACCGCCGACCACGCGGCTGAGCACTCCTCGCAGAGGTGATCGGTGATGCGCGGCGCACCGGCTTTGAAAGGCTGGCACTGCTCGACCTTGCAGTCGAGGAGCCGGAGTGGGTTGCTCTCCAACCGCAGCTGGCAGTCGCCATGCAGCTGGGACTTGAATGGCTGGTAGTAAGCCTTCAGCCGCTCCAGGTAGGCGGGGCGGCACTTGGAGTCGCCGATCGTGTTGAGCTCGAGACGAAGGTCGCCGAGCCCGACCTCTCGCAGCCAGCTGGCGGCGAGCTCGATCACCTCCGCGTCCACGGCCGGGCTGGCGCTGCCGATCGCTTCGACGTCCAGCTGGACGAACTGGCGGTACCGACCCTTTTGCGGACGGTCGTAGCGGAACATCGGCCCGATCAGGTAAAGCCTCGCAGGCTGGGGTTGCTGGTTGAGGCCGCCTTCGAAGTAGGCGCGCACGACGCCCGCCGTGGCCTCAGGACGCAGCGCCAGGTTGCGGCCACCGCGGTCCTCGAACCGGTAGAGCTCCTTGGACACGGTGTCGGTGTCCTCGCCGACCCGCTCGATGAGCTCGGAGAGCTCGATCAGCGGAGTCTCGATCTCCTCGTATCCGAAGCGCCCGGCCACATGCCCCGCGGCTCTTTCCGCGGCGCGCCACAGGGCGCGCTCGCCCGGCAGGATGTCCCGCATCCCGCGGACGGCTTTGATTGGCTCGGTGCGTGGCATCGGAGTGTTCGATTGTAAGAAGCGACGGCGGCGCGGACGTTTAAACTCCCGCCGATGACCACCGCCGCGATCCAGCTGATCTCCCTCGTCCTCGCCGCGCTCGCCCTGGTCATGGGCGCCTACCTGCTGATCATCGGCAAACGGCCATGGCGCGATGAGAGCGACCCCGCCGTGGCTCCACGCGTGCGGCTCCTGGGTCTCAGCTACATCCTTGTCTTCGGTGCCGCGATGGTGCAGATCATCACCGAGCCACGCGGCGTCGAGGCGGAAGCGCTCGGCGGCCTGATGGTGCTGGGCGGCTTGATTGTGATCGTCGTCGTTTACCTCGAGGCCCGGGCGTCGAGGCTGGCCGCGCACGAGGGGAGACTCGACAGCCGCCTGAGGCGCTAGCCCCGGGCCCAGCCCCAGCGCGGCGGGCGAGTCGCCGGCGCTTCGCCTGTCAGAGGCCCACCGGCTCGCGCGTCGTGCGGTAGCCGGCCGCCGCCCGCAGAGCCTCGACGAGGTCGGCGAGGTGCACCGGCTTGCTCATGTAGTCGTCGAAGCCCGCTCTCCGGCAGCGCTCCTCGTCACCGGGCCCCGCCATCGCGGTGAGCGCGATGAGCCTCGGACGATTGCCTCTTGGCCAGCGGCGGCAGATCGCCTCGGCCGCCACCAGGCCGTCCATCTCGGGCATGAGGACGTCCATCAGCACCGCGTCGTATGGCTGCTGCGCGACAGCCGCGACGGCCTCGCGGCCGTTCGAGACGACATCGACGCTGTGCCCGAGTTTCACGACCATGCGCCGGAGCAGGTTCTGATTGAGCGCGTTGTCGTCTGCAATCAGCAGCTGCATCGCGCCGGGAACCGCCGCCGCCGCCACGGCCGCCGGCTGGGTCGCGCCATGCATGCCGACCTGCAGCATCACGTCATGGAGGGTGCGCGGCACGACCGGCTTGGTCAAAGTGGCCTGTATCACGCCGCTGTCCGCCGCCTCTGCCTCCGCGCCTCCAGAGGTTGCGATCGCGATCAGCACGATGGGGAGCTGGTCGGGCCGGCGGAGGGATCGAATCGCCATGGACATCGCGAGACCGTCGATCTGCGGCGGCCGGTGCTCGACCAGCGCGATGTCGAAGGGGTGACCCGCCTGGACAACGCTCAGAGCCTCAGACGACGACACCGCGGTCGCGCTGGCTCCCCATTGCTCAGCCTGCAGCGTCAGCACCCGCTTGTCCGTCGGGTCGTCGGTGATCACCAGCACCCGCATCGCCTCAAGAGTCATCTGCGTCGCGGAAACGGATGAAGGGAGCGGCTCGGCCAGGATCGTGAAGTTGAAGGCCGTTCCCGCGTCCGGGCCGGCCTCGACTCCACCCTGCTCCACCCGGAGCTCGCCGTCCATCATCTCGACAAGGTGCTTGGTGGTGCTGAGGCTCAACACCGACAGGCGATCGCCCGGCTGCATGCGATCGTGAGGGCTTGACACGCCGTCGAGACCACCCCGCAGGATGCGCGCCGGGATTCCGCGCCCGCTGTCGCGGATGGTGAAGTTGAGCGCAACCAGCCCGCCCCGGTCCTCGCAGCCAAGCTCGACGCCGATGCCCCCCCTGAACGTGCGCTCCACGGCGCCGTGCAGCAGGGTCAGAAGGATCTGCTCCAACCGGCGCGAATCGCCGACAACGGTGCCCGGCACCTCGGGGTGAGCGTGGAAGGAGACGTCGAGCTTTTTCGCTCGGGCTGACTCCGAGACGAGCCCCAGGCACATCTCGACAGTCGCCCGGACGTCAAACGGATGCAGGGCAAGCTCCAGGTTGCCGCCCTGGATCGCGGCCGCGTCGAGGACGTCGTCCACAAGCCTCGACACCTGCTCCGCCCCGGTTTCGACGATGACCGCCAGCTCGCGCTCTTCTCCGGACTCCGCCCCCGACGCCAGCAGGCCCGCGGCCCCCAGCACGGCGTTGAGCTGTGTGCGCAGCTGGTGGCCGAAGTCGTCGAGCAGCTCTCGGTCAGCGAAGATTCGCTTTGCGCCATCGGGCTCGGCGTTCGCCGCGATCGGGCCTTGCTTCTCGTCAGGATCGGGAAATTCAGACATCCATCACTTCAATAAAGCTGGTCGCCAGCGGGCTCGGCCGTGGGGGTGAACATCGACTCGGGCAGCCGCACGCCGTTGGAGCGGAAATGTGCGTCGAAGCTCGAGCCCACCCCGGTCGCCGAGTGGTAACCGACGGCGCGGCCGTCCGGCGTGACCGAGACCTGCTTGAAGGAGAAGACCTCCTGGAGGGCGATCTCGCCGTCGACCATGCCCAGCACCTCGGCGACGCTGACGACCTTGCGTGCTCCACCACGGAGCCGCTCGGTCTGAACCACGACGTTGACTGCGGAGGTGATCTGGCTCCGGATGGCGCGGGACGGAAGCTCGGTGCCGGCGAGCAGCACCAATGTCTCGAGCCGGTTGATCGCGTCGCGCGGATTGTTCGCGTGCAGCGTGCTCATTGATCCGTCGTGGCCTGTGTTCATCGCCTGCAGCATGTCGAGAGCCTCGCCGCCTCGGCACTCGCCGACGATGATCCTGTCCGGCCGCATCCGCAACGAGTTGCGCACGAGGTCGCGGATGGAGATCATCCCGCGCCCCTCGACGTTGGCCGGCTTGGACTCCAGGCTGATCACGTGCACCTGGCGCAGCCGCAGCTCCGCGGCGTCCTCGCAGGTCACGATGCGCTCGCTCGGAGGAATGAACCCCGATAGCACGTTGAGCAGCGTGGTCTTGCCTGAGCCCGTGCCGCCGGACACGATGACGTTGAGCCGGGTCTTGACCGCCGCGTCGAGGTATTCGAAGATCGCCTCGCTCGACCCGCCGCTCATCACTATCTTCTCCGGCGTCAGCATCTCGCGGCCGAACTTGCGGATCGTGAGGCACGGACCATAGATCGCGACGGGCGGGATCACAACGTTGACGCGCGAACCGTCCTTGAGCCTCGCGTCGCACATCGGTTCCGATTCGTCGACGCGGCGGCCGATGGTGGAGACGATGCGGTCGATCACGCGGCGCAGGCTGTCCTCGTCCCCAAAGGTCAGGTTGGTCAGCTCGATTCTTCCGTGGCGCTCGACGAAGATCTGCTCGGGCCGGTTGACCATGATCTCGGTGATGTCGGGGTCGCGGAGCATCGCCTCCAGCGGGCCGAGCCCGATCACCTCGTCGAAAAGGATCTCGACTAGGCGCTCCCGGTCTGCAGGGGTGACTAGCGCGGCACCGGGCTTGGTCCTGAAATGATCTTCGGTCAGCTGCGTCAGCAGCCTGCGGATGCCGGCCCGGTTGTTGATGTCGATCGCCGCCGCGTGACGGCTCAGGAGCTGCGCGTGGATCTCCGACTTGGCGGCGGCCAGAGCCGAGCTCAGGCTGCCGCCCACCTCGCCTCCCCGCCCGACCGAGTCGAAAGGGGCGTCTGGCGAGGTCGGGGCGGCCCCGTCGCGGGGCACGATCCTTCGCTCCACCGGCGCCACCACCGGGGTCTGCTGCGTGGGCGGCTCGGCCACCGTCGCCGGCGCCGCACCGGGCGCCTGCTGGTAGCGCCGGTCGAACCGCTCCGAGAGCTTCACTGAATCGCCGCCTGGGGCGCATGCTTCAGGCGCCGCACCGCCCGTTCAGCGGCCTGCCTGACCGCCGGCTCAGTTGCGGTGCCCGCCAGGTTTGCCAAACCTCCGGCCGCGGACGGGTCGCCGATCGCACCGAGCGCGATGCACGAGGCAAGCCGCACCCGCGTCGGCCACCGCCGGTCGTGCGCGATCCCGAGCAATGGCGCGACGCGGAGCGTGTCGCGGCGCAGCCCGCAGGCGAGCACCGTCACGATGGCCGCCCGCTCGCTCCTCGGTTGGCGCATGAGGGCTTCGATGTCAAGGTCTGCGGCGGCGCGCGACAGCGCGATCGCCTGCCGGTACAGCGGGATCCGGTCGTCGCCGTGGACGAGGATCTCGACGGCCCGCCGTCCTCCGAGCTGCCCTAGACCGCGGACGGCAGCGTCCCGGACTCTCGGATTCGGGTCTCGCACGAGGTCGGCGATCCAGTCGACCGCCTCGGTCAGCCTGAGCGCCGCGCACAGGCGAGCGGCCGCCGCCCGCGTGAGCGGGTTGGGGGCGGCCAGCGAGTTGAAGAGCTCGGAGCTCACGCCTGAGCGGCTGAAGGCCTCCTGCAGGCGCCAGTGCGCCCTCAGGCTGGAACCCGACCGGTCGAGCGCCCCGGCGATGACCGCGGCGACGGCGACGGGCTCGGCCAGAAGGTCGGTCGCCGAGACGTTTAGCGACGCCCCGGGCTCGCCTGCAAGCACCGAATTGAGGACTTTGTCAATGCGACCCGCCAGACGCGATCGCGGGCCGCCCGGCCGAGTTCCCGCCTGGAAGCCTTGCCTCGTGCTGGAGCCATTGCTGCGATTCGGGGGGCTGATCTGGGGGGACGTTGGTACATTATCGGCGTTTTGACCGCCCGTGAGGTTCCTGATACTCTCGCTCGGGCGCAGGAGGAAAGACCGACCCAGGTGGACGCCAGCAGTGAATTCACCGGCGGCCAGACGCCATCCGCGTTGCATCTCCGGGTGCGCATCCTCGAGATGTCACCGGTGTTCGCAGAGCTCGGGGACGGCGTGCTGCGCGCCCTCGCCCGCCGGATGAGGCCCGTCGGGCTGACCAACCGCGACACGCTGCGGCTGAGCGGCCAGGGTGGCGACGTCGTGGTCTTCTTGGCCTCCGGGCAGGTCGAGCAGTCGATCGCCGACGCCTCAGGGAAGGTTCTGCTCACGCGCCGGCCCGCCCCCGGAGACCTGGTCATCCTTCCCGCGCCCAGGAGCAAGGACCGCTACGTAACCAACATCTACGGCCTGACCGACGCGGTCCTCCTCACAGTCGACCGCGACGGACTGCTCGAGGGACTTGGAGCGGATGTCGAGCACGTCGCGGCGGCGCTCGAGCTCCTGTGGGACCAGGAGATCTCGGCGGCTGAGGCGATCGAAGCCCAGGTTGCGTCGCGCACGGTCGCGCCGATCGTCGCCATTTTCTCAGCGAAGGGCGGCTCCGGCGCCACGACTCTGGCCATCAACACGGCGGCTGCGCTCGCGCGCAAGTTCGCCCACCAGGTCCTCCTGGTCGACCTCTCGGCGCCCTTCGGCCACGCCGCCCTCTTTGCCGATTTGATCGCCACCGGTTCCATGGCCAGCGCCGCCAAAGCGACACCGGAGCACTTCGAATCCGTGCTGCGTGGAAACATCGTCAACCACCGGTCCGGGATGGGTGTGCTGCCGGGGACCCTCCGCCCGGAGGAAGTCGACCTCATGACGGGTGAGCTGACCGGCCGCGTGCTCGACGTCGTGGTGGCCTGGCAGAAGGTGGTGGTCGTGGACCTCGGCACCTCTTTGGCCGAGGCTGCGCTCGCGGTGATCGAGCGCGCCGAGTGCCTGGTCATGATCGTTCCGCCGGAGATCGCCGCGATGACGGACGCCCGCCGGGCGCTGGCGATCTTCCGCGACATCATGAATGTGCCCGACAACCGCATCGAGCTCGTGCTGAACCAGCGGGTGCCCCACCCCCCGCTCGACAAGGCGGCGGTCGAGTCGATCCTCGGCCGCAAGATGTCGGTCGTCGTCGGATTCGACGATTCCCGGCCCGAGGACGCGACCCTCGCGGGCGGCCTCGTCCTCCAGCGCGATCCCTCCTCGCTGGTCTCCCGCGGTGCGGGTGACATCGCGAGGGTGATCCTGGCCAGCCTGAAGCTCGATGGGTGATCAGGGGCTGACTGGACGTCGGCGACGCAGCGGCCAGTCGCTAGTCGAATTTGCGGTCACCCTCCCGATCCTGATCCTGCTCGTGGCGGGGACGGTGGAGATGGGCCGCGGCTACACGTTCTCGGTCGCGACCTCGAACGCCGCTCGCGATGGCGCGCGTTACCTCGCCGGCAAGACCGCCACCACCAACGGGCCTGGGGTCGCCGCCGTGTGCAACCTGCTGACCGCGGACCTGGCCGCGATCACGACAAATGTGAGCTGCCCGTCGCAGCCGAACCACGCGCCACCGTTCACGAGCCCGGCCGACTACGCGACGCCGGTCCCCGGGCAGGCGGTCGTCGTGATCTATTGCGGTACGACGCTCAACTGCAGCGGGTCCGCGACGCCGCTCTATCACTCCGAGGTCGACGTCTCGGTCTACTACGGCTTCAGTGACCTGAACCTGTTGGGCGGCGGGATCACGATCTCTGGCACGAGCCGCGCCACGACCTCGTGGTGAGGCGCGGCCCTGGCCGCGGCCAGGCCCTGGTCGAGTTCGCGCTGATCGCGCCGGTGATCCTCCTGCTGATCGGCGCCACTGTCGATATGGGGCGGGGGTTGCTGATGTACACCATGCTGCAGGGCGCCTCGCGCGACACCGCCCGGCAGGCCACGCTTGCGTACTACAGCGGATCGAACAGCCTCCCTCCGGACTGCACGGCCCTCGCCGCGCCGTGCGGCCTGAGCTCGCTGGTCAGCGCGGCGCACGCGCTCGACCCGATCGGGGCTTCAGTGATCTACCAGGACTCGACGGCGATCTCCTCGCCACCGCCCTACGGGACATACGTGGCGAACGCCGACCCCACACAGCCGGGGACGATCACCCTCACCGCGGGGGCGGCCGCCAACACCGTCTACGTCTTCATTTATGAGATCGACTCGAACGGGGCCAATCCGAGCCCGCGGTGGAGCTGTCCCACGTGCGCCGCGGTCAACGGATCGGCCGTGCGCACGTCCGGAAATCAGCGCGTGGTCGTCGACCTGAAGCTCAAGTGGCAGCCAGTGATGGCGAAGTTCCTCGGCATACCGCAGGCCATCGTATTCGACGCCCAGACAGTCGACCGGCTGGAGTTCTGATGGAGGACCGCCGGCCACAGTCCGGCCAGGCCATGGTGCTCGTGGTCTTCGCCATGCTCGCCCTCATCGGCTCAGCCGCCCTGGTGCTGCTCGCGGGCTCCGTCGAGTCGCAGCGCAACCAGATCCAGCAGGTCGCGGACGAGGCGGCGCTCGACGCGGCGCTCAAGATCGGCACCGGCTGCACGGCGGCCAGCGCGAGCGCCGTGATCACCGAGGCGGACAACTTCGTCGCGACGCAGCGCACCCGGACGGGCGCTCTGGCCGTCGCGGCCGGTACATGCGCGACCCCATACACCGGTACGGACACATTCGCGGGCGGCCTCACGGAGACGATCCACTATCCCTATCGGGCACACCAGCAGCAGGTCGAGGTCATCCTGTCGGTTTCGCTGCCCCTCTCGTTCGGCGGCGAGCTCGGCAACACCACGACCACGGTCGCGCGCCGGGCGGTGGCGCAGCAGCTGTCGGCGTCGGTGCCGGCCATCTCCGCGACCACCCTCTCGTGCACCGCAGGACAGGTGAACGTCGCCGGCAGCGTCAACGCTCAGAACCTCATCACGCGCGGAGGGACCTGCGCGGTCTACGCACACCAGCGGTTTGACGCTGCCTCGGGCACGTACTCCGACCTCGGCAACGTCAGCGTGTACGCGGACGGGCAGACCTGGACCGCGCCGGGGACGTGCGTCGCGCTCGCGAACAGCGGCTCCTCGAGCGCGATCTGCGCCGACGGCTACGAGCTGAGCGGCCACGCGACACCCGCCTGCGCGGGCGCCACGACCTCGTTCCTGTCGGTCGCTGGTGCCGCTGTCAATCCGAACCCATGCGCGGCCGGTGTGGCGCCTCAACCAGTTTCCCCGGTGGCGAACGCCCGGCCGCCCGATCCCAACACCGACCCGAGCGCAGTTGCAACCCTCCCAGGCGGCGCCGCGTGCGCCGCGGGCACCGTCTATCCGAACCTGGTGGTCGCGGGTACGACGGTTGGCACGGCCGAGGTCGGCACCACCGCGCCGGCCAAGGACGCCGCCGGCTATTACCACTTCAAACCCAGCTGCTACGGATACCTCGACCTGGCGAGCATGAAGGGCGGCCTGGGGGGAATCAGCAACCGCCAGGTAGGCACTGAGACCCCGGTCACCACCCACTTCATAACCCCGACATTGCCGGGAGCCAGCATCGCGGGCACCCTGCTGGTGGCCACGATCAACTCCCTGGACACGCCCACCAAGTTCACAGCTCCGGCGAACTGGGTCGCGGGTCCGCAGGTCAGCCAGGCGGGGGGTGGTCGGAGCGAGATCTGGTACTACCCCAACAACCCGGGCGGGATCAGCAGCGCGACCTTCACGGTCAACCCCGCCAACATCAACGTGGTGGCCCAGCTGACCGAGTGGAGCGGCGTCGCCACTGTGGCGGCGCTCGACCAGAGCGGCACCGACACCGACGTCGCGTCGCCCTCCGAGACTGTGTCGACCGCCGCCGCGACCGCGCAGGCGGGCGACCTCGTGATCACCGCCAACGGGTTCGGCAAGGGCGTTGGGGGCCAGACCTACGCCCCGGGCGCGGGCTGGACGAGCCTGATGCCCCCGGACACCGCGAACGGATTCGCCTCCGAGTACAGGCTCGACCTGGGCGCCGCGGTCGCCAGCGAGACCGTGACCGGCGCGCCGGCGACCCCCTGGGCGCTGACCATCGCGGCGTTCAAGCCTGCGGCCGCCCCAGGCGCCTCGGGCGCTGTGCTCGACCCTGGCTTCTACTACTTCAACGGCTCCGGCTTCGCGGGCGGTGGTGGGATCTGCCTCAACGGCTCCCAGTTGCTCGGCCGAGATGTCACGCTGGAGTTCGTCAACCAGGCGGGGTTCTCGTCGGGAACCTGCGCGGCCGGCGGGGGCGCCGCCTGCGCGGGTGCCTCGTGCGAGCTTGGTTCCACCCCCTGCTCCATCTCGGCGTGCCCGCCCAACGCGGGGGCGGACTCGCCGAACAACCTGACCTGGTTCGCCGCGCCGTGCTCGTCGGCTCCGCCCGGGGACGTAGCCAGCTGCCCCGGCTCGGCCTGGTGCACAGCCGGGGATCGCGGCTGCTCGAACCTGCTCATCTGGGCACCGGCCGCCAACACCGGCCAGATCGCCATCGCCGGGGCTGCGGTCAAGCATTGGCTTTTGGGCTCGATCTACTGGCCCGGGGCCTGCACCGACAGCGTGAACGGCACCTCGACGATCGCGGGAAGCCTCTCCTGCGGCACGCTCTCGATCTCCGCCGCAGCCGGCACCGGGATCGCGGTCGGGTCCGATTACGGCATTGGCACGGCCCTGGTCGAGGCCGTTCTCGTCGAATGAGTGGCGAGATCGCGCGCATCCTGCCATCCTTGCGCACTAACTAGATGTCGATAGGTCGCGGAGAAGTCGGTCGGCCACGGCGTGGTCGCCTCTACATAGTCGTCGGGGCCATCCTCGCCGTTCTGGCATTTGGTACCGCGGCTGTGCTGGCCAGCCTGCCGTCGCTGCAGGGAACCGCGGGGGGCAACAAGGTGGTGGTGGCGAGCCACGACATCAAGGCGCGCACCGTGATCCAAGCCTCCGACCTCATGCTGCTCAGCTACAGCCCCGCGCTGCCGCAGTCGTTCACGGCCATCAAAGACGTCGCCGGCAAGGGCGCGCGGGTCGACATACCCGCCAACGCCCCTGTCACGGCGAACCTGGTCGCGCCCTCCGGGGACCTCCTGAGCAGCAGCGACACCGCTTTCCTGCCGATCCCCTCGGGCTATGTCGCGGTCACCGTGCCCACGAGCGAGCAGGTGGGCGTCGGCGGCTATGTCCAGTCCGGTGACCGGATCACCGTCCTCGCGACCGTCAGCACCTCGGTCTTCGGGCAGAACCCCGGCGTCCCGGTGGTGCGTACGGTCTTCCGCGACCTCGACGTGATCAGGGTTGGACCGGCCAACACCCAGACCACGCCCAACTCGGTCACGAGCAGCCTGACGGTGCTCATGAACAGCTGCGATTCGGAGTTCATGTTCTGGCTCCTGACCAACGCGACGCTCAAGTACGAGCTCGAGTCCTACACGGACTATGCCGCATCGCCTCAGCAACGCGATCCCGCCTGCCCGAGCCTGACCTCGGCGACAGGGGTCGGACCCAAACAGGTAGACGCCCGGTGGACATTCACCAAGACCTGAGGTCCTGAGGTTGGCCACAGCAATCTTCCTGGTTGCGGCGGCGGCGGCGATCGGCGTCGGGCTGGTCGTGTACGGCCTCGTGAGCCCGCAGCGCGCCGCCGCAGCCACCGCTGAATCAGGCCTGGAGACCCGGGTCACCTTTCGCACGCTCGCCGACGTCCGCGAGCAGCTTCGGAGGCGGTTCGAGCCGACCGGCTCGCCGGTCTGGATCGCCGCCAATGACAAGGCGGGAGGGCTGGCGCGAGACCTGGCCAGCGCTGACCTGGACCTCAGGCCTTACGAGTTCCGGATCCTCCAGGCGGGCGTCGCGGTCTTGTTCGCGCTGATCGGCCTGGTCCGGTTCGGCATCAGCGTGCCCGTGATCGTGCTCGCCGCGATCGGCTACATCCTCCCCACGCTCTACCTTCGCAACCGGCGCGGCCACCGGCTCCGGCAGTTCGAAGCAGGCCTTCCCCGCTCGATGGAGCTGATCGCAAACTCGATGAAGGCCGGCCAGTCCGTCACGCAGGCCCTGAGCGCTGTGACCGACAACGCCGGCCCCCCAATGTCTGACGAGTTCGGCCTGGCCCGTCGTGAGATCGAGCTCGGAGCCTCGATCGAGAGCGCGCTCACGAACATGGTGAAGCGGATCGGCAGCGCCGACCTGCGCCTGGTGGTGATGGTCATCACGATCCAGCATTCGGTCGGTGGCGACCTGCCCGCGATCCTCATCACGCTCTCCGACACGATGAAGCAGCGGGCCGAGACCCGAGCCGAGATCCTGGCCTCGACCGCTCAGTCGCGCGCCTCGGCGCTGATCATCACGCTGCTGCCGATCGCCGCGGCCCTCGGCCTCTATTTCCTCGTCCCCAGCTACTTCCGGCCGATGTTCACGAGCCCGCTGGGCTGGGCGATCCTGGTTCTCGCGGCAATCCTCCTCCTGATCGGCAACTTCGCCATCCGGAGGTTGACGAGGATCGCATGAACCCAATTCCCCTGCTGCTCGGCGTGCTCGCCGCCGCCGGCGTGTACATCCTGGCGGTCGGCATCGTGGCCGCCCGCGCCGGCGACGCGGCGATGCTGGCGCGGGAGCGGCTGGCCCGCCAGGAGATCGGCCTGGGCCAGAACGCGGTCGCCCTCGAGCTCGAGAGGCCCCTCGGCGAACGGCTGTCCGCGCCGATGCGGCGGTGGCTGACACGCCAGCTCGAGCGCCTCACCCCGGCGGCGCAGGCGGAGAACTTCCATCGCCAGCTCGACTTCGTCGGCAATCCTTTCGGGCTCGACCCGGCCGGCGTCCAGGCGCTCCGAATCGCGGCCGCCGCCGGCCTTGGCGCGCTCGGGGTGGCGTTCGGCGTCCTTTTGGGAACCCCGGTGGCGATCGGTATCTCGCTGCTCATCGGCGTGGCCGCCGGGTTCTACCTGCCGGTGGTGTGGCTGGACCAGCTGGCCAGGCAGCGCCGGGCGGAGCTCGAGGCGGCGCTGCCCAACGCGCTCGACGTGGTCGCGATCAGCATGGAGGCGGGGCTGGGCCTCGACCGCGCCCTCGAACAGCTGGTCCGCCACCAGGAAGGTTCGCTCACCCTGCTCGTCGCGCGAGCGCTGCGCGAGATCGAGCTTGGCCGGTCCCGCGCCGACGCCCTCGAGGAGATGGCGGAGGCGACCGGCATCGAGGACTTCACATCGCTCGTGCGCGGCATCCTCCACGCCGAACGCACCGGGGTCCCCATCGCACGTACCATCGCCGCGCACTCGGCACAGATGCGGGTCAAGCGCCGGCTCCAGATCCGGACCGAGGCGGCCCGTGCGTCACTGAAGATCCTGCTGCCGACCGTCGGCTGCGTCTTCCCGACGCTGTGGCTGATCCTCCTCGGCCCCGCCCTGATCGTCGTCCTGACGATTAACCATTAAAAGGCGCAATGGCGGAGCTGAAGGCCGGATTTACTCCGGCCGTACCCCAACGTGCACAAACCAGACCGCTGCCAGACAACATGTCACTCAGGGGGGTACCGTGGGGGGATCCTGATCCCCCCGCGCCATTAGAAGGCGCGGGGAAGGACTGCGTCCTCCCCCGCGGGACCCCCGCCTGTGCCATGCCACGATTGGGTGCGGCTTGGTTAGTCAACCCCTGGAGCCGGCCGGAGTGAATCCGGCCTGCTAGCCGCGCCTATCTCTACGTTATGAATGGGTTGGTTTTGCGTTCCCGGCCGATCGTGGTCGCCGGGCCGTGTCCGCTGTAGACGATCATGTCGTCGGCTTCGGTCAGGAGCTTGTCGCGGATGCCTCGCAGCAGCGCTGCGCCGTCCGAGTTGGCGAAGTCCGAACGGCCGACCGAGCCCGCGAAGAGGGCATCCCCTGTGAACAGGTATCCGTCGAGCTTCAGGCTCACCCCACCCGGACTGTGCCCCGGCGTGTGAATGACCTCCAGCTCGAGCGAACCGGCGCGGTACGGGACCCCCTCGGCGAGCGACTCCACGTTGTCGATCCGCGTCCCGATCGGCCCGAACTCCTTCCGCAGCGGTTTCCCCTCGGCGACGACATGGCGCTCGGCGTCGTGGACAGCGACCGGGACCGGCCCGAACGCCGCGACCAGCTCGTGAAGGCCCGCGATGTGGTCGAGGTCGGTGTGCGTGAGCACGATCGCCCTCACCTTCACGCCCCGCCGCTTCGCGAGTTCGACCACCAGGTCCGGCTCCAGGTTGGCGTCGATCACCACGGCGTCGTGCGTGGTCTCGTCCTCGACGAGGTAGGAGTTCGTCCCGAAACGCCGATCAGCCGTAACCTCGACACGCAACGTCATCGCTCACTGAATCGTGACCGAAGCAGGATTCAAATAACAATGCTGCGAGTGGAGACATAGGCCGGATTCACTCCGGCCGACACCAATGCCCACATCCAAGCGCCGCCAAGCAATGTGTCACTCAGGGGGTCCCGCGGGGGGATCCTGATCCCCCCGCGCCTTTAGGGATCCTGATCCCCCCGCGCCTTTCATGACGCTTCGCGCGCGACCGTGTGCACGTCCTTGACCCCCTCGAGCTTCTCCATCAAGCGCGACAGCTGCGCCAGCGAGTCGATCTCCACCGTGGCCGACACCACCGCGCTCTTGTCGTCGTAAACGTGCACCTCGAGGGCTGACATGTTGACCCTGTTCTCCGCGACCACGGTGGCGATGTCTCGGAGGAGTCCCTGCCGGTCCCACGCTTCGACTTTGATGGCGACGGGGTACAGGTGCGTCGCTTTGGAGTCCCAATCGACCGGCACGACGCGCGCGACGTCCTGCGCGTTGACCGCATTGATGCAGTCGGCACGGTGAACCGTCACTCCCCGTCCGCGCGTGGTGTAGCCGACGATCGCGTCGCCGGGTACGGGTTGGCAGCACGGCGCGATCTTCGTCAGGACACCCTTCTCGCCGTGCACCAGGACGCGCGGTGTGGGCTGGACGTTGGGGATCAGCGGGATCGCGCGCAGCTCGCCATCAGGCGTGTCGAGGTTGAGCGACATGCGCATCACCACGGCGTGGGGTGAGAGGTCGCCGTAGCCGATGGCGGCGAGAAAGTCGTCAATCGCCCCAAACCTATGCAGCGCGGCGATCTCCAAGAGCTTGTCGTCGGACAGGTCGGCCAGGTTCACGCGGTGCATGCGGTGGAGCTCCTTCTCCAGCAGG
>DASXBE010000046.1:0-5310 GCA_036491815.1 Candidatus Dormiibacterota bacterium | reverse complement strand
GCCGACTACGACCCGTTCGGAACCCCCGACCAGCTCGAGGCCACGCGGCTGCGCTGGGGCGAGGTGCTCGACGGGCTGGTCTCGGTGGGTGACCTCTCGCGTGCGCAGGCCTCGACCATCTACAGCGGCGACCTCCTCACGAAGATGATCGCCATGCACAACGCGTTGCCGGCGCAGCACAGCGCTCTCACGGCCCATTTCGTGGACTACGTCGAGCAGTACATCACGCAGAGGTACGGCGAGCAGGCCCTTTACGAAGGTGGGCTGCGGATCACCACGACGCTGGACCTCTCGACCCAGGCGACGGCAGACAAATGGGTCAAGGCCGGCGTCAACGCGTACGCGAAGCGCGGCGTCAACACCGGCGCCATGCTCGTGATGAACCCCGATGACGGGGAGATCCTGGCGATGGTCGGCAGCTACAACTACAACAACCCGGCGATCCGCGGCCAGGTCAACCTCACCGGAGTCGATCCCCTCGGGTGGCGCGGGGTGGGGTCGTCGTTCAAGGTCTACACCTACGCCGCAGCCCTGCAGGCCGGATTGGTGACTCCGGCCTCGTTGCTCGACGACGAGCACGGCGTCATGGGGGGCACCGCCTTCAGCGACTGGGATGGAAAGCACGAGGGTTACATCAGCCTGCGCACCGCGCTCGCACAATCCCGCAACCTGCCCGCCCTGTGGACCTACGCCCAGGAGGGAGGCGACCGGGTGGTCACGCTCCTGAGGAACCTCGGCGTGACGGCCAAGATCTCCGACCCGGCCGGAGCGGCGACCACCCTCGGGCCCGACCCGATGTCGATGGTCGAGCACCTCGCAGCCTATTCGGCCTTCGACAACGGCGGCTACCGGATCACGGCGCACCCGGTGCTGCGCGTGACCGACGCGAGCGGCAAGGTGCTCGAGGCATTCGATCCGGCGGCGGGCCGGGTGCAGGTGATCAGCCCCGCCCTCGGCTATGTGATGACCGACCTGCTGCGCGGCCCGGTGAAGCTCTACCTCGGCGGTCTCGGCAGCCGACCGGTGGCGGGCAAGTCCGGCACGACCGAGGCTTACACGGGCTCGATCTTCATCGGCTACACCCCGAACCTCGCCGTGGCGGCCTCTCTCATGCATATCGACGCCGGGGCGACATGCAACTCCGGCTACGCGCGCCTGGCGACCAACTTCCCGCCCTCGGGATGGCAGTGCCCGACCTCGGTGCTCTTTGGCGAGAACGTCGGCATCTCGGTGTGGAAACCCTTCCTCGAGGAGTACTACGCCAAGCACCCGTGGCCCGCCATGTGGGTCCAACCGCCGGGCGTGGTGACTCACCAGGTGTGCGCCTATGACGGGGGCAACGTCTCGACCGGCGGCTACAAGGAGGTCTTCCTGAAAGGAGCGGGGGAGCCGCAGTACCCCTGCGGTGCAAACCCTCCGCCGGGAGCGCCGCCGTACCAGCCACCCGAGCCAAGCCCCTCGCCGGCCGCGACGCCGAGCGCGGCCCCGAGGACGACGCCCTCCCCCCACTAGGCTTTCCACGTGCGCCTCAATCGCCTGGGGATCGCCGCCGGCGGCGTGTACCTGGGGCTCAGCCTGCTGTTCGTCTGGCTGGCGCGGCCGGGCGGCGCGGCGTGGCCGATCGTGCTGTGGTCGGTCGCGGTCGCCGCGGCGGGCTGCTTCGTCCCGGGGGAGGCCAACCAGGTCTCCCTGGCCCGGGCCTATCTCGCCGGCCCAGCGCTGGCCTACTCCCTAGCCGGCAGCTTTGCCGCACTCGCCCTCGTCGTGGCGGTGGCGGGTCTCAGCGACCTGGTCGATGGCACCGTGGCGCGCCGGTTCGAGCGACCGACCACGCTGGGCGGAGGCCTTGACCCCGTGGTCGACGGCATCCTGATGGGAGCCATCGTCACCGGCCTGGCGCTGGGCGGCGCCATCCCAGCGTGGCTGGGGGTGGTCGTGATCGCGCGGTACTTGCTCCCCGCGGTCGGGGGACTGGTCCTGATCGCGCTGCACCGCCGGCCCGAGCTGCGCCACACCTTGACCGGGCAGGTCTCGACGAGCCTGGTCCTGATCCTCATCGGCGGCATCTGCCTCTTCCGCGGGCTGAACCAGGACTCGAGCGGCCTCGTGGCCGCTGCCGAGGTGGTGATTCCAGTTGCCACGGTGGCGACCTACATTCACCTCGCATGGGTGTCGCGCCGGCCGGTCGCCGCGCCTGGGCCCGGGTAAGATGGTCAGCGGTCGCGCTAAGTGGGGTGCTGGCGGTACCCTGAACCGGCAATCCGCCTTAGCCGGACCGAATTCCCTCGCTGAGGTCAGGGTTCTCACGCCCGGCCGGGGCAAGCGGCGTTGAAAGGTCGGGACCTGCGCAGCCTGGGTCTCCGAACCCCGTCAGGTCCGGAAGGAAGCAGCGGTAAGGAGAGCTCCCAGGGGTGCCGCAGCCATCCTGGTCTGAGCCGTGAGTCACGGTGCGGGATGGGGGTCCTCGATCGAGGCGGGGGTGCGCGGCCATTTTGAATTGTTGATGCCTGAATACCAGAGTCTCTATCGCAAGTACCGCTCACAGACGTTCGCGGACCTGGTTGGGCAGGAGGCCGCTTCACGGGCCCTGCAGGGCGCGATCATCTCGGGCCGAGTCGCCCACGCCTACCTCTTCAGCGGGAGTCGCGGGACAGGTAAGACGTCCGCGGCGCGCCTCCTCGCGAAAGCGCTCAACTGCTCGGGCCGAAAGCGGGACTCGGCGGAGCCGTGCAACCGGTGCGAGTCCTGCCTCGAGATGACGGCGGGGTCGGCGCTCGACCTGATCGAGATCGACGCGGCATCGAACCGCGGCATCGACGACGTGCGCGACCTGCGCGAGAAGGTGAACCTCGCGCCCGCGCGCGGGCCGTACAAGATCTACATCATCGACGAGTCGCACGGCCTGACCGGCGATGCGTTCAACGCGTTGCTCAAAACGCTCGAGGAGCCTCCGCCGCACGCGGTCTTCGTGATGTGCACGACGGACGCGCAGAAGATGCCGCTCACCGTGATCGGGCGGTGCCAGCACTTTGTCTTCCGGCGGCACGGCGAAGAGCAGATCGCGGCCCGGCTCGCGCATATCGCGAAGGCGGAGGGCGTACAGGTGGACGCCGACGCGATGCAGCTGATCGCGCGCACGGCGCAGGGGTCGATGCGCGACGCCGTGGGCCTGCTCGACCAGCTGGTACCGCTGGCCTCAGGACCGATCACGCTCGAGTCGGCTCGATCGCTCCTCGGCATCGCCGACCCAAGGCTGCTCGATGGCCTGCTCGACGACGTGCTGGTGGGCCGGGCGGCGGAGGCTCTCGCTGAGCTGGATCGCATCTATGCGGCGGGCGGGGAGCTCCGCCAGGTCGTGCGAGGCCTGATGGAAGGTTGTCGGGACAGGCTCCTGACCGCGCTGACGGAGCGCGACCACCCGACCGCGCGGCGGCTCTCCAGCGTGCTCGAGGCGCTGCTGCACCTGGACGGCGAGGTGCGGCGCCACGCCGAGCCGCGCTTCCTGGTGGAGGCCACGCTCGCCCGCCTGGCGGTCGAGCTCGGCACCGAGTCGCACGCGGCTCGAGCGGAAGCCGCGACGGCGAGGCAGCCAACGGTCCAGCCCCGCGCCGACCGCGTGGCGGAAGTGCCCGTCGCGCCCCGCCCGGCCAGGCCCGACCCGGTGCCTGCTTCGGCCACCCCGGTCCCGGTCGCACCGGCGGCTCCGGCACCGGCACCCATGCCCGCTCCGATCGCCCCGCTCCCGCTCGCCGGCTGGTCAGACGTGCTCGAGAAGCTCAACCGGACGGTGCGCGCGGTCTACCTCGACGCGCAGCCGGAGGTGGACGGCGCGACTTTGATCCTGTGGTTCAAATACGGCTTTCATCACAAAAAGGCCCAGGAGCAGTCGATGCACCTGATGCCGCATGTGCGCGGCTGGCTCGGCGACGGCATCACTGTCGAATACAGGCTGCGCGAGACGGAGCCGGCCAAAGCGGGGGCGCCGCGGCCGGCGAGCCCCGAGGACGATCCTTTCGTGCGAGAGGTGGTGCGCAGGTTTGACGGCCGCGTGACTCGAGTCAAGGAGGTGTCCGAGTGAAGGACCAGTTCAAGATGCTCCGCCAGGTCCAGCAGATGCAGGACCGGATGTCGAAAGTCCAAAAGGAGCTGGAGACCGAGACGGTCCAGGCGAGCGCGGGCGGAGGGGCCGTCACCGTGGTCGCGACCGGGGCGCAGAAGATCGTGTCGGTCGTCATCGACCCGGCCGCGGCCTCCGACACCGAGATGCTCCAGGACCTGGTCGTGGCGGCGGTCAACGAGGCGATGGAAAAGTCCAAGCAGATGGCGGCCGACAAGATGCAGGCGGTGACGGCCGGCCTCGGTCTGCCGCCTGGTTTGATCTAGGGCCGGGAGATGCCGCAGCTGCCGGAGCCGCTGGAGCGGCTCATCCAGGAGCTGTCGCGGCTCCCCGGCATCGGTCCGAAGACGGCGCAGCGGCTTGCCTTCCACGTGCTGCGCGTCGACCGCCAGCGGGCGGATTCGCTGGCTCAAGCGATCGAAGACGTGAAGGCTCGAATCGGTTACTGCGAGCGCTGCTACAACATCGCCGAGGGCGGCCTGTGCGCGATCTGCATGTCACCGCGCCGCGACGCAACTGTGCTCTGTGTGGTGGAGTCCGCCCTCGACGTGCTGGCGATCGAACGGACCTCTGAATTCGCCGGCCTGTATTTCGTGCTGCACGGCGTCATCTCGCCGATCGACGGCATCGGCCCGGAGCAGATCCACGTGCCCCAGCTGCTGGAGCGGGTCCGGCAGGAGGGCGTGGCCGAGGTGATCGTCGCGACGGATGCCGACATCGAGGGAGAGGCCACCGCCCTCTACCTCCAGAGGGCGCTGCTTTCCCTCGGGACAAACGTGACCCGGCCCGCCCACGGCCTGCCCGTAGGGGGCGACCTCGAATACGCGGACGAGCTCACGCTGGCCCGGGCGATGTCGGGACGGAGAGCCTTCTAGGAGCCGTGTCGCCAGGGCCGGATGAACGGCCTTGCAATCAGAGCCCGCCGGCAGGTAGAATTCGCAGGTTCCTCCCCCGAACAGGTTTCGTGCGCCCAAAAGGGCGCCAAGCAAACGCCGGCGGAGGGGCCAGCACTTTGACAACTGAAGAGTGGGAAAGACTCTGAGAGTCTTGACGACTCAGGGCGAAGGCCTTGGGTCCTCCGTTTTGGACGGAGAGTTTGATCCTGGCTCAGGGTTAACGCTGGCGGTGCGCATAACACATGCAAGTCGAGCGAGGGCTTATTTCTCGCAAGAGAGATGAGTTCCTAGCGGCGA
>DASXBE010000045.1:0-6915 GCA_036491815.1 Candidatus Dormiibacterota bacterium | reverse complement strand
CGTGATGCCCATCTCCTCGCCGATCTCCTCGTCGCTGGGCTCGCGGCCCAGCTCCTGGAGCAGCCGGCGCGAAACGCGCACGAGCTTGTTGATCGTCTCGACCATGTGCACCGGGATGCGGATGGTGCGGGCCTGGTCGGCGATGGCGCGGGTGATGGCCTGGCGGATCCACCAGGTCGCATACGTCGAGAACTTGTAACCCTTGTGGTAGTCGAACTTCTCGACCGCGCGGATCAGGCCCATGTTGCCTTCCTGGATCAGATCCAGGAACGACATTCCGCGACCGATGTACTTCTTGGCGATCGACACCACCAGCCGGAGGTTGGCCTCCGTCAGGCGCTGCTTGGCCTCGTAGGCGCGCTCGTAGCGCTCGGTGAGCCGGTAGCGCGCGATCCGGTATGACTCGAGCGCCTCGGCGCGGACGCGCGGGCGCGCGACCCCGTTGGAGGCCAGGCGCCGCCGCTCGGCGGAGGCGGCATCGAGCAGATTCTGCAGCTTCGTCAGGTCGGCGAGCCCCAGCAGCTCCTGCGCGATGTGCGCCTGCTGGCCCTTCCGCTTCACGGTGGCGAGGCGCTCGACGATCTCGGGCAGCATCTCGTCGACCGAGCGCTGGCGGCCCTCCGCCTCCTCGGTGACGTTGATCGCCTTCATCGCGTCGTGCAGCGGCTTGGCCTCGATGGCCTGCGCCAGCTCGACCTCGTCGTTCGCGGTCAGCAGGCTGACGCGTCCGATCTCCTTCAGGTACATCCGGACGGGGTCGTCGAGCGAGACGGAGTCCATCATCTCGATGTCCAGCAGCATCTCGTCGTCGATCTGCTCGACCTCTTCGAAGTCCTTCTCGCCGTCGGTGACCTCGATCCCGATCTCTTTGAAGGCCGCGAAGATGCGGAAGATCTGGTCGGGCTCGGCGTCGATCTCCGGGAAGCCCTGGAGGATGTCGTCCGGGGTCAGGTAGCCCTGCTCCTTGCCCTTGACGATGAGCTGCTCGGCGACGGCCATCAGCTCGTCTTCGAACTTCGGCTCCGGCTTCTCCAGCGCCTTGCCGGCCTTTCCAGGCTTCGGCGCGGCGGCTGCTTTGATTACGCGCGCGATCTCAGCTTCTCCTTTCCAAATCGGCGATGGCGCGGGCGAGCTCCCTGGCTTCAGCTTCCAGCCGCGCCACCCTCTCCGAGTCCCGGCCCCTCTCGGCCTCGGATAGCTCGCGGATTATCCCACTGTGCCGAGCCTTCATGTGATCCAGCCGGATTCTCTCCGCCAGCTCGACCGCCACCTCGTCGTCCACGCTCGGCGGGGGCGCCGCCCATGCCCTTCTGATCAGGTCCTGCTCCTCGGGTGGATATTCCGCCAGCTCTGCTTCGAGCCCGGCGGGTCCGCCGCGCTCGTAGGTCTCCAACATCCGAACGTAGATCTCTCGGTCCTTTTCGTCCAGCTCACCCGCGGTGAGCTTGGTTCGCACGAGCTCAAAGGCCACCGGGCGGACCGCGAGCAACTGCAGCAGGTACCTGCCGGCAGTCGGTTTGTTCCCTCCGGTGCGGGCGCCCAAACCGGGGCCCGCCTCGATCCTACCGGGGACCTTGCCGTTTCCGCCACGCGCCTGGTTCGCGGGCCGGGCGGTGAGGAGGTGCGGCTGCACCCCGATCCAGCCCGCGGCACGCTCTCGATAGCTCTCCCGCACCGCGGCGTCCGGGATCTTCTCCAGCACCTCGCGAGCTCTCGAGGCCGCCAGCTCGAGGTGGTTCGGGTTGGCGGTGTTCAGGCCCGCCAGCGAGTCCCGGATCCAGAACTCCCAGCCGGAGGGGGCGTCCGCGACCAGCTTCTCCCAGCGCTCAGGGGCCTCATGGCCGGCCGCCCTCAGGAACTCGTCGGGGTCTTTGGCCGGCGGCGGGACTGTGGCCACCCGCATGCGCATCTGGTGCGCCGCGGCGAGCTCGATCGCCTTGAAGGCCGCCGCCCGCCCGGCGCGGTCCGCGTCGAACACAAGCAGCGCCTCGTCCGTGAAGCGCTTGAGCAGGCGCACCTGGTCATCCGTCAGCGCAGTGCCCGAGCTCGCCACCGCGTTGGTCACTCCGAACTGGTGGGCGGTGATGACGTCGAACTGTCCCTCCATCAGCACGGCATGGCCCCGGCGGGTGATCTCGTCGCGCGCCAGGTCCAGGCCGAAGATCACGCGTCCTTTTATGTACGCGGGAGTCTCAGGTGAGTTGATGTACTTGCGCGCTTCGTCCGACCGCACCGTGCGGGCCGTGAAAGCGAGCGGCTGGCTGCGCTCGTCGCGGATTGGTATGACCAGTCGCTCAGCGAAGAAGTCGGCGCCGTCGCGCCGCATCAACCCCGCCTCCTGCGCGTCGGTGAGGCTGCGCTTCTTGGCCCGCAGGTACTCGGCGAACCCGCGGCCGGCCGGTGCGTAGCCGAGCTGGAACCTGCGTGCGGTCTCCTCGGTGACCCTGCGCGACTCCAGCAGCTTGCGCCCCGGCTCACCCGCGGGCATGGACCACAGCACGTACTCGTAGTACTGCGCCGCCAGCTTCAGCACGAGCAGGACGCGCTTGCGCTGGTCCGAGCGCTCCTTCTGCTCCGGGCTGAGCTTCTTGAGCTCGACGCCGGCGCGCTCGGCCAGCACCTGGAGGCTCCCGCGCTTGTCGGTCTTCTCGATCAGCTCGACGAAGGTGAAGACGTCGCCGTGCCGCTGGCACCCGAAGCAGTACCAGGACTGCTTGTCGGGGTGGACCGTGAAGCTTGGCGTGTCCTCCTGGTGGAAGGGGCACAGGCCGACGAAATCGCGGTTCTTCTTGGTGAGCCGCACATATTCCTGGACGATCTTGACCAGGTCGACCTTGGCCTTGACCTCGGCGAACGCGTCATCCGACGCAAGCGTGGAGGGCACGGGCTCTATTGTCGGACGATTCGAACCGGCCGGCCGGATCGGGAGGCCATCCGACCCGAGCCGCCCCGGTGAGCTATGTTGGTTCCGATGGACACGCTTCTGATCTCGACCGCGATCACCCCCAACAAGATCATTGCCGGCGTGGTGCTTCTGATCGTGATCGTCGCCGGCCTCGGCTTCTGGATCTCGCGCCGGAACCGGGCCTAGCCTTTACCGTCGCGACGACCCGGTCTGACTAGGCCCGGCCGTCCTCCAGCGCGGCGATCGTCGTCTGGATCCGTTCCCGGCGCGTGTCGGGATTCTTCACGTCGATCGGCGTGACCAGCCTCAGCTTCCTGCTGTAAGACAGGCCCTCGAAGCATCGCTTCGCCTTCGGGTGGCGCTCGAGCGCTTGAGCGAAGTCGGCCGGCAGCGCAACCTGGCGCTCCTCGGTGTCCAGCTCGAGGGTGAGGTCGACTGTCTGACCACCCGCCACGCCCGTGTGCTTGCGAACGTCCTCGCTCACGCTGAGCATGTACTTGCCGCCCATCGACCCGATGCTGCTCCGGTACGTGTAGCCGTTGATGGTCGCCTTGACCGCGGGCCGGCGGCTGGAGCCGAGCCCGGCCACCACGGTGGCCGGGATTTCGATTCCGCAGGCGTTCTTGCCGGCTTGCAGGATCTTCGCGCGGAGCTTCATCAGCGCGCGCCCGCCTGCTTCACCGATTCGGGCACCGTGTTGACCGCCCCGTGGAACTGCACGATCCGGATGTGGTTCCCGAACGGGTCGCGGATTCCCATGTCGATTCCGTAACCGCGGTCCTCGGGCTCCTGGTTGAATTCCACTCCCTTGGCCTTCAGCGTCTCGAAAGTCTTGTGGATGTCGGAGGTCGTGAAGCCGGCCGTGAAACCGCTGGCGCCCTTGGACACGAGCTCGCGCACCCTGGCGGCGGTCGCCTCGTCCATGGCGGGGGGCCCTGGCTTCTCGAGCAGGATGTCTCGGGTCGTGTCGCCGGGCACCCGCACCGTGAGCCAGCGCATCGGTCCGAAGTCAAAGTCGCTGCTGACCTCGAGGCCCAGCTTGCCGACGTAGAACTCGAGGGCCTTGTCCTGGTCGCTGACGAAGATGTGCGAGATGTTGATCGAGTTGAGCATCGCGATCCTCCTGATTGGTGGGTGGTTGGGATGAGATCGATGCTATCGACCGTGCTTTGGGGTCGCTTCTCCAAAACTGCTGGGTCTGGTCCAAGCCATCGTGAAGCAGGTTGGAGCCCACTTGACCTCGGTGTGCTGCCGGTAGCCGGATGGGGTGTCCCCCACGATCTCACGGAACGTGCGGCTGAAGGTGCCCAGGCTCGCGAACCCCACCTCCATGCAGATGTCCGTGACGCTGCGCTCGGTCTCGGTCAGCTTGTACATCGCGCGCTCGACCCGCCGGCGCTGCAGGTACCGATGCGGCGTTTCGCCGAACGTGGCGCGGAAGGTGCGGATGAAGTGCGCCTCGGACACATTGGCCGTCTGGGCGAGCGCAGGGATGTCAAGCGGGTGTGAGTAGGCCCGATCGATCGCGTCCCTCGCGCGCAGCATCCGTCGGTTGAGCTCCTCGGCGGCGCGCGTCATGGGAACATTCTCTCAGCCGCTCGGACCAGGTCGCGCAGCGACCCTTCCGGCCCGCGCCGTAGCTCTCGGCCGAGCAGCAGCGGCACCAGGCCGCCCCACCACATTTTCGCCATCGTCAGGCCACCCGCCGTGGGCGATAATCGTCGGGCCGAGCGGTGAGCACGCCCACCAACCTGCCCGCCGAGCTCACTTCCTTTGTCGGCCGAGAGCCACAGCTCGCCGAATTACGACGGCTGCTCCGACGGTCGCGCCTGATCACCCTCACCGGCCCAGGCGGGGTGGGCAAGACTCGCCTTGCACTCCGGCTCGTGTCGGGCGTGGTGGAAAGATTCCCCGGCGGCGCCTGGCTGGTCGAGCTCGCGGCGCTAGGCGATCCGCTCCTCCTCGAGCGCGCCGTGGCGACCGCCTGCCGTATCCGCGAATCGGAGCGAACACCGATCACGGAGCTTTTGCTCGAGCGTTTGAGCGGACCGCAGACCCTGATCGTTTTCGACGGCGCGGAGCATCTCATCGACGCCTGCCGCACACTTGGTGAAAGGCTGCTCAGGGGAGCCCGCACTCTCACGCTGCTCGTGACCAGCCGTGAACCCCTTGGTATTTCAGGCGAGCTCATCTGGCGCACTCCCCCACTTACCGTTCCGGCGACGCCACCCGCGGTGGGACTCGGTCTCATGCAGAGCGAGGCTGTACGCCTGTTCCTGGACCGCGCCCACCTCGCCAGGCCCGATTTCGTTGTTTCGCGCGCCGGCGAGGCAGACGTGATCGAGATCTGCACTCGTCTCGAAGGGCTGCCGCTCGCCATCGAGCTCGCCGCCGGCCTCGCCAACGCCATGTCGGTGCGCGAGATCCGCTCGCAGCTCGGCACCCGTTCTCGCTTGTTGACCGGCGGCCGGGGCCCTGCCGCCTCGCGCCGCCGGACCCTGCGGACTGCGATCGACTGGAGCTACCACCTGCTCACGGAGGACGAGCAGAGGCTGTTCTCTCAGCTTGCGGTGTTCGCCGGTGGCTTCGACCTCGACGCCGCCGAGGCGGTCGGGGCCAATGGCTCGGCGGACGCCATCCCGACCCTGATGCGGCTCGTCGACAAATCGCTCGTGGTGGCCGAGCCTCGGCCAAACGACCGGACGCGATACGGCATGCTCGACACGATTCGCGAGTACGCCGCGGACTGGCTGGACGGCCCCGCCTCTATGTCGGCAAGGGAAAGGCATGCCGCCCACTTCCTCGCTTTCGCGCAGAAGGCGGCCGCGGAGCTGCTGCGCGGCGACCAGGCCTTATGGCTCGATCGCATCGAAGAGGAGAGCGCAAACCTGCGGCTCGCGCTCGCGACGTACGAGTTGGCGTCGCCCGGTCAGATGATCGAGCTTACCCGCTGCCTCTCGCGGTACTGGTATGTGCGCGGCAAGTTCTCCGACGCAATCGAGTGGTTCGACAAATCGGTCGCGGTCAGCGGCGCAGACCCCTCGCAGCGCATGAGTGCGCTTCAAAGCCGGGCACGTTTCAGACGCCTTCGCGGAGACTATGAAGGCTCTCGACGTGATGCCACAGAGTGCGCCGGCCTGGCTCGTGATGCACACGCCGACCTACACCTCATGGGGGCGCTCGTGACGCTCGGCAACCTGAGCGCTTCGGAGGCCAGGTGGACCGAGGCCGCTCGGTTTTTCAGTGAGGTTTTGGAAGTCCAGCGGAGGATCGGTGATCCGGGCTGGATCGGAACCGGTCTCAACAACCTGGCCCTCGTCGAGTCCTCCCAGGGGAACCATGAGCAGGCGAAGCGGCGCATCGATGAAGCGCTCGAGGCGGTGGAGCAGGTCGGCGACAGGATTCTTCGCGCGTCAATCCACGAGAGCGCCGGCCGGATCGAGCGCCGGCGTGGCGATAGGCGTGCGGCGCGCACGCACTATGTGTTGGCTCTCGAGCTGTCGAGCGAGTTCGAGGACGCGACCAACATCGCCGATGTGCTGGACGGCATGTCGCTGCTCGCCATCGACGACCGTGATCCGAAACGCGCGCTCGTCCTCGCCGCCGGGAGCGCTGCGCAACGGGCCGCTGCCGAATCCAACCCACCTGACTGGGACCAGGTCGAGGTTGTCGAGGCAATCGCACGCGCCCGCTCGCTGATGCCACGGGCCGGCGCAACCGCGGCGTGGCGCCGCGGAAGCGCGATGACCCTCCGAGAAGCGGTCGCGTACGCGAAGGGCACACCGCCTGACAATCGCACCAAGGGCGGGCTGGCCCTAACCGGGCGTGAGATGCAGGTGGCTTCGCTGATCGCCGAAGGGGTGACGAACGGCGAGATTGCCATCCGGCTCAAGATGGCCGAACGCACCGCCGACGCCCACGTCGAGCACATCCGCAACAAGCTCGGCCTGCACACCCGTTCGCAGATCGCGATCTGGGCCCACGAGAAGTTGGTCAGGGCATAAACCGGC
>DASXBE010000044.1:0-5659 GCA_036491815.1 Candidatus Dormiibacterota bacterium | reverse complement strand
TTGAGCGTCGCCCCGGTCTGCAGCGCGATGCTGATGTTGGCCATGATGTTGCCCACCATCGTGGTCGAGGTCGCGATCGTGGCCGAGCTCGTGACTCGCCAGAACACCTGGCACGGCTGGGCCCCGCCGATCAGGCTGATTTTGGCGCCGGACGCCGTGACGAGCGTGGTCGGGGCCGCAGTGGTCCCGATCAGGAAGATGTACACGCCCGAGCCGTTGAGGGTCAGGGTGCCGGTCAGAGTCGGCGAGGGAACTGCGCCTGAGGTCTGGCAGTAGACGCCGGGCCCGAGGGTCTTACCGCCGAGGTTGACGCCGGAGAAGTCCTGGGTGCAGGGCTGGACGGCAGCGCCATAGGCGGCGGTCAGGTCGGTTTCGGCTGTACCCGCCACCGCGTCGGCGTGGTGCTGCGGTCCGGAAGTTCCAGGAGGAAATCCTGTGATCGCGCCGGGGGGTGTCGCCACGCCGACCGCGCCCGTGATCCAGCTTGGCCCGGTGTTGGTGACAGTCGTGTTGGCGAGGACGCCGAAGTTGCCGGCCGACGCCAGCCCGGGGTCGGTGGCGGCGAGTGCGGTCAGCGGTGAAGCAGCGGCGACGAGGCCGGCGAGGAACAGCGGGAGCAGGAGTCGGCGCTTTTGATTCAAGAATGCGACCTCCGATGGAGTCAATTCGTGGGTTGCTGGAAAGTAGTGGTACCTGCCGCGCCGCCTCTTGTCATCCGGCCCTCATGAACTGCCGTGGCCCAGGCGATGTCGTGGCCCCGGCAGCGTGAAGCGTGGGTCATAACAAGCGCTGCAACAATCACGCCGCCGACTAAGTACGGTGCGGCAGTGCGTAGCATTTGTAGATGTGGCAGGCACGATCCTGGTGGCCTCCCGGGGGCTGGAAGGCGAGAACCTCGAGACGACCCACTGGGAGGACGCTCGACACTGGATCGGCGTCTACGCCGACCTGATCCGCTTCAAGGTCGGCCTGCTCGACCGCGTGCACCGAGGCATCCCTAAGCTGCCGCCGGTGGCTCAGCCGGCCGCCGCCATCGACCTGGCGATCATCGAGAACCAGATGGTGGGCTACCAGGCCCGCCTTGATCTCTGGTACCAGCGCCTGTGGGACCTCCAGGGCCTGCGCCTCGACCCCGAAGGCCAGCTGATCCGCCACAAGGGCCGCGAGGGCCACCTCACGAACCGGGAGTTCCAGCTGCTCCAGTTCCTGATCGACCACCCCCATCGCTTCTTCACCGCGAACCAGCTGCTCGGGCGCGCCTGGGCCGATCCCGCCCTATTTCCCGAAGAGGTTCGCAACTACGTGCGCCGCCTCCGCAAGATCCTCGCCGACCTCGAGATCCCGGCCGAGCTGGTCAACCGTCCCGCCAGGGGGTACTCGCTCATTTTCCGTCCCGACAACTGAAGGAAAAAGTTACTGACCTTCTTACGGGGGCGCGCGCGACACTGTCACGTGAAGCAATCCCTAAGCGACCAATCGCGACCTGACATGGTTGCTGCCGCACGGGGCGGCAACCCCAGCCAGACCATGGACGGCGAGGCCGACCCGAAGAGCGCCTCGATGGAGCAGGCGCTCTACTGGAAGCAGATCTACGCCGAGATCCTCGCCATGGAGGAGAAGGTCATGGAGCGGATCCTGGACCTGATGTCGAAGCAGTCACCGCGGGCCCGGCGCGAGGTCGAGCTGACCAACGTGCCCGTCGTGGCCGCCCAGGCGGCGCGCTTTCGCGCGCGTCTCGGCTTCTGGTCCGAGCGGGTCCGCGAGCTCCAGTAGCGCCGGTTCCTAGACCGTCTCCGCAAGCTTTGCCGGCTCCGGCGCCTGTAAGCCGGTGATCGCCCTGATCTGGTCCTCACCGAGCGAGTCGTCCTTCAGCAGCGCGTGGGCTAGGTCGTCCAGCTGACCGCGGTGCTCTGACAGGAGCTGCATCGCCTCGGCGAAGCACTCGTCGGCGATCCGCTTGACCTCGGTGTCCACCTCCCGTGCCGTGGCCTCGCTGTAGGGTCGAGCCATGCCCATCCCCGGCCCGGCGGCGTCGTCGACGAAGGCCAGCGGTCCGATCTTGGGGCTCATGCCCCACCGCACGACCATCTCGTGGGCGATCAGGGTGACCTGCTGCAGGTCGTTGGCGGCGCCGGTCGACACCGCGCCGTAGACCAGCTGTTCGGCGGCGCGGCCTCCGAGGGCGCCGACGATCCGGGCCCGGATGTAGTCCTCCAGATAGTTGAAGCGATCGTCGATCGGGCTCTGGATGGTCACGCCCAGCGCGCCACCGTGCGGAATGATGGTCACCTTGCGCACGGGGTCGGCCCCGGGCACCAGCAACCCGAGCAGCGCGTGGCCTGACTCGTGGTACGCGATCCGCTCCCGGTCCGCCGGCGACAGCATCAGGTGGCGCTCGGTACCGAGAAGGATCCTGTCGATCGCCTCGAAGAAGTCTTCGGTCGTGACCGCGGTCTCCCCCTTCCTAGCGGCGCTGAGCGCGGCCTCGTTGACCAGGTTGCGGAGGTCTGCGCCCACGAGCCCGGGGGTCGCCCCGGCGATCTCGTCGAGGTCGACCGTGGCGGCGAGCGGAACCTTGGCGGCGTGGATCTTGAGGATCGCGGCCCGCCCCCGCCGGTCCGGCGGCTGGAGCGTGACGCGCCGGTCGAACCGGCCCGGGCGGAGGAGGGCCTGGTCCAGGACGTCGGCGCGGTTGGTGGCGGCGAGGACGATCACGCCCTTGCCCGGCTCGAACCCGTCCATCTCGGTGAGGATCTGGTTCAGCGTCTGCTCCTGCTCGTCGTTGCCTCCGATCCGAAACCCCGAGCTGCGGCTGCGGCCGATCGCGTCGAGCTCGTCGATGAAGATGATCGCCGGGGCCGCCTCGCGGGCTTTGGTGAAGAGGTCGCGCACGCGAGAGGCGCCGACGCCGACGATCGCCTCGACGAACTCCGATGCGGATTGGCTGAAGAAGGGCACCTTCGCCTCGCCGGCGACCGCGCGGGCCAAAAGCGTCTTGCCCGTGCCCGGCGGCCCGATCAGCAGCACGCCCTTGGGGACCATTCCACCGAGCCGCTCATATTTCTGCGGCTCCCGCAGGAAGTCGACGAGCTCCACCAGCTCGAGCTTCACCTCGTCGATCCCCGCGACGTCGGCGAACGTCGTGCCGGGGCGCTCGGGGTTGTAGAGCCTCGCCTTGCTCTGACCAAAGGCGCCGAGCAGCCCGCCGGCTCCCCCGGCGGCGGCCGCGCGGCGGAGGAAGTACAGGACCGCGATCACGATGAGGAGGGTTGGCCCGAAGCTGAAGAGCAGCGTCTCCCAGAAGGGAGCGGGCGGGTTCTCCGGCTTGGCGTTGATGGTGACACCGTGCTGCTCGAGCAGAGGCTCGAGGCTGTCGTCGGCAAATGAGGGACGCTGGGTTGTGAAGTGTGTGGCCGTGGTCCCGGTGCCGGACTCCTTCACCGGCGTCTTGGTCACGCCGGTGATCGAGTCGCCGGTCGTCGTGACGCTGACCACGTTGTCCGCGGCGACCTGGGCTTTGAAGACGTCGTACGGCAGGGTCACCGTCGTCGGCTGAGCCGGCGCGAAGAGCACGTTCGTGATGATCACGTTGGCGAGCAGGATGAGCCCGAGCGTCAGCCACAGTCGCGTCGACCGCAGAGGGTTCGGCGACGGGGGCGGCCCGGAGCGTGACGGTGCCGCGGGTCCCGTGCCCGATGGGGTCCCGCGAGTGGGCGGCGGCGGATTGGCGGCCACTGGTACTAGAGGTTAGAGGGCGGCGGGGCGGCCCTGCGCCCCGACACCGGAAGCCCGGCGCGCCCCGAGCGGATCCCCGGGGCGCGCCAGCTGGAATTCGGGTCAGGCGACCCCTGCCGCCACGGCGACCTCGTCGAGCCTGCCGGTCTTCACGTCGTAGACGAATCCGCGCACGCTTGACTTGTTCGGGATGAAGGGACTCGCTTTGATCCGCGCGATCGACTGCTTGACGTCGGCCTTCAGGTCGCCGAACGCCTCCAGGGCGAAATGGGGCCTGATCCCGACCTCAGACTCGATCTTGCCCTTCACGTCGTCGTCCTTGAAGGTCAGCATGCCGCAGTCGGTGTGGTGGATCAGGATGACCTCTTTCGTGCCGAGGAGCCGCTGCGAGATGACGATGGATCGAATCGCGTCCTCGGTCGCCACGCCGCCCGCGTTGCGGATGACATGGGCGTCACCTTCTTCCAGGCCGAGGATCTTGTGCACGTCGAGACGGGCATCCATGCACGCGAGAACAGCGACGCCAAGGGCGGGTGGTAGCGCCAGGTCTCCCTTCTTGAACGAGCGGGAGTAAGCGGCGTTGCGGTCGAGCAATTGGTCGGTAACACTCATCGGGATGGACCTCCTGAAGCTGGAAATGGCAAACACGACGACGGATCCGGCTTCGCGAATGGGCGCGAAGCGGCGTGAATTCGGCCTCGTTTGAGGCTAGCTACAGAGGCAGGTGCTGCAGCGCACGTGGTCGATCGCTCTTCGCCGAACCAGGATCCTCGAGGCTCGCGACCTGACCACAGTCAAACTCTACCCGCTCGAGCAGCGGATCGCGCGCGAGCTGCTGCGTCGATGAGGACTCGCCGATCCCCGGTCGCATCGTGGGCCTCTGATCCAGCATGCCAGCGCCGCAGGGGCGACCCGGCGCCTGAGACACTGGCCCGATGCGGGGCTTCCTTCTCGGTGCGTTCCTGGTCGCGGCGATCAGCCTGACCGTGCTCGCGATCCGACCCGGCGGCCTCAGGCAGCAGCTGCGTTTTGCCGCGCGGCGCTTCCGCATCGCCCTGGCCCTTGGTGGAGTCTTCGTGCTCGGGTCGCTGATCATCCGGCTCGTCTCCGCGAGCGGTCCCGCCGCGGACTACGGGCCACCCCTCCTCGCGCTCGGGCTCGGCGTGATCTTCCTCTTCGCCGGGCGCGACCCGTCCCAGCCGAAGGCCGACTCCGCCCGTGGACCTCGCCGGTAGGATTGGGCTCGAGAGGATAGCGAGTGCCCAACGCGATCTGGACCGGCTCTTTGTCCTTCGGCCTGGTCGTCATTCCAGTGCGCCTTCACCCGGCGATCCGCAAGAAGATGGTGCGGTTCCACGAGCTGGACAGCCACGGCCGGCGAGTCTGTCGGGTGCGCATGGCGGACGACGAGGCGGAGTCGTCGAGCGTGCCGCCGGCCGCGTGGCGCGCGGACCGGATGCCGGATTGGGAGCCGCCGGCCGGGCGAGGCGCCCCCGGCAGCGGCGACGAGCGTATGGCCGAGCGACCCGCCCGCGATGAGCGCGCGCCCGGAGCGGCCCTGCCGGAGCCGGCGCAGGTGCCATGGGACGAGATCCGCAAGGGCTTCGAGGTCGCTCCCGGCGAGTACGTGAGCCTGACGCGGGAGGAGGTCGGCGAGCTGGCGCCGGAGCGGTCCCGATCGATCGAGGTCGAGCGGTTCGTCGCCGTGACGGCGGTCGATCCGATCTACTTCGAGGCGCGCTACCACCTGACACCCCAGCGGGAGTCGGCGCCGGCCTTCAACCTCCTCCGCGGCGCGATGGCCGACGCGGGCCGGATGGCGATTGCGACGTTCACCCTGCGCCGGCGGGAGTACGTCAGCGCGATCCGGCCCTTCGCCGGGGCGATGCTGCTGACCACGATGGTCCGGTCCGATGAGATCCTG
>DASXBE010000043.1:0-32487 GCA_036491815.1 Candidatus Dormiibacterota bacterium | reverse complement strand
ATAGGTGGGAGGCTTTGAAGCAGGGGCGCTAGCTCTTGTGGAGCCAACGGTGAAATACCACCCTGTTGGGTCTTGGTGTCTAACCGCGGTCCCTGAACGGGGCCCGGGACACTGGCTGGTGGGGAGTTTGACTGGGGCGGTCGCCTCCCAAAAAGTAACGGAGGCGCCCAAAGGTTCCCTCAGCCTGGGCGGAAATCAGGCGCAGAGTGCAATGGCATAAGGGAGCTTGACTGTGAGACAAACAGGTCGAGCAGGGACGAAAGTCGGGCATAGTGATCCGACGGCCCGGTGTGGAATGGCCGTCGCTCAACGGATAAAAGTTACCCCGGGGATAACAGGCTTATCGGGCCCAAGAGTTCACATCGACGGCCCGGTTTGGCACCTCATATTTGGGGTGGGACGGCAGAAATGTCGTCTGAAGCATCGGCTTATAACGGTGAACCCCTAACCACCCTGGATAAGGTGGTGGGCAATACCGTGGGAAGTCGTCTCGCGTTGGAGATTGACCCCGTAACGACTGTGGCTTTCGCCACGGTGGCGGTCCTGCAGAGTGCAAATTTATGGCTGCCACAACACGCCGACCCCTCGCTTGGATTCAAGCAGGGTGAAGATATAGTCTGCGCTGCTGGAAACAGCAGAGAACGTGCGATGTCGGCTCGTCGCATCCTGGGGCTGGAGTCGGTCCCAAGGGTTGGGCTGTTCGCCCATTAAAGCGGTACGCGAGCTGGGTTTAGAACGTCGTGAGACAGTTCGGTCCCTATCCGCCGTGGGCGCAGGAGACTTGAGGAGGGTTGACCCTAGTACGAGAGGACCGGGTTGAACGGCCCGCTAGTGTACCGGTTGTCACGCCAGTGGCAGCGCCGGGTAGCCATGGCCGGTTTGGATAAGCGCTGAAAGCATCTAAGTGCGAAGCCAACTCCAAGATAAGGTCTCCCACCAGGTTAACTGGGTAAGGGCCCTGGTAGACAACCAGGTTGATAGGCCGGAGGTGTAAGAGAAGCAATTCTTTGAGCTGACCGGTACTAATAGCCCGAGGGCTTGTTCACCTATAACTCACTCTTCAGATCACTGAGGAGTCAGCCAGTGAACGAGCAAGTTACAGAACAACAAAAACTACGGATCCAGTGCTTGAAAGCAGGCTGGAGAATCTCATAGACCTAATTCGGTTGTTGATCGCTGAACGCGACTCTGTTTTGGCGCGTCTATATTGGGCCAGACATTGAGCGAGAACGAACTCGGCCTCGACCTGCATTGGGCCGCGCATGCGATCGGGCTCGCCGCCAAAGCGGACTTCGGAACGAGCCCGAACCCCATGGTCGGGGCGGTCGTCCTGGACCGCGCGGGCCAGCTTGCCGGTGAGGGCTTCCACGCCCATGCGGGCGGCCCGCACGCGGAGCAGGTCGCACTTGCCCAGGCCGGCGACCGCGCCATGGGCGGCACCCTCTACGTCAACCTCGAGCCTTGCAGTCACGCCCACCGCACGCCGCCGTGCGCCCAGGCGGTGATCGACGCAGGTGTCGCCCGCGTCGTGGTTTCGATGGCCGACCCCGACGAGCGGGTGAGGGGTGCGGGCCTCAGGATGCTCGAGCAGGCCGGGGTGGCGACGACCGTCGGCACGCATGGAGAACGCGCGCGCAGGCTGAACGAGTTCTATGTCAAGCACCGCACCACGGGCCGGCCCTTTGTCACCGCCAAGTTCGCGATGAGCCTCGACGGCAAGATCGCCACGAGAACTGGGGAGTCACGCTGGATCACAGCCGAGGCCGCCCGCCTGCACGGCCACCGGCTGCGCCACATGCACGACGCGATCCTCGTCGGCGTCAACACCGTGGTCACCGATGACCCGCTGCTGACCAGCCGCATCGAGGGCCAGGACACGCGACAGCCGCTCAGGGTGGTCGTCGACTCTCAGCTGCGGATCCGGCAGTCAGCCAGGGTCGTCGGCCCCGGCACCCTGATCGCCACCACCCGCGCAGGGAGGGTCGGCGCCGCGGAGGTGGTGCGCCTGCCGCCCGACGAGGCCGGGCGGGTCTCACTCCCGGCTTTGCTGGACGAGCTCGGGAAGAGGAACCTGATCAGCCTCCTGGTCGAGGGTGGTGGCGAGGTCCACGCCTCATTCTTCGCCGCCGGCCTTGTCGACAAGGTCCACGCGTACCTGGCCCCGAGCGTGATCGGAGGTCGGGAGGCCCCGGGTCCCGTCGGCGGGCCGGGCGTCGAGCGGCTGGCCGAGGCGGTGCGGCTCCAAGAGCTCGACGTGGTCCGGCTCGGCGATGACCTCATGATCACGGGATACGTCGATGTTCACCGGGATAGTTAGCTCCGTCGGCAGGGTGGTCGAGGCCGGGACGCACCGGCTGGGCGTCCGGGATGCGGCCACCGCACGCTCGCTGAGGATCGGGTCCAGCGTGGCGGTCAACGGCTGCTGCCTGACGGTCGTAAAAAAGACCGGCACGGCCTTTTTTGCCGACGTCGTTCCTGAGACGCTGCGCCGCACGAACCTCGGGCTGGCGTCCGAAGGGTCCGCGGTCAACCTCGAGCTTCCCCTCACCGCAAACGGGCGGCTCGACGGCCACATCGTCCAGGGGCATGTCGACGCGACCGCTCGGATCAGGCGCGTGGAACCGGCCGCCGCCGGGCTGGAGGTCGAGATCGAGCTGCCGGGCTCGCTGAGGCCGTTCGTCGTCGAGAAGGGCTCGGTCGCCGTCGACGGGATGAGCCTGACCGTGGCCGCCGTGCGCGCTCGCTCGTTCACCGTGGCCCTGATCCCGCACACGCTCGCGGTGACGGTCGCGCGCGGCTACGCACGGGGCTCGGTGGTGAACCTGGAGGCCGACGTCGTGGCCAGGTACGTCGCCCGAAACCCCCGCCGGTAGTATTCGTCGAGTCATGAGCCTGGCCACCGTGCCCGAGGCGATCGCCGACTTCAGGGCCGGCAAGTTCGTGATCGTCGTCGACGACGAGGACCGTGAGAACGAGGGTGACCTCGTGGTCGCGGCAGAGCTGGTCACGCCCGACCACATCTCCTTCATGACACATCACGGATCGGGCCTGGTCTGCATGCCCATCACCGCGCGCCGGCTCGATGAGCTCGGCATTGCGCCGATGGTCGAGCACAACACGAGCCGGCTTGGCACCGCGTTCAGCGTCAGCATCGACGCCAAGGACATCACGACCACCGGTGCTTCGGCGCACGACCGGGCGGCGACCATCCGGAAGGTCGTGAATCCCGACGCGAAGACCGCGGACTTCTCTATGCCAGGCCACACGTTTCCGCTGCGCGCCGCCCCGGGCGGTGTCCTGACGCGGGCTGGGCAGACCGAGGCGGCCGTCGACCTTGCGATTCTCGCCGGCCTCTATCCGGCAGGCGTGATCACGGAGCTGATGAAGCCCGACGGCACCATGGCGCGGATGCCCGACCTTGAGACGTTCGCGGCCGAGCACGGGATCAAGCTCATCACGGTCGAGCAGCTCATCGCCTACAGGCGCCGCAACGAAAAGCTCGTCGTGCGCCGGGTGGAGGCGACCATTCCAATCGGCGAGCCCGACCCGCTCGCCTGGAAGCTGTATGCGTACGAGGACGTCCTCCGTCACGAGAACCATCTCGCGCTCGTCCTGGGCGAGATCGACCCCACCAAACCCGTGCTTCTGCGCGCGCACTCCGAGTGCCTCACCGGCGACATCTTCGGCAGCCTGCGCTGCGATTGCGGGGCGCAGCTGCACGCCGCCATGAAGGCGATCGCCGACGCTGGCGTGGGCGTGATTCTCTACATCCGCCACCAGGAGGGACGCGGCATCGGCCTTCTCGACAAGCTGCACGCGTACAACCTCCAGGACCGGGGCCTCGACACCGTGGAGGCGAACGTGGCGCTCGGCCACCCGCCCGACAAGCGCGACTACGGGATCGGCAGCCAGATCCTGTATGACCTGGGCGTGCGCAAGATCAGGCTGCTGACCAACAACCCGAAGAAGATCTACGGGCTGGAGGGATTCGGGCTCGAGGTGGTGGAACGCGTCAGCATCACGATCCCGAGCAACCAGCACAACCGGCGCTACCTCCAGACCAAAAAAGACAAGCTCGGCCATCTCCTCTGACCATGAGTGGGGACGTGCAGCGGCCACTCGCTTTCCCGTGAGCTCGCGAGATGGGTGAGCGGGGGTCGACCCCCGACCTCGGCGGTGAGGACCTTGCCATCGCCGTCGTCGTCTCGCGCTTCAATGAGGACGTCACGCGCCGGTTGCTCCGAGGTGCGCTCAATGCCCTCGAGGCGCACGGGGTCGCGGACCCCGACGTTTTCTGGGTGCCGGGTTCGCTCGAGCTGCCCGTCACAGCGCTCGCCCTCGCCGAGAAAGGCGGGCACGATGCGATCGTGTGCCTCGGCTGCGTGATCCGGGGCGAGACTTATCACTTCGAGCTGGTCGCGAACCAGTCGGCGGCTGGAATCATGCAGGTTCAGCTGGACACCGGAGTCCCGATCACTTTCGGGGTGCTCACCACAGAGGACAAGGAGCAGGCCCTGGCGCGATCCGGCCCCAAGAACAACAAGGGCGCGGAGGCGGCCGAGGCCGCCATCGAGATGGCCAACCTGCTCCGTACGATCCAGGGCTAGTTTCGCGAGCGGTCAGCCGGCCGTCAGGACGGCGACCACAACACGGCCCGCAGGCGCGACGACGAACCCCTCGGTGGCGGCCGGGGTGGTGAAGTGCCGGGCGGAGCCGAGGCCGGTCGAGTACAGGCTCGCGCCGGTTGCCGGGTCGAGGGCATAGAGCCGTGCCGACGACGGCTCGATCGCCCACAGCGCCCCGGCGGCCAGGATCGGAGAGCCGAGCGCCGGGTGCGCCTGGTGCCAGACCTCCTTGAGGCCGGCCGGGCTGACCGACAGGGCGAAGAGCCCGTCCGCGCACGGTACGAATACGGTCGTCCCGCTTACGGCGGTACCGCCGAAGGCTCCGGCGCACAGGTGGACCGTGGAAACCTGTCCACCGACGCCCCCCAGCCGGCCCGCCTGAAGCAGGTACGCGACTCCATCCTTGCCGACCGCCAGCACGGCCCCCGGCAGCAACGTGGGGCCGAGCGCTCCGAGGTCGACGTCGCCCGCGTTCAGCGCAATCCAGTTCGCGGGCGCGAAATAGGACTCCACCCTGAGGCTGGGCGACAGCTCGACCACGGCGTTGCTGAAGTCGAACGCGCCACGCGATGAGCCGTTGCCTGTCACCACGTAGACGTCGCCGTTGGCGTCCAGCGCCACTCCGGCCGCGCTCCAGATCCCCGCGCCCCGGGCGCTCGGCACCTGGTAGGCGAGAGCGGCGCCTCCGAGTCGGGGAACCCCGACCACGTAGCCGTGGTACGGCCCGCAATCGCCGAAGAGTCCGCCCAGAGGTATGTACACGTAGCCCTGGTCCACCGCCAGGGCTCCCCGCTGCTGCTGCACCGAAGGAGTTGAGCCGACCGGGTCGACGTCCTGCTGCGAAACGACGGTGCCGTCGACGAGGTTCAGGGTGAAAAGCATGTGGTGCCGCGTCTGGAGAAAGGCCACCACGTAGAGGCGACCCTTCGCCGCGTCGGCCGCCGGTGTGCCCGTGATGCCCGTGACCGGTCCGATGTCGCCGCACGGCAGAGCCCAGGCGTCCACCGGGGCGCCAAGGTGCCTCTGCCAGATCGGCGAGCCGGTGAAGAGGTCGAGCGAGTACACCGTGTTGTTCTCGGTGGCCACGATGACGTGGCCCGCCACGATCAGAGGAGACGCGTAGACGTCGCCATCGACCTGCGCCTTCCACGCGACGCTGGGTGAGGTCAACCCCGGCTCCGCTGGTCCCTGGCCCGAGCGGCCCCCGTCGCGGTGATACTCGGTCCACTCTGTCGAGATGGCGGGCGAGGGCCGGGCCGTGGGCGGCGAGCCGCGAGGGCTCCCGGCCGGCGCCGGTGCGCCTGTGCCGCACGCTACAGCCATCAGCGCGACGGCCAGCATCGACGCTGGGGTCGGCGGCCTCAGCCGCGGCCTCGAAGATCCAGCGGTGGCCTCAAAGACCCCAGCTGAACTTGCGGGTCGGCTCGAGGCGGGCGCGCTCGGGGCCGATCAGGGTGACGCGGCCCTGCAGGGTCAACCCGCGCTTGGGCCCCATGGCGTCGACTACCATCGCCGCCCGCGGTTCGGCCTGGAGGTTGCGGAGCTTGACGCCGTCGACGTCGAACTCGAGGGATCCGGAATCGTCGACCGCATACATCACGGGGACGACATGCGGCCAGCCGCTCGGCCCCACAGTCGCGATGCGGGCGATTCGCTGAGATCGCAGGAACTCGAGCTCGGCGCCACTGAACTCCATCGCCCTTCAAATCCTAGACTGAAAGATTCACCCCAATGGCCAGCCCATCCAGTCCTAGCATTGCAACCATCGGCGGATACTCGCTCAAGCGGCGCGAGCCGCTCGAGCGCCTGGCCGGCGCCTACCTGGAGCTCGAGCACGCCCGGACCGGCGCCCGGCACATCCACATCGAGTGCGCCGACGACAACAACGGCTTTGCCGTTTTCTTCCCGACGTCGCCGAAGGACTCCACAGGGGTCGCCCACATCCTGGAGCACGTCGTCCTGGCGGGCTCCCAGCGCTACCCGGTCCGCGACCCGTTCTTCAGCATGAGCCGGCGCTCGCTCTCGACCTTCATGAACGCGCTCACCGGGTCGGACTGGACGATGTACCTGTTCAGCACGCGCAATGCGAAGGACTTCAACAACCTCCTCGAGGTCTACCTCGACGCAACCTTCTTTCCGCGCCTGACCGAAGATGCTTTCAAACAGGAAGGCATCCGCTTCGAGTTCGAAGACCCCGCCGACCCAGCAAGCGGGCTGCGCTACAAGGGCGTCGTCTTCAATGAGATGAAGGGCGCCCTCGCCTCGCCGAACGCGGCGGTCGACCGCGCGATCGGAAAGACGATGTTTCCCGGGCTGACCTACGAGAACGTATCGGGGGGCGACCCGCAAGACATCCCGAATCTCACCTGGGAGGCCCTGCGGCGCTTTCACGCGGTCAACTACCACCCAAGCAACGCCTATTTCTACACCTATGGCGACCAGCCTCTCGAGCTCACCCTGGAGCTGATCGAGCGCCAGGCCCTGTCACGCTTCCAGCGCGCCTCGGTGGATAGCGCGATCCCGGACGTCAAGCGCTACACCAGCCCGGTCAGGGCGTCCGAGCCATATCCCGTGCAGGCCGGCGAGGACATCGCTCGCAAGGCCCAGGCCTTGGTCGCCTGGGTCACGATCCCCACCGCCGACTCGTTCCGGCTGCTGGCCATGAAGGTGCTTTCCGAGGTCCTGCTGGGGAACGCGGGGTCTCCGCTCCGCAAGGCCCTGATCGATTCGAAGCTTGGCACCGCGATGGCCGACGGCAGCGGGCTGCAGGACGACTACCGAGAATCCGTCTTCGGCGCCGGGCTGAAGGACGTTGCCGCCGAGGACGCGGAGAAGGTCCAGCGGGTGGTGATCGAGACCCTGGAGCGGCTCGTCGAGGAGGGGGTCGACCAGAGCCAGGTCGACGCGGTGATCCACCACCTCGAGTTCGAGAAGCGCGAGCGGTCCAACGCCGGCTTTCCGTACGCGCTGAGAATGCTCTTCACCGCCGTTCCGGCATACCACTATGGCGGCGACCCTTACGCTGCGCTCAACTTCGACGCGGACCTCGAGCGACTGCAGAGGGCGCGGGCCGAGGGACGCTTCTTCGAGAACCTGATCCGGGCCGAGCTGCTCGACAACCCGCATCGGGGATTGCTGACGATCGTCCCGGACCCGCACCTCGAGGAGCGGCAGCGCCGCACCGAGCTCGACCGCCTGGCGGCAATCGAAGCTTCGATGGACCAGCCGGCCAAGCAGCGCATCGTCGAGGAGGCTCTCCGGCTCAAGGCCGACCAGGACGCCAAACCCGACCTGTCGGCGCTTCCCACGTTGGAGCTGAGCGACATCCCCATGCGCTTCGAGGAGATCCCGAGCCGCATCGTTCACGTCGGCGAGGCCACCGTGGAGTTCTACCCCCAGCCCACCAACGGGGTGACCTACATCGACCTGAGGACCGATTTCTCCGCCCTGAAGCCCGCCGACAAAGACCTCCTGCCGGTGTTCAGCCGCGCCCTGACGCAGAGCGGCGCCGCCGGCCAGGACTATGTGAAGGTCGCCGCCAGGATCGCCGGAGTGACGGGGGGCGTGGGCGCCGCGGCGCAGGTGCAGTCGATCGCCGCCCGCGACGACTACCTCCAATCGTTCGTCCTCTCCGGTCGGGCGCTCGACCGGAACGCGGAGCCGTTCATCAAGCTCCTCACCGACCTCGTGGTGCGGCTCGAGATCGACCCGCACCGGCTGAAGGAGGTCATCGCCGAGATCACGACCCGGCTGGAGAGCTCGCTCGCCGGCCTCGGCTTTCAGTTCGCAATCCTGCGCGCGCACTCGAAGCTGAGCTCCGAAGGCGCCGTCAACGACGGCCTGCAGGGGATCGGAATGCTGCATACGATGCGGCGCCTCGTAAAGCTGGACGAGGGCGAGCTTGGCGGCGTGGTGGACGCGCTGAACGCGATTCGCACCAGCCTCTTTCGCGCCGGTGCGCTGAGGATGGTCGTGACATGCGAAGAGGCGATGATCGAAACCTACCTGGGGCTGTTGACGCAGCTCGTCACCGCGCTGCCGGCCGACGGAGGGCCCGGAAGCGCGCTGCGGCCGTCCCCGCTCGACGCGGCGTCCGAGGCCCGCGTGGCGCCTGTCCCGGTGGCGTTCAACATTCGGATCTACAGCACGGTTCGCTACACACACCCCGACGCGGCAGCGCTGCTCGTTCTGGCGAACTACCTGCGGGACACGTTCCTGCATCGGGAGCTGCGCGAGAAGGGCGGCGCATACGGCGGATACGCGCAGGCCGGGATCGCGAGCGGGACCTTTTACTTTGGCTCGTACCGGGACCCCAATATCGCGAACACGTATGACGTCTTCGACAGGGCCGTGCGCTGGGTGATCGACGGCGAGGTCGACGCGGAAGGCTTGAAGGAAGCGATCCTCGGAGCGTGCGGGGACGTGGATCCCCTCGAATCACCGGACATCAAGGGCCGTCGCGAGGCCACCAACCGGGTCACCGGCTTCACGCGCGAGGAGCGTGAACGCTTCAAGCAACGGTTGCTCGCCGTTTCCGCCACCGACCTCAGGCACGCGGCAAAGACGTATCTCGCCGGCGGGCATGCGATTCAGACCACAGTCGCGGGGCCCGAGCTGATCGAGACGGCGAGACGGGACAGGCCGGGGATCTTCGAGGTCGTCGAGCCCATCTGACCCGTCACGATGGCCGCCTCTACACTGGCGCACGTGAACAGGTTCTGGCGGCGCGAGCTCTTCTGGCCGGTGGTCCTGATCGCGGCCGGCCTGTTCTTCCTGCTCCAGAACCTCGGTTGGCTCTGGTGGCTTCGGGCTGACATCTTCTGGCCCATCGTGCTGATCGCCCTGGGCGCCTGGCTCATCCTCCGCCGCGCCCGGAGCTGAGGCGGGCATCGAGGGCGGCGATCCTCGCCCCGTAGAGGGCCTGGGTGCCGGCGGTGACGGCGGCCCTGAGACCCCGCGCCGCCACGGCGAGCAGGCTCTCGAGCTCGTCGTCGAGCACCCCGCCCGCCCGCAGCACTGGAATCAGCGCGGCCGACCTCTCTGCTCCCGCCAGCACCGCATCCTGCTCGATCCCGAGGCCGGCGAGGGCGCTGGCCTCGGCGCGCAGGCGCGCGGCGAGCGCCGCGCGCTCCTCGTCCCCGGCCTCCTCGCAGCGGGCGGCCGCCGCGACGGCCGCCGCTGAGGCGAGCCGCCCTTCGAGGATCCGCCCCGTGGCGGCGCCGTTGGCGACGCCGGCCGGACACAGACCGACCAGCTGCTCGGCACCTACCGACACCCCGAGGCGTCCGAGCTCGGCGATCACGGCCGACGGGCTGCTCTCGTCGATGCGAAAAAGGTTCATCGAGAGCTGGAGGCGGCCGCCCGGCAGCTCGAAGACCAGGGCCTGCACGCCCCTCATCCCGGCGCCCGACTCCCTGATGGTCCGGGCCACCGCCCGGGCGGTCGTCAGGTCTGACCCTGGCAGGAGCACGTTGAATGCGACCAGCGCCGGCCTCGCGCCGACGCAGACCGCGCCTGCCGTCGGGTGGGGCGAGGGACCGCCCAGGTCGGGTTTGGCCCGGCCGTTCCGGATGTCCGCCAGCGAGCGGCCCTCGCCCTCGCCGTAGAAATAGACCGGGACGCGGAGCTCGCTCCAGAAGCGCTGTCCGATCTCGCGGGCCAGCTCGCGGCATTGCTCGAGCGTGCTTCCCCCCAGCGGAACGATCGGCACCACGTCGGCTGCGCCGACCCGCGGATGGACACCGGCGTGCCGGGTGACGTCGATGCGCTGGACCGCCTCGCCGGCGGTTGCGATCAGCGCGTCGACCAGCCGATCCTTGACACCGGCGATCGAGATGACGACGCGGTTGTGGTCCGGGTCGGGATCGGTGTCGAGCAGGTGCGCCCGCGCGGCCGCCCGCGAGAGCTCGGCGATCACACCCGCCCGCCTGCCCTCCGAGAAGTTCGGCACCGACTCGTAAATCCTGGCGTCGCCCACCTGACGCGTTAGGGTAAGTGCCCGTGCCCGGACAGGTTGCGCTGGTCTATGGCGACGCGCTGATGAAGCATCACCTCTCCGACCAGCACCCTCTCCAGCCCATCCGGGTCAAGCTCGCGGTGGACCTGATGCGGTCGACGGGCCTACTGGACCACTGCAGCGTGCTGCCGCCGCGCGGCGCGACGATCGATGAGCTCGAGCTCGTCCACGCCCCCGAGTACGTGGACCTGGTGCGCAAGCTCAGCGACCCCGCCCGGCGCGCGCTCGTCTCGAGCCAGGCGCTGGACGCGGCGGGCTTTGCCTCGGCCGACAACCCGGTGTCCGACGCCCTGCACGAGGGGACAGCGCTCGTCGTGGGCGCGAGCCTCACCGCGGCCGGGGCGGTGGCGAGCGGTGCTGCGCTCCACGCGTTCAGCCCGTCGGGTGGGCTGCATCACGCCCACCGGGACCGCGCGTCGGGCTTCTGCACGTACAACGACGCGGCGATCGCCTGCCAGTGGCTCAAGCAGCAGGGCCACCGGGTGGCTTACGTGGACGTCGACGTGCATCACGGCGATGGGGTGGAGGGGATCTTTCAGAGCGACCCGGACGTGATGACGATCAGCCTTCACGAGAGCGGCCGGTACCTTTTTCCCGGCACGGGCTTTCCGCAGGACAGAGGGGTCGGCGCCGGACGCGGCACGGCGGCCAACCTTCCCTTTGCGCCCTACACCTGGGACGAGCCATGGCTCGAGGGCTTCGAAAAGGTGGTCCCGGCCCTGCTCCGGAGGTTCAAGCCCACGGTGCTCGTGACCCAGGACGGTTGCGACACCCACCACCTCGACCCCCTGGCGCACCTGGCGGCGACGACCCAGATCTGGCCGCGGGTCGGCAAGGATTTCCACGACCTGGCGCACGAGCTCTGCGAGGGTCGGTGGCTTGCCCTCGGCGGCGGCGGCTACGCGATCTACGAGGTGGTGCCCAGGGCGTGGACGCTCTTTTTCGCCGAGATGGTCGAGCGGCGGGACCTGGCGGCGGATGTCAACGATCCGGAGGGCGTCCCGCCGGCCACCGAGGCACAGGAGAGGGTGTGGGCTTCGCTGCGACGCGACCTCGACCTGCTGGGCGAGGCGCACGGAATCCGGTTCTAGAGCCGCGCCTCTAGGCCGTATAGGTGCGGAGGCAGCGGGTGCAGACGCGCGCCCGCACGATGCGGCCCGCCACCGTCACACGACCCATCTGCAGGTTGGGCATGAACCTCCGGTTGACCCGGTTCTTGGCGTGACTCACATGATGTCCGTACTGCGGCTCTTTGCCGCAAATCTCGCAACGCTTGGCCATGAAACACCTTCTGGAGGGAGATGAGATGCGCTCGCGCGGTCGCCCAGCAGGGCGAGTCGGCGGACGTGAATTGTACCATGGGCCCTCAGATGGCCTCGAAGACGACACCGGCTCTGGTCCAGGCGCGGCAGTGGGGCCGTATCGAGGTCTTTCCGGCGGCGGTGGCCGCGATCGCCGGCCACGCGGCCATGCGGTGCTACGGCATCAGCGGCATGGCCGGTCGCGGCCTGCGGGACGGCGTCGCGGAGCTCCTCCGGCGGGAGAACGTGGACCGCGGCGTCGACGTCGTCGGGGTCGACGAGGGCCTGGCCATCGACGTGTTCGTGATCGTCCAGTACGGGGTGCGGATCTCGGAGGTGGCGCACAACCTCCAGCAGACTGTCAAATTCGAGGTGGAGCGCTCTGTGAACGTGCCTGTCGTGCAGGTCAACGTGAACGTGCAGGGCGTCCGTGAAGAGCGGTCCTGAACCATGGTTTCTGAGAAGGTCGCCGGGGTGGACGGCCCCCTCTTCAAGCGCGCCCTGCTGGGCAGCCTCAGCTGGCTGACGGCCAATCACGAGGAGGTCAACCGCCTGAACGTCTTCCCGGTCCCCGATGGAGACACGGGCACGAACATGCTGCTCACGCTCCAGTCGGCGGTCGAGGACATCAAGGAGTCGGGCGCCGCAGAGGTCAGCAAGATCGCACGACTCGCCTCGCACGGCAGCCTGATGGGTGCTCGCGGAAACTCCGGCGTCATCCTCTCGCAGATCTTTCGCGGCTTTGCGCGCGCCGTCGAGGGCAAGTCGTCGCTCACGCCCGTGGAGCTCGCCGACGCATTCGAGGAGGCGGCCAACGCCGCCTATCGCGCAGTCAACAAACCGACCGAGGGCACGATCCTGACGGTCGCGCGTGAGGCGGGGCGCGCCGCGGGCGCGGCGGCGCTCGAACCCGACGCCACCGTGCCGAAGGTGATCGCCGCGGCGGCGGGCGGGGCCAAGGCCGCGGTCCTCAAGACGCCGAGCCAGCTGCAGATCCTGAGCGACGCGGGCGTCGTGGACGCCGGCGGCTACGGGCTCCAGATCATCCTCGAAGGGATGCTGCGGACCCTCGATGGGTCAGGCGCAGCACAGGGGCCGCTCTCCGAACCGCGGCCGATGCCGGCACCCGCCGCGCAGGTGTCCCTGACCCTGCCGGAGGGCGGCTGGGGCTACTGCACAGAGTTCCTCATCGAGGGCGTCGGCCTGGATGCGGACGCGATCCGGGGAGAGATCGAGTCGCTCGGCAACTCCGTGCTGGTGGTCGGCGAGCCGGAGCTCGTGAAGGTACACGTCCACACCGACGACCCGACGCACGTGATCAGCGTCGCCCGCGCGCACGGCAAGCTGCTGAAGCTGAGCGTCGGCGACATGTCCTCGCAGCACAGGCGCATCCTCGAGGGCGAGACCGCCGCGAACGGCGCCCACCGCCAGAACGGTGTCGGCCTGGTCGCCGTCGTCGCGGGCCAGGGGATGGTGGAGATCTTCAGGGGCCTCGGCGTCGACGCGATCGTGGAGGGGGGCCAGACGATGAACCCCAGCACGCAGGACATGCTGAGGGCGATCGAGGCGGTGCCCTACGACGAGGTGGTCCTCTTGCCCAACAACCGAAATGTCATCCTGGCCGCGAAGCAGGTGCTTGGCCTGACGGCCAAAAAGCTGCATGTCATCGAAACCCACAGCGCCCCGCAGGGGGTGGCCGCGGTCGTCGCCTTCAGGCCCGATCGGAGCGGGGGCGACAACGTGAAGGCGATGCAGGCCGAAGCCGAGCGCGTGCAGACGATCGAGGTCACGCACGCAGTGCGCGATACGCGATCGAACGGGCTGAAGGTCAAGAAGGGCGACGTGATCGGGCTCATCAACGAGAAGCTCGAGTTCACCGGCACGGACTACGCCGACGTCGTCAAGAAAGCGCTTGGAAAGCTGGGTCCCGATTCGTACGAGCTGGTCACCGTCTATCGGGGTGAGGGAGCCAGCGACGACGAGCTGGAGCAGGTCGAGTCCGAGATCCGCACGAGCTACCCCAAGCTGGAGCTCGAGGTCCAGCAGGGCGGGCAGTCGCACTATCCCTTCATATTGTCGGTCGAGTAACCGGCGCCGGCCGATTTGAAGCGGCGCTTCGCGGTGGTCACCGACTCCACCGCCGACCTGCCCGACGAGTGGCGCGATGCCTACGGCATCGAGGTCGTGCCGCTAAAGGTGCTGTTCGGCCAGGAAACGTTTCGCGACCGCGTGGACATCACCGACGAGGAGTTCTTTCGCCGGCTGGCCGCCGCGAGCAAGCTGCCGACCACCTCGGCGCCGTCGCCGGGTGAGTTTGCCGCCGTCTACGGCAGGCTGGCCGAGGACTACGAAGCCTGCATCTCGATCCACATCGGCTCGCAGCTGTCGGCCACGGCCGAGTCGGCCCGCGTCGGAGCCCAGCAGGTCGAGGGTTTCCCCGTAACCGTGGTGGACAGCGAGACGGTGACCATGCCGATCGCGTTCCTGTGCCGCGCGGCCGCAGAGAGCTCAACGGTCGAGGAGGCGATGGCAGCGGTGGTGCGGCGTGTCCCCAACTGCCGGATCCTCGCGCTGCTCGACACGCTGCGCTACCTGGAGATGGGGGGCCGCATCGGCAAGGCCCAGGCGGCGATCGGCACCATGCTGGACCTCAAGCCGCTGCTCAAAGTCGAGGACCGGGAAATCAAGCCCGTGGACCGAGTGCGGACCCGCTCGCGCGCCATCCCGCGCATGATCGAGCACTTTCGCGCGGACCTGCCCGTGGAGCACGTGGCGGTCATGCATGCCCAGGCGCTTGAGGAGGCGGAGCGAATCGCCGCAGGCCTGCGCGAGGATCTTCCAGGCCTCGAGATCGTGATCGGCCAGATCGGATGCGTGCTCGGCACCCACACCGGACCGAAGGCACTGGGGCTGGTCTACATCAAGAAGTAGCGGCCTGCTTCAGAGTCACGGTCCGCCCAGGCAGCGGCCAGACCCGGACGACGGGCGGGGTGACCGCCAGGACTCGCGGGACTGTCGCCACGGCGAGCCTGAACGCCCGCCGGCGGGCGGTGCCCCAGGGGAGCCCGTACTGCTCCCTGAGCGTGGGGGGGAGCAGGCCGGCGGTGGCGATCTCCATCGGCAGCATGACCGGGCGTGAGAACACAAGCGAGCGTGGACGCAGGATCTGGCGGGCCAGCTGACGGGCGCGCTCTCCAACCCGCACCGGCCCCGTGGGAGACATCATGCGGTCGAGGTAGGCCTCAAAGTCCGCCAGGCGATCCGGAAACCGCTCCCGGGGGATCCCGAGCAGCTCGCTCATGAGCTTGAACTCCTGGTAAAACGCTTCACGCTCCAGCGGCTGGAGTCGCGCCACAAACATCTCGTAGGTGACGAGGGCTGTGTCCGACAGGGTGGCGTGGACCCAGAGCAACAGGTCAGGGTCGAGCGCGTGGTAGCCCTCACCCCGGACCCGTCTGTGCGCCTGGTTGATCGCCCGCGCGGCGGCCAGCGCGGTGTCGCGATCGCCGAACACGATCGCCATCGTCATCCGGATCGTCCGCCGCAGGCGGCCGATCGCGTTGCGGCGAAAGTCCGAGTGCTCGTCCACGCCCTGCGCGACCATCGGGTGCGCGAGCTGCATGAGGAGCGCCCGCCCGCCGCCGAGCAGAACCACGTTCTCCCGGTTCACCCGACGGGTGATCGAGTCGTCGGCGAACAGGCCCGGGAGCATGGAGCTCATTAAACGCGAACTCCTTGCGGACCGCTACGAGGTGGCCTGTCGCATCTCCGAGTTGAAGCCGTCGATCAGCGGCTTGAAAAACGCGGCGATCTTGGCGGTGATGGCATCGAAGTCGTACGCCCCGAGCTTCCCCGCATCGACCTGGATCGCCGCCGACGCGGTGGCCACCTTGGCGTCGTCACCCGCCTGCGAAGCATCGATCAGCTTTCCGTAGTCCGAGACGAATGTCTGGAGATCCCCCATGATCGAGTGCAGCTCGGGCGGGAGGCCAGGCGCGCTGGCAAGCTGAAGGGCGGAGGCGGCGTCTGTGGTCATGGTGCCGAACGCCGACCTGGCCGCATCCCATTGGGAGCTCGTCGCCGCACTCGTCATGGCGTTCAGGTCCTGGGTGGTGCTGATGAAGGCCTCCCAGAACTGGCCGTCCTCCTGGTAGTCGGCGGCGACGATCCGGGCGTCCGCCAGGGCCTTTCGCGCGTGGGCGATCCGGCTCGCTTCGCGGTCAAGGTTCGAGCGGGTCAGCAAGCTGAGCCACGGCTGGTCGTTCAGCCTCCGCGACGCATCGGTCAGTGATGCGTCGTCCTTGCCCACCGTCGCCGTCGCGGACGCCGCGTTGGCGACGAACAGGTCGACGGCGGCCTTGGCCTCGGTTGGGTTGTACGTGGAGCTGGCGCTCAACACGCCGAACGTGCTGTTCACGTCATCCAGTCTTTGGTTAAGACTGTTCTGGTGCGAGATCACGGCGTTCAGGGTCCTATCCGTGTTGGCGATCCGGTTGGCCGAATACGCGAAGCCGATCAGCACGTACCCCAGGATGGCGACCACCACGATGACGGCCGCCACGATGATCGCGAGGTTCTTACGCCACCGGCTCCGCACAGCCTCCGCCCGGATGGGGGAGGGCGCGTCAACGGTCTCGTCTGGTTGTGTTTCCTGGGGCGGCGTCAGCACCGGTTGGACTCGGCACTAGCTTAGATGGGAATCCTCGTTCTCCCGCGCACGCTCGAGGCGCCCGTGAGCGTGCTGCCGAAGATGACCGTCCCGGACACCAAGCGCCTGGCCAAGCTCGGCATCCAGACCATCCGCGACCTCTTGTTGACCCTCCCTTTCGACTGGGAGACCTACGGCGGCCCAGCCCAGGTCTCGTCGCTCGCGCCTGGAATGCAGGCGACCGTGGTCGGCACGATCACGGATATCGGCGCGAAGATCACGAAGCATAAAAAGATGCGTTTGACCGAGGCGACGGTCCGCGACGACGACGGCCGTGCGCTTCGGATCGCCTGGTTCAACCAGCCCTTCCTCGTCAAGCAGCTGCACAAGGGCGACCGGGTCGCCATCGCCGGAATCGTGAAAGCGGGCTACGGCGGCATGCTCCAGATGCAGAACCCCCACCACGAGGTGATCACCGGAGGGGAGGAGGCGCTGCCGACCCGGGTGGGCGGGCTGATGCCGAAGTATCACCTCGTGGACGGTCTGAGCAACCGCAAGCTGGCGCGCTGGATCGACGCGACCCTGCCGCTGGCAGGGGAGCTCGAGGACCTGCTGCCGGCCGAGGTCCGCGAGCGCCACCACCTTCTGGGCATCGCAGAAGCGGTGCGGCTTGGGCACAAGCCCGAGGCCGATGACGATTTTCGCCAGGCCCGGCGTCGAATGGCCTTCGCGGAGCTTTTCGAGCTTCAGGCGGCATTCGCCCTGATGCGCGTGAGGATCGAGGCCGAGCCGGCGACGCCGGTGCCATACCGGGAAGAGGTGGGCAACGCGTTCAAGGCCGGGTTGGGCTTCGAGCTCACCGGGGCTCAGCGTCGTGCCACGCGGGACGCTTTCAGGGATATGCAGAGGACGCTGCCGATGAACAGGCTCCTCAACGGCGACGTCGGTTCGGGGAAGACGGCGGTCGCCGCCGCGTGCGCTGCGATGGCGCATGCGTCCGGGTTGCAAACGGTCGTCATGGCACCCACCGAGATCCTCGCGAGGCAGCACCTCAAACCCTTTCGCGAGTACCTGGAAGCGAGCTTCCCCGACCTCAAGGTCGAGCTGCTGGTCAGCGGGCAGGCGGCCGCCGAGCGCCGCCGCGTGCGCATGGCCGCCGCGTCAGGGCATTGCGCGCTGGTGGTGGGCACACACGCTTTGATCGAGGAGGAAGTCGAGTTCGCCAACCTCGGCCTCGCGATCGTCGACGAGCAGCATCGCTTCGGCACGCGCCAGCGCGAGCTTCTGCGCGCGAAGGGCAGCGGGCGGCCGCACTTCCTCGCCATGACGGCGACGCCGATCCCGCGCACCCTCGCGCTCGCTCAGTACGGCGAGATGTCGGTGTCGACGATCGACGAGCAGCCGCCCGGACGGACTCCGATCCAGACCGAGGTGATCGAGCCGGGGCAGCGGAGTCGGGCGTACGACATCGTCAGGCGGGAGGTTGCGGAGGGCCACCAGGCCTTCGTCATCTGCCCGCTGATCGAGGAGTCGGAGACCCTCGCCGCGCGGTCCGCCACCGCCGAGTTCGAACGCCTGAAGAAGGATGTCTTCGTCGGACTGGAGATGGGTCTGGTCCACGGCCGTCTGAAGGACAAGGACCAGGTCATGCAGCGGTTCGTCTCAGGCGAGATCCAGGTCCTGGTCGCGACGGCGGTCGTCGAAGTCGGCGTTGACGTGCCGAACGCCAGCGTGATGTTGATCGAGGGAGCTGATCGCTTCGGCCTGGCCCAGCTCCATCAGTTCAGAGGCCGCGTCGGCCGCGGCGCAAGGCAGAGCCACTGCCTGCTGCTCGCGGACGATCCGTCGGAGGCCGCGCTCGAGCGGCTGCATCTCGTGGCGCGGATCCAGGATGGGTTTGAGCTGGCCAAAGAGGACATGAGCCGCCGCGGCGTCGGCGAGCTGATGGGTGCGCGCCAGCACGGGCTCACCGACAGCGCCATGGAATCGCTGCGGCACCCGAGGCTGCTGGATGAGGTCCGCGAGGAGGTGCTCGCCCTGATGGCGGCCGACCCGGGGTTTGACAGCCATCCCAAGCTGAAAGCCGCCGCGGCGAGGCGTCAGGAGCAGATGTCGATCAGCTGACCGGCTCGTAGGCCGCGGTCAGCATCCCGAAATAGGTCGGCGCCTCGTAGGAGATCAGGCGTCCGCGCCATGCCGGCCCGGCGGTTGCCCCGTGGAGGACGAGGAGCTGCCACCAGCTGTCCGCCTTGGCGTCCTCGACGAGCTCGGGCGAGATGCCGGACAGCTCCTCCAGCCCGCCGCTCAACACCAGCTCCTTGATCCTCATGTCGTAGTCGAGCGCCGCCGGGTGATAGCCATACGGGCCGCCGGCGAGGTGCGCATGGCCGTGGTCGGCGCTTGCGATCAGCGCCACGCGAACGCCGGCCAGCTCGGCCGCGGCCGCGATGGCGGCTCCCGCCTCGATGTGAGATGCCGCGGGCAGGTCACGAGCTGGGGTGACGGCGACCACCGGCAGGGGCGGGTCGTGCCGCCCGCCCATGAACCACAGCGGGATCAGGATGCCCCAGTCCATCGGTGCGACCGCGGTGGACGGGTCGTTCGAGCCGAAGCTGACGCCGGCCGACGGCACGCCACGCGCGGCCAGGCAGCCCAGCACGGACCAGGCAAGCTCCATGTCCATGGGCACGTCGAGCTCGATCGGTGGATGCGTGCCGGAGAGCGCCCCGGCCAATCTGGCCGCCACGAGCACCCCGATGGCGTTGGAGATGTGCACGTTGTGAGGCGTGACGACCACGGTGACGTCGGGCCTCGCCGCATCAAATCGCCGGCCCAGCTCCTCCATTCCCGCGCGAGTGATCGCGGCCACATCGCGCTCGGCGGGGTCGCAAGCCTCGGCGATCGCGATTCCACCATGAGGGGCGATCGCCCCAAACACCAATGGCATCGCGCCGATACTAACGAGACGATGGAGCACCTTTCGCCGCTTCGTTTGACGGAGTACAGCCACGGGGCCGGTTGAGCCTGCAAGCTCAGCCCGGCGGAGCTAGGGCAGGTACTGGGGGCTCTGCCCCCGATCGTCGACCCGAATGTGTTGACCAGCGCGGCCGACCGCGATGACGCGGCGGTCTACCGGGTCGCGCCCGACCGCGCCCTGGTGGCGACGGTCGACTTCTTCACGCCCATCGTCGACGACCCGTTTGAGTTCGGCGCCATCGCCGCGGCCAACGCCGTCAGCGACATCTACGCCATGGGTGCCCGCCCGATGTTCGCATTGGGCATCACCGCGTTTCCGCGCGAGAAGCTGAGCGAGGGACTGCTCGAGAAGATCGTCGCCGGCGGCGCGTCCAAGCTGAGCGAGGCAGGAGTCCCCGTCGTGGGAGGGCACTCCGTCGACGATCCCGAGCCGAAGTTCGGCTACACGGTGATCGGTGAGGTCCATCCCGACCGCGTGGTCAAGCACGACGGAGCGCGCGCCGGAGACATCCTCTACCTGACCAAGCCGCTGGGCTCGGGGCTGGTCACGACCGCGATCAAGCGCGGCCTTTGTCCGGCCGCACTTGAGCGTGAGGCCGTCGCGGTGATGAGCCTGCTCAACCGGCAGGCGTCTCAGGCGATGCTCGCCGCGGCCGCGACCGCCGCGACCGACGTGACCGGGTATGGCCTGATCGGCCACCTGGCCAACCTTCGAGGCGGGGCCGACGTCGACATGGGCGCGGTGCCGTTTATGAAAGGTGTCCTGGAGCTCGCGGAGCGGGACCTCTTTCCGAGCGGCAGCCGTCGCAACCACGAGGCATTCCGCGGGCGGGTCGAATGGGGAAACGTGCCGGAGCTGGGTCAGCTCATGCTCTGCGACGCGCAGACCAGCGGTGGCCTGCTGGTGGCGATCCCACCTGAGAACGCAGGCAGCTTTGAGGCGGCGCTTGCGGCCGCCCCCTACCCGGCGGCTCGGATCGGGGTCATGCGCGGGGACGGCGTGATCCGGTTGGAGGGCTGAGCGGTGTCACCGCTGCGCGTGAGCGGGGGAGAGGCCAGGGGCCGCCGCCTGAAGGCGCCCAAGAACATCAGGCCCACCCAGGGCATGGTCAAGCAGGCGATCTTCAACATGGTGGGGCCGGACATCGAAGGCGCCCAGGTGCTCGACCTCTTCGCCGGTTCGGGCGCTCTGGGCATCGAGGCGCTTTCCCGCGGCGCGGCGTCCGTGACGTTCGTGGACCGCGAGCCGCGCGGTCTTGCTATCCTGCGCCAGAACTTGGACGCACTCGGCCTCAAGGATCGTGCCCGTGTCGTCCGTGCCGATGTCGTGCGGTGGATCGACACATCGCCCGAAACCGTGAAGGCCGCGGGATTCGTCTTTCTCGACCCGCCCTACGACGACGTCGTGCTGGATCGCGCGCTCAAGGCGCTGGACCGCTCGGTCGACCACGCGACCGTGCTGGCGGAGCACTCGCGGCGGCAGTCCCTTCCAGCGCTCGCCCGGCTGACACTGGATCGTGAGCGCCGCTACGGCGACACCATCGTCACGGTGTTTCGGGTTTGAGCCTGGCGCGGCCGAAAGTCAAGACGGCCGTCTATCCGGGCAGCTTCGACCCGCTGACCAATGGGCACCTGGACGTCGTGGACCGCGCCCTTGGCATCTTCGACAGGCTGATCATCGCGGTGGCGGCCAACCCCGAGAAACGACAGCCCCTTTTCACCGTGGAGGAGAGGATCCAGCTGATCACCGCCTCGCTGAAGGGTCGTGAGCGCGTCGAGGTTTCGAGCTTTCGCGGACTGACGGTCGAGTTCGCCAGGTCGAAGGGCGCGACGACCCTGGTCAAGGGGCTGCGCGCCTACTCAGACTTCGACGCGGAGCTCCAGCAGGCTCTGATGAATCGCAAGCTGGCACCGGACATCCACACTGTCTTCCTGATGTCGAGCTTCGCCCACATCTACGTCTCGTCAAGTATCTTGAAGGACATCGCCAGCTACGGCGGGAACGTCTCGGACCTCGTTCCGCCGGTGGTCGCCAGGGCGCTGAAGGAGAAGTACAGATAAAGGTCGACGAGCTGCTTGACCGTTTCGAGTACCTGATCCAGAACGCCCGCCATGTTCCTCTCTCGACCCAGGTGATGGTCAACGAGGACGAGCTGATGGAGCTGATCGACCAGGTGCGCTTCAACCTGCCAGACGAGATCAAGCAGGCCAACTGGACGGTGTCGGAGCAGCAGCGCATCATCAGCGAGGCCCACGCCGAGGCGGCCCGCATCATGTCGCGAGCCAACGAGCGGGCCGAGGAGACGGCCTCCGATCACGAGATCCTCCGCCGAGCGGAGCGCCACGCCTCGCAGGCGGTCAAGGACGCGCAGGCCAAGTCCGACCAGATCATCCGTGAAGCGGAGGGCTACGCGCTGGAACAGCTGAAGCAGCTCGAGGCGCACCTGGGCAGAACGCTCGCGACGGTGCGCCGCGGGGTCGAGGCGCTCCAGACGAGCCAGCCGGCGGTCGAAGAAAGCAGCGACCAGGCGACGGGCAGCTAGGCGCCGGCTTCTCGTAGACTTCCCGGAGCCATGCCGCTACCAAAGGTCAAGCTTTCCAAGTCGAAGAAGGGACGCCGCCGGTCGCACCTCGCGCTGGCCCTCGTTCAGATCCAGCCCTGCCCGAACTGCAAGCGGCCGCGACGGCCACACTCGATCTGCCCCAACTGCGGGCACTACGCGGGCCGCGAGGTCATCAAGACCGGCAAGTAGCCCCCGTCCGGCGACGGGTTAGCCTTGTCCCAATGGCGAAGGTGGCGTTTCTGTTTCCCGGCCAGGGCTCCCAGCAGCCCGGAATGGGGAGCGGGTTGCTCGAGGACTCGGAGGTGGCGGCGCTCTGCGATAAGTGCGCGTCCGCCGCCGGAATCGAGCTCCGGCGCCTGCTGACCGAGGCTGATGACGAGGAGCTTCGGCTCACCCAGAACGCCCAGCCGGCGCTGTGCTTTGCCGGCATCGGGCTGACGCTTTTGTTGCGCCGGCGTGGCCTCGAACCGGTCGCGTGCGCAGGTCACTCGGTCGGCGAGTACGCGGCCCTCGCCGCAGCTGGGGCGGTCGACGCGCCGGATGTGATCCGCGCGGTCGTCGAGCGGGGCAAGGCGATGGCCGAGGCGGCGCCGGCCGGCACGAGCTCCATGGCCGCCGTCCTCGGGCTCGATGGCCAGGCGGTGGAGACCGCGCTCAGCGGCGTGGAGGAGGCCTGGCCCGCCAACTACAACACGGCGACTCAGACGGTCATCGCGGGCAGCACCCGAGGCCTCGAAGAGGCGACGAAGCGGCTCCAGGCGGCCGGGGCCAAGCGAATCGTCCCCCTGAACGTGAGCGCGGCCTTCCACACGCCCCTCATGGCGCCCGCCGCGGAACGATTGCGGAGCGCTCTGGATCGGGTGGCATGGCGCTCGCCTCAGCTTGCGGTCATGGCCAACTTCACCGGCCAACCGCACGGCGGTGCGGAGACCATCGCTCAGGTGATGGAGATGCAGCTGCGCTCCCCCGTCCGTTGGTCCGCATGCGTCGCATCGCTCGTCGAGCTGGGTTGCGACTCGTTCATCGAGGTCGGACCCAAGCGCGCCCTCGCTGGAATGATGCGCGAGCTGGCGCCAGGGCGGGCGGCCATCGCGGTGGGGACGCCCGATGCGGTCCGGGAGCTCAGCCTCCCCGCCTGACGGCCGGCTTTCCTGTGGGTGCTACATTAGTCCGCGTAATGGAAACTCAAAAGCTGAGCTTCGAAGACTTCAAGAACATCATCGTCGAGCGACTTGGCTGCGAGCCGGAGCAGGTCACGATGGACGCGTCGTTCCAGGAGGATCTCAACGCGGACTCGCTCGACCTGGTCGAGCTGATCTACGCGTTCGAAGAGAACACGGGTCTCGAGATTCCTGATGAGGACGCAGAGAAGATCACGACCGTCGGCCAGGCCTGGGAGTACATCCAGGAGAAGGCCGGCTCATAGCACAGCCGCAGACCGCTCCTCTCAGCCAGTCCCTGCAGCTTCTCCAGCAGAAGATCGGGATTCACTTTCGCGACCCCGGCCTGTTGCTCGAAGCCGTCACGCACAGCTCATTCGCCAACGAGAGCCCACATCTCTCGCCTCGCGACAACGAGCGCCTCGAGTATCTCGGCGACGCGGTCCTCCAGCTCATCAGCGCGGAGTACCTCTACAAGCACTACCCCGGCGCGGCCGAAGGAGAGCTGACCCAGACGCGGTCGGCGATGGTCAACACGAACACGCTCGCGCAGCTGGCCGAACAGCTCGAGCTCGGCAGCTACCTCTACCTGGGCAAGGGCATCGCGAAGGGCGGCGGCCGCAACCTGAAGTCCCTCCTGGCCAACGCCTTCGAGGCGGTGCTCGGCGCGATGTTCCTGGACGCCGGTTATGACGCCGCGTATCACTACTACCTCGACCGCTATCGAGCCCTCGGGGACCCGGTGCGCGACGAAAACTTCAAGGGCCGGCTGCAGCAGGTGGCGCAGGAGCGCTTCGCGGAGACGCCTGTGTACGACAGCGAGGGCGCCCGGGTGGGCGACCGGCGCGAGTACACGTCGGTCGTGTTTGCGGGAGCGGATGCCCTCGGCACGGGCCACGGCGCCAGCAAGCAGGAGGCTGAGCAGGCTGCCGCGCGCGCGGCGCTCGAGAGCCTTGTGGGAGCGGTCAAGACAGCGGCCCCTGCCAGGGTCGTCAAGCCGCGCGCGAGGCGGGCCCCGAGGGCCCGCTCTGGAGCCTCGACCAAGCCGGCGGAGGTCGTCGCGCTGGTGCAGCCCGAGGTGGTCGAGGCAGGCATCGGGCGGGCGGACGAAGCGGCTGAAGCGCCGGTTCAGCCGGTCTCAGAGCCCGAGCCCGATGCGCCGCCTCAGCCGGTCTCAGAGCCCGAGCGCGAACCGGCGCCTGAGCACGACCCCCCACAGCCTCGCAGCCGCCAGTTCGGCGAACCCATCGAGTGACCATCCCGCCCAGGTAGTGGCAGGGGGTCAACCAACCCCTACATCTGCTACCGTACCCGCAGCCTTGTTCCTCCGCTCGCTTCACCTATTGGGCTTCAAGACCTTCGCTCGGGCGACCGAGATCCGATTCGAAGGCGGCGTCACCGCCATCGTCGGCCCCAACGGCTCGGGCAAGACGAACATCGTCGACTCCATCAAATGGGTGCTGGGGTCGGGCCACGCCCGGGACCTGCGCGGCAAGAAGATGGAGGAGGTCATCTACGCCGGTGGTGAGCGGCGTCCCCGTGCGGCTTTTGCCGAGGTGAGCCTGGTCTTCGACAACACGGCCGGGCGGCTGCCCGTCGACTACCACGAGGTCGCGATCAAGCGACGCATTGAGCGCGACGGCGACAGCGATTACTTCATGAACGGCAGCCGCGTGCGCCGGCGCGACCTGCTCCACCTCCTGTCGTCCACCGGGCTCACCGTCGACTCTTACGCGATCATCGACCAGCACGACATCGAGCACATCGTCGTGTGCAGTCCAGGTGAGCGTCGACAGCTGCTTGAAGAGGCCGCCCAGGTGCGGGGCGTCAAAGCGCGGCGGCAGGAGGCGGTCCAGCGGATGACCGAGCTCGCCGGCAACCTGCTCCGGCTGGAAGACCTCAAATCGGAGATCGAGCCACGGCTCGAGGTGCTGCGCGTCCAAGCCCAGGCCGCGCGCGAGGCGGCGGAAGCCACCGAGCGTCTCGAGCTGCTGCGGGGCAGCATCGTGTGGGAGGAGTGGCGGGAATCGCGAGACGCTCACCGGCGTGCGGCAGCCCAGGCCCAGTCGCTCGAGCGGCGCCTGGTCGAGGCTCGCGAGCTGGCCCGCCTCGCAGAGGAAGAGTTCCAGACATGGCGCGCGCAGCTTCAGGCCGCCCAGGACCGCAGGCTCGCGCGCCAGCGGGACCTCGGCCGCATGCGCCTGGCGGTAGCCGAGTCGGACCACGCGCTCGAGATGGCCCTCGAGCGCGCGCGCAACCAACGCGCCCAGGCCGAGGCGGCCGCGCGCGAGGCGGCCGAGGCCCTGGCGGCGGGGGCCGCCGCGGAGGCGGTCCGGGCTCAGCTTGCGGCAGACGTCGAGCAGGCCGCCGGCGCGCTGCGAGCCCTGCCTGACGCGGATGCCGGGCCGGAGAGCCCCGACCCCTCGGCCGCGCAGCTGGCGCGCAGCGAAGCCGAGCAGGCGCGCCGGGCGGCGGCAGCCGCCGCGTCGTCCCTGGCCGCGCTGCGGACGCGGCGCGAGTTTCTCGAGGACCAGGCCGCGCGCCTGGAGGAGATGGCCGCCGCGGCCCGCCTGGTGCCGGACGCCGAGGCTGAGCTTGCGGTGGCGAAAGAGGAGTCGAAGGTGGCGGAGGCCGCCGTCCTCGCGATCGCGAGGCTGCGCTCGGAGCTCGACGGCCTCAACTCGCTCCGGCCGGAGGCTGGTCCCGGGCTCGTCAGGCTCAGCTACGTGATCACGCCCGAAGCCGGCTACGAGGCCGCGGTTTCGGCGGTGCTCGGCCCGCTGGTCGAGGCGCTGGTCGAGCGCGACCAGGCGTCGGCGGCGCGCAGCGCGACAGCCGGGGGCGGGCAGCGCACCGTCCTCTATCCGGTCGACGCGCCCGCGCCTGTTGCCGGCTCGCTGCTCGAGCACGTTCGGTGTCGCGAGGGCTTCGAGCTGGTCGCCAGGCGGCTGCTCGGCCACGTCGTGGTCGGGGGGGAGGTGACGCTCGACGGGGTGTATCGCGATGCGGGCCTCGTCCGCGCGGGAGCCGATCCGCGGCTGGCCCTCGACGCCAGGCGGGGCGTCCTGCGCGAGCGGATCGTCGAGGTCGAGCCGCACGCCGCCCGCGCCCCCGAGGCGTCAGGCCGGGTCGCGGCCGCCGAGTCGAAGCTGGCCGGTCTGCGGGCCAGGGCCGGGAACGCGGTTCGGACCGAGGAGACGGCGAAGCTCTTGGAGGGCGCTCGGTCCGCCGAGGAGGCGGAGTCGAAAAGGCAGGCGGAGCTCGAGCGTTCGGCGACCGCGGCCGAGGAGCGCGCAGCGATCGCGGCGCGGGACCTCGAGGTCGAGGTCCACGCGATCGCCGAGCGCAAGGCGGCCGCCCAGCACCGCGGCCTGGAGGCAGCCCGCTGGCGCGACCGCATCGACGACCTCCGCCGTCAGCTCGCCTCCGTGGACGAAGACATCACGCGCCGGCAGCGGGCGACGGCGGACCGGGCTGAGAGGATCCAGCAGCTCGAGGTGGCGGCAGGCGGCTCAGAGGCGGCCCTGCCCGCCCTGACCGAGCAGGCTGACGCCGCCCGGGCGGCCCTGGCTGCCGCCGAGCGGGAATCGCCGGAGGACGACGCCGAGATGGCGGAGGGAGCGCGGCGCCTGGTCGCGCTGGAGGAGGCGCGGATCGACACGCGCCTGAAAGTCGGGACGCTCGAGGGAAACCTGGAGCTCATCGCCCGTGAAGCCGAGCTGCTGCAGGCGCGCATGGACGAGATCCGCCAGCGCATGCCAGACGGCGTCGCGCCGGAAGAGATTCCGGGCGGCAAGGCGCGTGAGAAGGAGATGCGTGCGCTGGAGCGCCGGCTCGAGGAGATCGGCCCCACCAACGCGCTGGCGGCGTCCGAGTGCCGCGAGCTCGAGGCCAGATATCAGACGCTGGCGGAGCAGCTTGACGACATCGCCCGAGCGCGTGCCGACCTGGAGTCGCTGGTGGGCAAGTTGCGCGAGGAGGAGGACTCCCGCTACGAGGCCGTGTTCGGAGCGGTGGCGGCCAACTTCCACGAGTACTTCGCCGAGCTGAACCCCGGCGGCCGCGCCACCCTGCGCCACGCCGAGGGCGACGATGGCCCGCGCAGCGGTGTCGAGATCCTGGTCCAGCCCCCGCGCAAGCGTCTCCAGAACGTGACGCTCCTTTCGTCCGGCGAGCGATCGCTCGCCGCGCTGGCGTTGGTGCTGGCACTGGACGAGGTCAACCCGAGCCCCTTCACCATCCTCGACGAGGTCGACGCTGCCCTGGACGACGCCAACGTCGGCCGGTTCGGCCAGATGCTCTCGCGCCTCGGCACCCAGCGGCAGTTCCTGGTCATCACGCACAACCACGTGACGATGTCGCACGCATCGACGCTTTACGGCATCCACCTCGATGAGAGTGGTTCCTCGCACCTCGTCTCGGTGCGCCTCGAGGACATCAGAAAGCCGGCCGTCCGCTCGGCGACCACGTCCCAGGCGGGTTGACGGAGGCGGAGCCTCATACCGAGAAGCGAGGCGTGTGGAGCAGGGTCGGCGCCCGCACACGCACGCTGCTCGCATCCGGTCTCAGGTCCCTCAGCCCGCCCCTGGCGGACGGGTACTACGAAGAGCTGGAAGAGCTGCTCATCTCGGCGGACGCCGGCCCGGCCACCGCGGCGCGCCTGGCCGCGGGCGTGCGCCGGCGCGCGCCCAGGACGCGCGACGAGGCGACCGAGGCGCTCGTCGCTGCGGCGAAGGAGGTCATGTCGCGCAAGCCGCGACAGCTCGCGCTCGACGGTGAGCCCGCCTGCGTCCTCCTCTACGGAATCAACGGGGCCGGCAAGACCACCACGGTGGGGAAGCTGGCTCACCGCCTGGTCCAACAGGGCCGCCGTCCGCTCGTCGTCGCCGCGGATACGTACCGGGCGGCGGGAGTCGAGCAGATGGTGGTTTGGGCCGAGCGGGCGGGGGCCGCGCACTTCGCCGGCCGCTCGGGCGCGGACCCTGCATCGGTGGTCTTCGACGGTATCGAGACCGCCCGCAGCCGCGGCTCCGACGTGGTCCTGGTCGACACGGCCGGGAGGCTTCAGAGCCAGAAGAACCTGCTCGACGAGCTGTCCAAGGTTGGTCGCGTGGCCAGCAAGGCGCTCGGCGGTGCGCCCTACGAGTCGCTGCTCGTGCTGGACGCCGTCCTCGGGCTGACGAGCCTGGTGCAGGCGAGGGCCTTCCACGCCTCCATCCCGATCTCCGGCCTCGTCGTCGCGAAGCTCGACAGCAGCGCCAAGGCCGGCTCCGTGATCGCCATCGAGTCGGAGCTGGACGTCCCGGCCAAGCTCGCCGGCGTGGGGGAGGGCATCGACGACCTGGTGCCATTCGATCCCGACGCCTTCGCCAGATCCATGTTCGAGGCCTGATCGGTGCGCGCTGACCCGCATTGCCACACCCTCTCCTCGGACGGCATGGTGAGCCCCGCCGACCTGGTCGAAGCGGCCGTCGGTGCGAAGCTCGACCTGATCGCGGTGACCGACCACGACACCATGGCCTCGGTCAACGAGGTCCGGCAGCGCGGAGAGGCGGCCGGGCTGGCGGTGGTCTCAGGCCAGGAGGTCACGACCGCCTGGCCCGCACAGACCCACCTTATGGGTTGGTTCCTGACGAGCCCCGTTCGCAGCGGCATGTCCCTCGCTGACACGGTGGCCGCAATCCACGACCAGGGCGGTCTCGCGATCGTGCCGCACCCGTTCATGCCGGTGTACTTCGGGTCCATCCAGCCCGGCATGCTCCGGCGCCTGCTCGACCGCCACCATGTCGACGGGATCGAGATGATGTTCACGGTCCCCATCGGCGCGAGACGGCGGCGTCTGCTCGCCGGCTTCTACGCGAGGAACCGCGAACGCCTGGGAGCGGCTGTCGGGGGGAGCGACTGCCATTTCGGCAAGCACGACATCGCGCAGGTCATCACGGAGTACGAGGGTGACTTTCGGACCGCTGTGCAGCTCCGGTCCACGACCCCTCACCGGGTTCGCGAGCATGGCGACGTGCCCGCGGGACTGGCCTTACGCCAGCAGTGGCGAGCCCTGGTGCAGCTACCCCTGAGACGCCTTATCGGCAAGGTGTAAGCGCGGATCGCGGTTGGGACCCGGAAGTCCAGGCCCGTTCGGACCAGGGTTTCCTTAATTGAACTCAGCGCTAAGCCCAGATGCTTCGACGCGATGAGCACTGGGCAGGCGCCGGCTATTGGTTCGTGTTCCCGCGCGGCCCATCGCCGGCCCACAATCGTGCTGTGGAAGGAGACGATCCCCGTTCGGTTGATCACCCGACGCCAGACGACTGCGAACGAGGGCTGGCCGAGGCTCGAGATCTGGCGCAAAGGATCGTGGGCGGCGAAGGCGATGCGCTTCGTCTCGCCGATGCGATCTATTGGGCGGGTTATTTGCACGGCGGTTTTGCAGACGAACCGGGCGGGCCGGCTTGCCAGGAGTTAGGTGACGTAGCCGGTGAGTTCGTGCAACTCACTGCCTCAGTCCACATCTCCAAGAACTATTCAGAAGCGACACGGAAAGCCGCCCTCAGGATCCGCGAGGTCGCCGAGGCCTTCCTCGAAGGCCGTCCATTCAGAGGGGACCATGAGGCTCGATAGGGGACGCACCAAGACCGCGTTGACCTGGTTACTTCGCCATCTTCTGAACCCTCTCATCCTCCGGTCCTCCGGCAAAGCGAACTCCTACGCTGCGGTCATTCACCACACCGGCCGCCTTTCGGGGCGGGAGTACCGGACCCCAGTGGTGCCCGTGGCGATCGACGGCCAGGTGGTGATCGAACTCCCGTACGGGGACGACGTGCAGTGGCTCCGCAATGTCCTCGCGGCCGGGTCGGCCACGATCGATTGGCGGGGCGAGGTCGTCCGGATGGCTAACCCCCGCGTCGAGCCCGCCGCGCAGGTGATACCCAGGCTCGATGCAGAGCACCGCGCCAGTTGGACCCGGCACAACTTCGAGAAGATCCTGGTCGCCGACCTGGTGCGGGAGCCGCTGGAAGCCGACGCTGGGTAGTTAGGCGTGCCTACGGATCGCGTTATTGAACACGATCGCGAGCCACGCGAGCCATGCGAATCGGGGCCGAACAGGCGTGGGTCGCCGGTCTACCCGTCTGAGCTCGATCGACGGGCCGACAATCGTGATCTGGTTCGCGTGCCGGAAGCTAAAGGTCACAAGTCGGTAGCCGCGCCGGCGTTACGCATACTGGAGATCGATGCGTCTCATCGCCGCCATCTGCCTCGCCTGGCTGCTTGCGGGATGCAGCGAACCGAACCTGGGACACGCTGGCCAATCAACCCCCGGTGAGTTCGATCAACCGCTGCCCGAACCCGCCCTTCGGCAAGCCACGAACGCTCCTTCCGGCTCCGCAGCGCTTGCGCAACTACACGCATCCGGTCTGACCTCAGCCGTCTTCAAACTCGTCGGCACCGACCAAACGCCGCGAGCCCAAGGCCAAATCGGCGCGCGCATCTACCGCCTCAACGGACAGCTCACGTCGCGGCCGGTAGCTCTTGAGGTCCAGCCCTGGGACGACCCGATGACCGGGCTGCAGCCGGACATCGACGGACGTGGGGACTTCATCTCAATCAACGGCACGGTCTATGTGCGAACCAACACACTCAACGCATGGCAGGTCGTAAGTGCAGATGACCCGTACTGGAGTCTCTTCGTCAACATCAATCCGGCCGGCTGGGTGGGCGCATCGAGTGCCCAGACTCTTGGCCAGGCGACAATCGACGGGTCGGCGACCTGGGTCGTGCAGGCACGTAACGGCCTCGGCCACCCGTTCAAGGTTTGGCTCCGCCAGCGAGACTATGTCCCGCTCCGTTACACCGCGGCCTGGGCGAACGCCAAAGGCCAGATCTACTACATCAATGCCCTCTACGCGAACTCCAACTCGGAGGTCGAGATCACGCCGCCAGACACGTCGAACCGCGGAGTCGTTCAGCTGGGGACGCCGGTGGCCGTACAGTCCGGGTCGGTCACAGTCCGCGACCTCGCATTCGACTGTGTCGGTACGGCGTTTCGTCACCCAGCGCATCACGACAAGTTCGTGCTCGAACTACTAGCGTTCGTAGACGGCGGACAAGGCTCTGTCTCGATCGACCCAGCCGATTGGCGGCTGTACGGCGATGGCGTTAACGGCGTCAGCCCATCGACGATCGGCGTGTCAGATGAACTGCACGCGCAAACGTTGACGCATGGCCAGCAGGTGACGGGGAGACTCGCCTTTGAGGTGCCGGATGTCGCCTACCAGCTGCTGACCGTGGGCAAGGTGCCGGGGGCGACGGTGGTCGTCAGCACCTTCCTGCCGATGCTTCCCAACGGCGAGTCGCCCTGCCCATGAGGTGAGCTCCATTCGAGCGACCGATGCCTATCATTCCGCACGAGTGGACCGCGAATTGGTCTCGGGCGACCGGGTAACGCGCAGGAAATGGCCATTCCTGTATTGGATCAATTGGGCCTCGCTGGTCGGCTGCGTTGCGTCCTTGGCGGCCTTCGCAGCTACGATCTGGTACCAGTCGTCGTCTCAGCTGGCGCCAGAGGCTAGAAGCAACAGCAACGGAATCGCAGGCCTTGCCGTTCTTGGACTTGGCTCGTTTGGAATTCTGTTCCTCGTCACCGGTTACATCCGACTCTTCAAGGCGCATCGCCTTCCTGGCCGAGTGTCTCGGCCCAGACCAGCCAGTGGCAGTTCGTTGCCAGTTCGTGCTCTTGGCGGGCTAGTGATCGTCTCCGCCGTTCTTGCAGGCTGGGTTCACTGGAACGTCGAGACCGCCGTTGTCTTTGCCGTCGTGGGCCTTGTGATCTATCTGGCTGTTCTCTGGCGCTGAGCCGATGGGCTGTGGTCGAGCGTTCCTACGCTGATTCTCTCGCCGGCGACCTTCCATCACGCGAACCGCGGGCATCGGGGAGCTTGAACTAGAGCGACTGATACGACGCATCGTTTCGGCCGCACGTTGATCCATGCCGCATGTGCCGGCATCAGGGTTCTTTCGCTTCTCGGGCGGCGAGTTCCAGAAGGACCTGGTGTACGGCGGGCGAGCCGGCGAGGATGTCGCCCGTTTCAGACCAGGTCTCGCGTCCCGACCAGTCGGTCAGGCGGCCGCCGGCCTCGAGCACCAGGGCCGCACCAGCGGCGACATCCCACGTGTGGAGGTTGAGCTCGAAGAAGCCGTCG
>DASXBE010000042.1:0-11655 GCA_036491815.1 Candidatus Dormiibacterota bacterium | reverse complement strand
ACGCTTGCGCAACATCGCCACCAACCCGCGCGTGACGGTGCTCATCGACCATTACGAGGAGGACTGGCGGCGGCTGTGGTGGGTGCGTGTCGATGGGCTGGCTCGGGTCGTCGCCGATGAGGACGAGATCGAAATGGCGATTGCCCTTCTCCAGCGTCGATACCCACAGTATCGAGAGGCCCGGCCGGACGGACCGGTGGTCGCCATCTCGATCGAGAGGCTTTCGGGCTGGTCCGCGACCTGAGCCTCAAACCTCGACCAGCACCGGCTGTGCCTGCTCGACGGCATAAGCGAGCGGCTCAGCGTCAAGGCTGACAGCGCCGAGGGGAAACGGGCCAAACAGGCGCCCGCCGCCGCTGGCCGTCCACGTCACCTGGTACCGGATCGAAGCTCGAACGAGATAGCCGCTCTGGCTGTGCGCCTCGAAGACATGAGTCACCTGCGAAACCTCCGGGTATGCCTTCCCGAACCCGGATCCGTCGCCGAAGGCGGCGGCGCCGCCATCGCCGAACTCCCAGTCGACGCCCACCGGCGTGGCGGTGATCGTGTATCGGACACCCCGCTCGTCTTCGGTCATCGTCATCGCGGCCGGCGTGGGCGCGAGCCAGAACCACGACTGGAAGCCGACCAGACCCGGCGCGGATGGGTTGGCCCCCACTCGGGCGGCCGGCGCGCCCCACGACGGCAGCGGCGGCGGGGTGATCGGACCCGCGCAGGCCTCCTGGTCCGGCGTCGCGTTCTGAACCCGGTCGACGGCCTGGACGTGAACGCATGCGTTCTCCTTCGGGCTCAGGCCGTCGACTTCGAGCACGCGGGGCACCGTCGTCGAGGCAAGCTGAAAGCGGCCCGGGCGGTCGTCGACGGTGACCCAGGACACGTAGTGGTCCAGGCCGGAAACGAAGTAGTCGCCACCCGCGCCGTCACCGCGATCGGCGACCGGGTCCCACCCGAAGGAAACGGAGTCCGGCGTCACGGTGGTGACATGTGGCCGGGGAGGATCGGGCGGCACCGCGTCGACGTAGATGTCGACCACGGGAAATCCGTACTGGTCCGCCATGAATGGAGGCGGCGCGATGCTGCCCCGGACGCCGATTCCGCATTGCCCGCCGAAGGTCCAGTTGTAGTACGCGATGTACTCCTTGGCGTGTCCGTGCACGGCCCAGCCGGCGTCGCCGAAGTTCCAGTGGTAGTGGTGTGGGTAGTCCTCATGGAGCAGCGGCACCCAACCCGACGCGTCACCTGGCCGACCACGGAAGTCCCCGTAGAAATAGCCGTACCAGTCGTCATAACCCGGGTTCTTGTGAAAGCCATAGAAGGTGTCGCGCTCGGGGTTGGTGCCGACGAGAGGGTCGTTGGTGACGATCGTCGCGCCCCACATGTCCGAGAACTTCGTGCACCAACCGGGCGGATCGCCGTACTCGCGGCTTCCCCAAGCGGATGAGGCGCGCACACCGGATGGATGCATGGCGAGCAGGCCGGCCAGGGCGAGAACAAGCAGGCGGCGCATGCGCGCAAGCTACTGACCGCACCGCCCTTTGAGAACCGAGCCTGTTAAGGAATGGTCAGCACCCGCTCGAACTCCCCCTCGCCGTAGTAACTCACCCTGAGCGTGTACTCGCCGCCGGCTCCGGATCGGAAACCCAGGAAGTGGATGTGCACAACCCCGATGACATCACTCGACTCGTCACTGCTTCCGCTCACGATTTCTCCTTGGGGATCGATCAGGTCCATCGTGAAGGCCGGCGTCCCTTTTCCACCGTCCGGGATGATCCGGCCGAGCTCCGTGAAGGTCACACCCGTCACCTCAACCTCGAGTGCGACGGTCGCGGGGGTGTAGCTCGCCGACGTGAATCGGAAATGGGCCGGTCCGAGCGAGGCGGGCGCGGGCACCGGCAGCGCGCTGCCCTGGTCGACGGTGATTGCGGCGGTGAGCGTCCACGACCCGGCCACCTCGTACAGGGGTCCCGTCGCGGGGTCCGTGATTTGAACCGATGAGATGTGCAGGGTGATGCGAGCGCCAGTGATCGCGTCGGGCCAGGCCAGCGGCCCAAACTGCATCACAAGCTCGCCCGTCTGGGAGTTGGAGCTCCCGTTTTGCCAGTCGTACGCGCGTCCGAACTGGTCTGTGAGCTGAACGAGCCCGCTCGGAAAGCCGATCACGGGGGCGGAGTGCATCAGGAGCACGGTGCGCGCCGAGTCGGCGTAGACGCCAACCAGCGTCAGCGTATAGCCGGAGGAGCTCGACGACGCGTTGACGTATGTGATTCGATCCCGCGCCCCGACCAGGCCCGCGTCGTTGAGCATGTCACCTGCAACCGGCACGCTGGCGATAGCCAGGTCGGCCGCCGGCACGAAGTAGATGGTGGCCGCCACCAGGACCACCGCCGCGACGGTCACAGTGAAGGCTCTGGGGATGGCCAATCGCGGCGCAGCCCGGCGTGACAGCACGCCCGCCGTGACGCGGCCGGCGTCCGGCGGATCGACGGTGAGGTTCTGCAGGCGTTGTTCCAGCTGGTCGGTGGTCATGTTTGGGATGCCTCCAATCGCGCCCGCAGGCGCGCGAGCGCTCGCCTGATGGCTTTGCCGGCGGAGTCGGGGTTCAGACCGAGCGCGGCTCCGACCTCATCGGTGTCCAGCCCGGCGCCGAACCGAAGCGCGAGCAGCGTTCGGTCGCGGAGGCGCATGCGCCGCAGGTGCGCGTGCAGGTCCGCGTCGCGAAGGCGTTCCAGCACCGCATCCTCGACCGATTCGGATTCTCGAGGCGCAAAGATGCCGAGCCGCGTGGTCAGATCCAGCGTCCGCTGGCGGCGGCCGGCGGAATCTTTCGCTGCATTGGCGACGATCCGCCACAACCAGGCCTCAACCGTCCCTCGCTCGGGTCGGTATAAGCCGAGGCTGCGGACCGCTCGAAGCAGCGCCTCCTGCGCCAGGTCTTCAGCCTCCGCCCCGCTGGACATCAGGGCCGCGAACCGGCACACCTTGGGCGCGTACGCCTCGCAGAGCTCCTCCGCCGTCAGGACGGAGGCTTGACGGTGGGTCGGGTCCAGAGTGCCGACCATCTTGTCCTGAATACCGCCGCACGTCTGGAAACCGGACACCACCTCCGCCGGTGCTGGTACTTGACGAGATGCGATGTCTCGTCTAGTATCGCCTCATGGCACCCACGCTGCGGGAGCGCGTCCTCGGCGAGGCGCGCGGCCTGCTCGCCGGCGGGGAGAAGCCGACGGTGGCTCAGATCGCCCAAGCGGCCGGGATTTCAAAGGCCAGCTTCTACCGGACGTTCGCGTCGCGGGAGCAGCTGCTGGACGCCCTCGAGCTCGCCCCCGAGCCAGGTGCACGTGAGCGAATCCTTGACGCGGCGCTCGAGCTGGTCGGGAGGCAAGGCCTCGCCACCCTCTCGATGGATGACCTGGCTGAGCGGTCGGGAGTTTCCCGCGCGACGCTGTATCGCCTCTTTCCCGGCAAGCCCGCTCTCTTCACGGCCCTGGTCTCCACGTACTCGCCGCTGGAGCCCGTGATCGAGCTGCTGCGCACGAGACAGGATCAGCCGCCGGAGGTCGTGATGCCAGCGGTCGCCCGCACCGTCTTTCGAACCATCTGCGGCCACGGCGCGGACCGAACCGGGTTCCTGCGCGCCCTGTTCTTCGAGGTCAGCAGCCTCGCCCCCGATACAGAGGAAGCGGCGCGAGAGGCCATCGGCAAGGTCGTCGGAGCGCTCTTGGGGTACGTGGTGACCCAGATGTCGGAAGGACGGCTGCAGCGCGCGCATCCGATGGTGGCGCTGCAGTCGTTCATGGGTCCGATCTTCTTTCACGTTCTGACGCGCGCGGCGGCGCAGCGAGTCCTCGGGGTCGAGATGGAAGGCGAGGCGACTGTGACCGAGCTCGCCGACGTGTGGTTGAGGGGGATGAAGCCATGAGCGATTCGTACGCGGTCGACGTCCAGGACGTGCACCGCCGGTTCGGGCCGATCACCGCCCTCGACGGCGTGACCCTTCGCGTCAGGCAGGGCGAGATCTATGGGCTGCTCGGGCCGAACGGCGCGGGCAAGACGACGCTGATCCGGACCATCGTCGGCCTCGTCGCGCCGGACAGCGGCACCGTGACGGTCCTCGGCCGTCGCATGCCGGACCTTGACGTCCTTCGGGGCGTCGGCTACATGACCCAGCAGGCGGCCCTGTACCCGGGCCTCTCGGTCGAGGAGAACGTGCAGTTCTTCGCGGCGATCAACGGCATCGATGGCGAGGCTGGCGTCAGGGACGCGCTCGAGCTGGTGCGGCTGTACGACCGGAGGAAGTCGGTGGTGTCCACGCTCAGCGGCGGGATGCGCCAGCGCTGCTCGCTGGCATGCGCTTTGGTCCACAAGCCAAAGCTGCTCCTGCTCGACGAGCCGACCGTCGGAGTCGACCCGCAGCTCCGCGTGCAGTTCTGGGAGGACTTTCGCAAGATGGCCGCCGCCGGCACGACGATCGTGGTCTCCAGCCATGTCATGGACGAGGCGGAGCGCTGCCAGCGGCTCGGGCTGATCCAGTACGGCCGCCTGCTTTCGGAGGGCACGCCGGCGGAGATCCGGGAACGCGGCGGCTCGCAGAACCTGGAGGAAGCCTTCCTCGCGCTGGCGGGTCAGCCCTCGTGAGCCCGCACCGCGTCTCCGCGATCACCAAACGGCTGCTGCAGGGATTCCGCAGAGATCGCCGCACCCTCGCTTTGCTCTTCGTTGCGCCCATCGTCATCCTTGGGCTGCTGGGCTACCTCATGCGAGGTTCCGCCACCGCGCCCACCGTCGGCATCGCCAACCAGGACTCGGGCCCTCTCGGCGCAGCGGTCGCAGGCGCGCTCCACCATTCGAGCCTGATCAATGCCACAGACATCTCGGCGGCCGACGGCGACGGGAAGCTGAAGGATGGATCGATCGCCGCCTACATCGTCTTCCCGCCGGCCTTCAGCCTCGACGCGCAGGCAGGCAATGTCGCGCCGCAGATCCACCTCGAGGGGTCGCAGCCTGGGCAGAACGCGCCCGTCCTGCAGGCCCTGCAGGCGGCCCTGGGATCGGTCGCCGCGAGGGCGCCGGGCGGCCTGAGGTTCAACCCCTCGGTCCATTACCTCTATGGAGGCCAGAACCTCGACACCCTGGACTACTTCGGTGCCGCGTTCGTCGGAGTGGTCGTGTTCTTCCTGGTCTTCGTGGTCACCATCGTGTCGTTCCTCAACGAGCGTTCCCAGGGCACGCTGGAGCGCCTGATGGCGAGCCCGCTCCGCCGTGGGGAGATTGTGCTCGGCTACATGCTCGGGTTCACGGTCCTGGCCCTCGTGCAGTCCGCCGAGGTGCTCGTCTTCTCCCTGGCGGTCTTGAAGGTGCACAACCAGGGCAACGTGCTCTTGATCTTCGGGATGGAGGCGCTGATGGCCGTCGCTGCCGTCAACCTCGGGATCTTCCTGAGCATGTTCGCCCGCTCCGAGTTCCAGGCGGTGCAGTTCATCCCCCTCGTCGTCGTGCCGCAGCTCCTCCTCTCGGGCATCCTGTTTCCCGTCACGACCGAGCCGCGGCCGCTGCAGTGGCTCTCCGACGTGCTGCCCCTCACCTATGCGGTCAACGGGATGCGCGACATCATGATCAAGAGCGCCGACCTGACATGGCCTTCGCTCGAGCTCGACGCGGGTGTCGTGGCTCTCTTCTGCGTCCTGCTCATCGGGGCCGGCACAGCCACGCTCCGTCGCAGAATCGCCTAACCTCCGAGGAGTGCTCCTGGTCTGCTCGAGCCGGTGCGGCGGCGAGCTCTTCCGCGCCCTGTTCGCCGAGGTCGACATCGACTCCTCGGGCGTCTACCAGGATCACCGGCTGGTGCAGCCCGGCTATGTCTGCCTCAATTGCGGGGCGCCCGCGGTCGACCTGAGCGAGGTCCGCGGCGAGATCGACGCTGAGGCCGCGGAGGACGCTCGGTCGTCGTCCGTGGCGGAGGTGCTCTGCCCCGTTTGCGAGACCATGGTGGAGCTCGACAGCGAGATGGCATGCCCCAACTGCGGCGCTCCGCTCGAGGTCGCCTGACGCCTCAGGTCAGCGAGGCGGTGCCGAGCAGGATCGACGCCATCGAACGCACGGCCGCCGCATCCTTCTCCCGCACGGCGGCCCGCAGGGCCCGTACGGCGCGCGGGGTGTCGAGGTTGTCTTCGAGGGCCTCATCGAACTCCCGGAGCAAGGCACGTGTGGCGGCACCGCCGGCACCTCCGGCCTGCCTGGCCAGGACCGTCCGGGCCCGCTCGATGAGCCGGGCGGCGCGCGCCAGAGAGCTCCACGAGAAGCTCCAGTCCGCTCCATACCGGTGGGAGACCAGGTAGAGGCGCACGGCCGCGGCGGGCGCCCGCTGAAGGGCCTGGCTGACCTTGATCAGGTTGCCGAGGGACTTGCTCATCTTCCGGCCCTCGTACCGGACCATCCCGGTATGCATCCATGCTCGGGCGAACGGCTTTTTGCCGGTCAGCGACTCGGACTGCGCGCGCTCGGACTCATGGTGGCTGAACTCGAGGTCGCGGCCGCCGCCGTGGATGTCGATCTGGTCGCCGAGGTAGCGCATCGCCATCGCGGAGCACTCGATGTGCCAGCCGGGCCGGCCCGGGCCGAACTTCGAGGGCCACGCAGGCTCGCTTTCTTTCGATTCACGCCACAGCGGGAAGTCGAGGGCGTCGCGCTTGGCTCCCGGACCCACCGTGCCGAGCAGGCCCTCCTCGCGCAGCTTGGCGATCATCGACCGGCGGGTCCGGTGCGAGACTCGCCCGTAGCCGGGGTACCGGCTGACGTCGAAGTACAGGGCGTCGGTCTTGTACGCATGACCGCTCCGATGCAGCTTGGTGGCGGCGGTGAGAATTCGCGGCATCTCCTCGGACACCTTGGGCATGACGTCAGGCCGGCGCCACCCGAGCACGTCCATGTCCCTGATGTGCACCAGCGTCTCGCGGTCGGCCAGCTCGCGCCAGTCGATCCCGTCACGGCGCGCCCGCTCAAAGAGCGGATCGTCGATGTCGGTCACGTTCTGGGCGTACCGCACTCGCACGCCCTTCGACTCGATGAAGCGCACCAGCACGTCGAACATGGAGAACGTGAAGGCGTGTCCCATGTGGCCTGAGTCGTACGGCGTCACGCCGCAGACGTAGAGCGTCACCGGCTTGGGCCGGTTTCCCGACGGCGGCCGGACGCGGACCTTCTTCCGGCTCAGGGTGTCCTGCACGCGCACGCGAAGGGGGGCCGTCATGACCTCGCGCGGCCGGCTTCCACGTTTGGCGCTGCTCTGCGCCGGTCGGGTCAGGTGCGGGACCGAGCGGTCACTGCGGCGTCCGCGCGAAGGGCTTCGACCCGGTCCGTCGCCTCCCAGGGCACGCTGAGGTCGTCGCGGCCGAAGTGGCCGTAGGCGGCGGTCGGTGCGTAGATCGGCCGCAGCAGCTTCATGTTCGCGATGATCGCCCCGGGCCGCAGGTCGAAGTGGCGGCTCACCAGGGTCTGCAGGTCGGCTTCGGAGGTCGTCCCGGTGCCGAAGGTCTCGACGGCTATCGAGGTGGGATGCGCGCGGCCGATCGCGTACGAGACCTGCACCTCGCAGCGGTCGGCGAGCCCCGCCGCGACCAGGTTCTTCGCCACATGCCGCGCCGCGTACGCGGCCGATCGATCGACCTTGCTCGGGTCCTTGCCGCTGAACGCCCCGCCGCCGTGGCGCGCGATCCCGCCGTACGTGTCGACGATGATCTTCCGCCCGGTCAGCCCGGCGTCCGCCGCAGGGCCGCCGACCAGGAAGTGGCCGCTCGGGTTGACCATGATCTTGGTGTTCGCGTCGACGCCGAGGCCTTTCACGACAGGGTCGATGACCATGGCGCGGATGGCTTCAGTAAGGTCTTGCTGCGTGACGTTCGGCGCGTGGTGGCTCGAAACCACGATCGCCTCTATGCGCTTGGGCTGGCCGTACTCATACTCGACTGTGACCTGCGTCTTGCCATCCGGCCGGAGGAATGGGAGTGAGCGATCCTTGCGCACCTCGGCCAGGCGCCGGGCGAGCCGGTGCGCGAGCGAGATCGTGAGAGGCATGAGCTCCGGGGTCTCGTTGCATGCGAAGCCGATCATCATGCCCTGGTCCCCCGCTCCCTGCAGCTCGAACGGGTCGTCTTCGAGCGTGCCCTCGCGCTCCTCGAGCGAGTGGTCGACACTTGCCGCGATGTCAGGGGATTGCTCTTTCAGGTAAACCTGGATCAGCGCGTGGTCGGCGTCAAAACCGACCTGCTCGTTGTCATAGCCGATGCCCCGGATGGTCTCGCGGATCGTGCGCTGGATGTCCAGCTCAGCGTGTGTGGTGACCTCACCGATCACCACGCAGAGTCCCTTGGTGATGGCGGTCTCGCAGGCGACGCGCGCGGACGGGTCCTGCGCCAGCATTCCGTCCAGGACGGCGTCCGAGACCTGGTCGCAGACCTTGTCGGGGTGGCCTTCGGTGACGGATTCGGATGTGAGCAGGAAGGAACGCGATGCGCTGAAGGAGCTTGTCACAAAGGCTGATGATATCGAAGGGGGGCGATCCGCCATGGTGGCGGCCGATCGAGGCGGCGGGTCAGGCCCCGTTGTGGTGGCGGCTGTCCTCAGGGTCCTGCCCGAGCAGCTGCGCCTGCAGCGCGAAGATGTCATCGAGCACGCGATCGATGCGCCGCCCCTCCAGCCTGTGCTCCGCCATCACGCCGGCACGCTCGAGGTACCGCCTCAAAGCGCTGCCCACGGGCCCGTCGATTCGAGCCTTGCCGCGCATCTGGGCCTCCTCCAACAATTGCAGGCAGCGATCGAGCGCCAGCTGCCTGGACCGGTGCTGTCGAACGCTCATCTCAGGCAGTTCCCAGCACCTCGACCCGACCTGACGAGGTGAGACGCACACGGACCGGGTTGAGCGCCGGCAGCGGATATTTCTGATCGGTGGAGCGACCCGCCGAGGTGAAGGTCGCGGGGTGGCATGGGCAGGCGAGGAGGGCATGCCCGGCATCCCACCAGAGCTCGCACGGCAGGTGCGAGCAGATCGACGAGACGGCGGTGACCGTGTCGCCCCTGCGAAAGACATAGGCGCCGACTCCACCCGCCGACACGCGCAGCCCCTGGCCTTCCACGAGGTCCGAGAAGGCCGCGACGTCGACCCACCGGCCGTTGATCGGTTCGATCGGCTGACCCGCCGCGGCGGTGTTCGGGGTTGCCTCGGTCGCCCGCTCGAGCAGCAGGCCGGTGGCCGCACCGGCCGCCAGGCCGAGGCCGGCCACCAGGGCGGCCCGGCGCGACAGCAGACCCTCACGCGGCGCCTGCTCGAGGGCCCTGGCGAGGCGCCTGCGAAAGGCTGGGTGCATCCGGTGCTCACCCTGGCGCGCCGCGGCGAGCCGCGCCGCCGCAATGATGGCGGCCCGTTCCTCGGCGTCGCCACCGCGCAGCTTCAGCCGGCGGCCGCGCAGCAGGTCTGAGACGATTCTCTCGATCCGGTTCTCGGGCCTGCCGTTCACCGGTTCAGCCCGACCTTCGCCGCGGCGCGCAGGGCGCGCAGCTGCATGACCTTGATCGCACCGACCGTCGACTTCATCTCCGCCGCCACTTCCTTCAACGAATACCCGTGCAGGAAACGCAGCTGCAGGACTCGCCGGTAGTTGTCCGAGAGCTCAGCCAGGATGCGCTGGACCGTCTCGACACCCTCGTCGCCGGACGGCACCGCCGGGGTCGCCAGCGCGAGGTCGTCGCGCAGCTCCGCCTCGGAGAGCCCGAGGCGGGTGCTCCAGAACCCACCCAGGACCGAGCGCGCCGTCGCGAACAGGTAGCCCCGGATGGCACTGGCCGGGGCACCCTCGCGCAGCCTCGGGATCGCCTTCATGGCCACCTGCTGGGTGAGGTCCTCGGCGTCGGCGCGGTTGCCGACGCGGGCGTAGATGAAGGCGTACACGAGCTCGAGCTCCTCCAGCGCGATGTCGCTGGCCCGAGGTGCGGCCGGGAGCTGGATCACGTCTCCGGGACCGCCCTCGATCGCCCTCCCCTCGGAAGGAGGATGGCCGCCGATCACCACGACCTCGGGTCGGGCGTCGGCCGGCTCGGCGATTCGAGGTCAGGCACTGTGCAATCGGCTACCGGTGCAGGTTACGGTGACGGGCCGGGATTGCATCCCCGGCCCGCCGGATCGTGCTGTTACGCGTGGCGCGCCACCGGGGTGCGGCGGCGCCGCCAGATCAGGTAGCCGAGACCCACCAGGACCAGGATCGGGCCCAGCGCGCCCAGGCCGGCGATGACGTAATTGACGGTGGCAACGAAGTTGTGGGCGGCTTCGCTGAGCGCGGTGGCGAAGCCCCAGCTGTCAGACGACGCGGTCTGCGGCACGACGCCTGATTCGGTGAGGGTGACTGCGATCGAGCTGAAGGCGGTGTTGTCGTCGAGGTATTTGATCTGGCCCTCGAGCTGCTCGATCTGGCCGGTGATCTGGCCGATCTGCGTCTGGACCGAGATGATGTCGGAGATCGTCGTCGCCTTGGTCAGCAGCGTGAGCATGGCCAGGCGCTGCGCCTGTGCGTTGGCGAGCCTCGCTCGAAGGTCGACGTACTGGGCGCTCACGTCGGTGCCCGTGATGTGCTCGCCCTGCACCTTGCCCACCTTGGACAGGACGTCGATGGTGGCGTCGAAGTTGGCGGCGGGCACCATGAAGCTGATCACGCCGGTGCGGATCTGGTTGTCGACCGCCGGGCTCGACTGGGCGTCGGTACCTGCGATGTAGCCCTGCTCGGACTCGACCAGGGTGCGGACGGAGGCGAGCTTCTCGTCGAACCTGCCGGCGTCGACCGTGATGGCGAGCTGGGCCTGGCGGATCACCGGCGGCCCGGAAAGCACCGGGACGGTGGTGTCGGTGGCCGACGGGTTCGCAGGGTTGGTCGTGGTCGTCCCGCCACTCGTACCGGTGGACTTGGAAGGCTGCTGCGCGTATCCGCCGCCCTGGGTGAACGGCGCCGGCTGGGCTGGGCCGTTGGACGACGCGCTGCCGGCGCCGCCGCAGGCGGCCGCCGCGACGAGGATGGCGACGACGATTAGGACCTTTCTCATTGGTGTCGGCCTCCTACGGGATTTGATGCATACCCAACGGAGATCGCCCCTCCACGTAACATCGACGCCCGTGCTCCAGGTTCGAAACCTTGCCATCGACGTCGTCGCGCGCCGCGTCCTCTCGGACGCGAGCTTCACCGTGGCCGCGGGCGACAAGGTCGGACTGGTGGGCCGCAACGGCGCCGGCAAGACGAGCCTGCTCAAGGTCCTGGCGGGCGAGAACGACGCCGCCGCGGGCCTCGTCCTCAGGCAGGGCACGCTCGGCTACGTGCCGCAGAACCCGCGGCCCAGAGCCGAGGCCGCGAAGACCGCGCTCGCGCACATCCTCTCCGGGCGAGGCCTCGACCGGGCGGCCCTGGAGCTTGCGGAGCTCCACCGGCAGCTCGAGTCAGACCACTCGCTGCCCAACATCGAACGGTTCTCGGAAGCCGAGGAGCGCTACCGGATGAACGGTGGATACTCGAGCGAGTCCGACGCCCGCCGGATCGTGACCGGGCTCGGCCTGCGAGCGGACCGCGTCGATCTGCCGGTGAGCGTGCTGTCCGGTGGCGAAGGCAGGCGGGTCGAGCTCGC
>DASXBE010000041.1:0-4409 GCA_036491815.1 Candidatus Dormiibacterota bacterium | reverse complement strand
CGCGAGCTCGGCGCCACCGGTGAGGTGACACACCGGTGGGCGGGCACGATGGGCTTCACGGAGTCGGGGCTGCCGATGTCGGGTCCCCTGGACGGCATGCCGAACGTCTACATCTGTGCCGGATTCACCGGGCACGGGATGGGGTTCGCCTTCGTGACGGCGAAGCAGGTGGCCGAATCGCTCTAGCCGGGTAGCGAAACCTCCAGGAATCGCAGCCAGTTGGCACCCATGACCCCCTCCACCTGGGACCGGCTGAAGTGCTTCCGCAGCAGCGGCTGGAGATCGCCCAGCCGCGCCAGGTCGTCCAGCGGCGCGTAACGCGAATCGAACCCCCCGTCCAGGTCGGTGCCGAGCCCGACGTGCTCTGGCCCGCCGGCGGACCGAGCGTGGTGCACCAGGTGCTTGACGACGTCCTCGAGGGTCGCGCGACCCGAGCGGCGCAGGTGCTGCTGGTAGAAGCTCACCCCGACGATGCCGCCCCGCCTCGCCACCTCGGCGACCGTCTCGTCGCTGACCTGCCGATCGCCCGGCACGATCGACCGCGAGTTGCTGTGCGAGGCCATGATCGGGCCCCGCCACAGGTCGAAGGCGTCCTCGACCGACTCCTGCGCCATGTGGCTGAGGTCCAGGATCACACGCCGGCGCGCCATCGCCTTCAGGAGCTGGCGTCCCAGGTCGGTGAGGCCGCCAGGCGCGCCCGTGCCGCCGCTGTAGCGCGTGCCGCCCCAGGCCGGGCCGATGATCCGCACCCCCATCTCGGTCCAGGCGCCCAGCTGGGACGGGTCCTCGACCGGGTCCGCCCCCTCCATCAGGAGCACCGCGGCGACCTTTCCCTTCCTCCAGCCGCGCCCGTACGCCGCGAGCTCGGCGCGGTCCGCGATCAGCTGCAGGCCGCACGAGCGGTAGTAGTTGACCTGGGCCGCGGCCATGATGTGCGCCTCGTGCGCGTTCTCGTAGACGAAGCGCGTGCGCATGGCACGGCCGGCCCGGGCCGGCGCCGTGTAGAGGGTCGCGAACACCAGCCCCACGCCCGCGGCGGCCAGCGTGTCGCGCCGGACGAGGTAGCCGGGAGCGGCCGGCCCCAAAAAGCCGTTCCCGCGAGAGATCGCGTTCCAGGCGATGTCGAGATGCGCGTCGACGATCATCGGGCAGGGCTCCCCGCGGCCACCAGCACCGCCTGGGCCACCGCCTCAACCGGGGCGACTCCTTCGACCAGCGCCACGCAGAACGCGGCCTCGAAGGCATCCACGTCGAGGTCCGCGCCGGACGGTACCGCGAGGTGCCGGCCGTGCACGACGCATGCCTCACGCCCGATGAGCACTGCGCAAGGGGCGATGCCCTCGAGCGGCGCGGCCAGCTCGGCCGCGGCCTCCTCGGTCGCGAACAGGATGTCCGGCTGCACCGCCGCCAGGTGATAGGCGGCCCGCGAGCCGCCCGCGGCGCGGATCCAGTCCACCGGCCCGAGGTCGAGCGCGATCAGCGCGTGGTGCCTCCTCGAGCGCTGCATCGCCTGGCGCAGGTGGGCCTGATCGGCTCCCTCGAGGACAGCTCGAGCGTCCAGGAGCAGCACCGAGTGGTCCGGCGCCTGGCGCTGCCCGAGGGTCTCGGCGTGCTGGCCGAGGCGCGCCACCTCCTCGACCAACCGGACGGCGCGCGGGCCGGAGACAACGAGCATCGCGACCGAGCATAACCAGCCGGGAATAAGCGGTTTGGGAAAGCTGTATCAGGGAACAATGAAGTCCTTCACTATGAAGTCCTCCGAGGCGCACGACCACTCCGATTCAGCGGTTCATGAGCTGGCCCGCGACGAATCCGGCCGCATCTACAGCGTCCGCCTTCGGGAGATGTTCTCAGCCCTGAACGTCGACACCAGCGTGGTCGAGGCGCTGTCGGCGCTCCGCTTCGCCGGCCGCTCGCTCAAGCACCTGCAGGAGCGGTGGGCCGAGCAGCACGACCTGAGCGAGGGCCGGATGGGCGTCCTGTTCCGCCTGTACAGGCACGGGCCATGCCCGCTCGGCGACCTCGCCGAGGACCTCGACAGCACACCGCGCAACATCACGGGCCTCGTCGACCACCTCGAGCGCGACGGCCTTGTGGAACGCGTCCCCGACACCGAAGACCGCCGGTCCGTGCGAGCCCGGCTCACCCCGGCCGGCCGCGAGCGCATCGAATCGATCTGGAAAGAAGGCCTCGAGCACCAGTACCAGATGGTGGCGGGCATGACCAAGGAAGACCTGGCGCAGCTGAGACACCTGTGCCTGCTGCTGGTGGAGAACGCCAGGAAGGAATTGAAGAAATGAGCCAGGTGATGACTCAACCCCAGACCCAGTCCATGACACATGGCCTGTCGCGCCGCCGCGTGATCCTGGCCACTGCCGGCACCATGCTGGCGCTGCTGCTCGCGGCCCTCGACCAGACGATCGTCGGCACCGCCATTCCGCGGATCGTCGCCGACCTCAATGGCCTCGACCGGCTGGCGTGGGTGACCACCGCCTACCTCGTGACCTCCACCACCATGACCCCCATCGCAGGCAAGCTTGGCGACCTCTTCGGCCGCAAGCCCTTCCTGCTCGCGGGCATGATCGGCTTCGTCGTCGCCTCGGCCTTCTGCGGCCTGGCCCAGGACATGAACCAGCTGATCCTCTTCCGGGGCATCCAGGGCATCTTCGGCGGCGTGCTGTTCGCGACCGTCTTCACCGTGATCGGCGACCTCTTCCCGCCGGACCAGCGGGGCCGCGCGCAGGGCCTGTTCGGCGCGGTCTTCGGCCTGAGCTCGGTCGTCGGGCCGACCGCGGGCGGCTTCATCACCGACCACTGGAGCTGGAGGTGGGTGTTCGAGGTGAACATCCCCGTCGGCATCGTGGCGGTCGCGGTCGTCGTCGCCGGCCTGCCCTTCGTCCGCTCCAAGGCCTCATGGCGCTCGATCGACTTCCTCGGCGCGATCACGCTCTCGGCGGGCGTCGTCCCCCTGCTCATCGCGCTGACCATCACCCGCGACCACTCGTGGACGTCTCCCCAGGTGATGGGCCTGCTCGCGCTCGCCGCCGTGATGCTCGCCGCCTTCATCGCCGTCGAGTCCCGGGTCAAAGAGCCGATCGTTCCGCTGCACCTGTTCAAGAACACGACCTTCTCGGTCAGCATGCTGGTTGGTTTCCTGACCGCCTTCGGCATGTTCGGCTCGATCCTGTTCACACCACTCGTCTTCCAGGGCGTGCTCGGGATCAGCGCCACCAACTCGGGCGCCCTGATCACGCCGATGATGTTCGGTCTGCTCGCGGCGAGCACCCTGACCGGTTTCGCGATGCGCCGGATCAGCCGCTACCGCTACCTCGGCACGCTCGGCGTGGCCGTGATGATCTTCGGCATGTGGCTGCTCAGCCAGATCACGCCAAGCACTCCGGAGTGGCACGTAGTCGCGGACCTGATCGTGGTCGGCCTGGGCCTCGGCGTGACGTTCCCGCTGTACCTGACCGCGGTGCAGGTCGCGCTGCCCCGCCAGTACCTGGGCGTCGCGTCGAGCCAGATCCAGTTCTGGCGCAACCTCGGCGGCACGGTCGGCAGCGCGATCCTCGGCGCAGTGCTGGCGAACCGCTTGCCGGACTATCTGAAGACGCGCGTGACGAACCTGAACCTGCCGTCGCAGGTCGTGAACAGCCTGCCCAAGGGCGGCAGCGCGAACTCGATCCTCGACCCGACGCTGCTGGCCAAGCTGCCACCGGCGTTCGTCCACGCGATCCGGCTTGCGCTCTCCGACACGCTGCACGACATCTACTTCTTCGCCGGCGCAATCCTGGTGGTCGCGTTGGTCTCGACCCTCTTCCTGAAGGAGGTGCCGCTGACCGGCGCGCCCGACGCGGGCATCGGTGAACCGCCTCCCGTGATCCCGCAGGAAGAGGAGCGCGAAGCGGCCGCCGCCACCGCCTGACGCAGGCAAACCGGACCTTCCAAACTGTCGCCAACCGCGCTAGAATCGCCGTCGCGCGCAGGGTGTAAACCGGTGGCCATCGGCCCGGGCCTCTGAGCGGGGAAATAGAAGGGAGGCCAGGACGGTGAGCTTCGTGGATCGGACCTTGACTTGTCGCGACTGTGGGCGTGAATTTCTGTTCACGTCGGGAGAGCAGGAGTTCTACCAGACCCGGGGGCTTCAGAACGAGCCTCGCCGCTGCCCGGAGTGCCGGGCGTCGCGGCGGACGACTGAAGGGGGAAACGGCCGATCGAAGGTGATGCACGACGTGATCTGCTCCAACTGCGGGAAGCAGACCCAGGTGCCTTTCGTGCCGACCGGCGCGCGGCCGGTGTACTGCCTGGATTGCTTCCAGACCGTGGGTAGGCGCTAAAAGACCAAGCAGGCGCCGGCTAGCCGGCTAGCTGCCGACCACGACCGCCATTCCGGAGAAGGTCGAGTAAGC
>DASXBE010000040.1:0-16407 GCA_036491815.1 Candidatus Dormiibacterota bacterium | reverse complement strand
GCGGTCACGCCCGCGTACGTCAACGCGATGGCGAGCCACGGATGAAACACGTCAGCCACGAAGTTGTTGAAGGACGCCAGTCCGGCCATGGCGAACGTGAAGACGACCAGGGCGCCGGCGGTTCCCGCCAGGCCCCACAGCACCGAGACGCGCGACACGCCGATCGCGGTCGCCAGGCCCAGGACGAGGATCAGCAGGAAGAGGAGCCACTGCGGCTCCGGCGTCAGCAGCAACGACGGATTGCCCGGCAGGGGCACCGCCCGGTTGAGCATTCGCACGACGTTCGCGTGGATCTCGACCCCAGCCATCTGCAGCGTTCCGTTGCTGCCCGCGCTGGTGGTCACCAGCTGCGCGTCGTTGACACCAGAGAGGTTGTAGGCGCCGATCAGCACGATGTTGTCCTTGAACAGGCCCGCGGGCGCCGTGCCGTTCGCCACGTCGGAGAAGGACGCGTAATGACCGAAGTGCTTGAAGGTGTCCGGCGGCCCGGAAAAGTTGATCAAGGCCGCGCCCTTGCTGTCGACCGCCATCTTGAACGCCGACCCGAAGCTCGCGGTGCCGTCCGACTCCTGGAGCGCGGGCAGCGTCTGGAAGTCAGGCAGCGAGGCGCGGTAGGTGGCAAACGCGAACGTGTCCATCACGGCCGTGTCGCAGATCCCGCGCGGATAGCAGGCGGGCTGCACGAACAGAGGGACGCTGCGCAGCACCCCGTCACCGTCCAGCACCAGGTCGGTGGACGCCAACACGACATTGGGAATCGGTTTGACGCACGCCACGTTCTGGTCGGGATTCGCGTCGAGGCACCGGAACTGCTTCAGCGGGATCTCGTCATTGCCCGCCTCCTTGCATACGGCCGTGCCGGGCGGGCACTGGATGACCTTGCCAGGACTGGTGAAAGCGAGGTTCGACGCAGGGTATGAGAGCACGACCGGCACCGTGCTCTGCCTCAGGACCGCGGTCAGGCTGTCGTCGCTGCCGCTCGGGTCGCTTAGCTGGACGTCGAGGCCGACCACGAGCGCACCCGCTTGCTGCAGGTTGTGAATCGCCTTCGCGTAGTTTTCGCGCGGCACGGGAAAGTGGCCCAGGGCCTGCACGCTCTTGTCGTCGATGCCGACGATCACGACGCCGGGACCTGGGTCGTCCTGGTTGGCGAAAAGCCGGTCCTCGGGGTGGACCGATACGTTGACGACGCAGCCGGCGGCGTGCTCGTCGCATACGACCTGTTGGGTGTAGAGCCAGTAGATCACGCCGCTCAGCAGCAGGGCGAGCACGACCGCGACAGCCGTGCGGTACGTGTACCAGTAGCGGACGGTGCGGCCCAAGTGCGGCCGGATCATAACGCCGCTCCATCAGCTTGTGGCTACGATCCGGGAGGTGAGCGTCCGCTGCGGCATCGCGGGGTGGGTGGACAAGTCGCTGATCGACTCAAAGCTCTTTTACCCGCTGCACGTCAGGTCATCCGAGGAGCGACTGCAGTTCTACGCCTCCCAGTTCTCGTTGGTGGAGGTCGACTCCACGTACTACGGCATGCCCAAGCCCGAGAACTCTGAGCTCTGGGTCGCCCGCACGCCGGCGGACTTCACGTTCGACATCAAGTCGTTCTCGCTGTTCACCAACCACCCGACCAAGCCGATGGCCCTGCCCAAGGACATCCGGGACGAATTGCCCGAACGCCTGCGGGACAAAAACATCTACCTCGAGCAGATGCCGGAGGAGCTGCTGGACCAGGCGTGGGAGCGCTTCCGGCTGGCCCTGGAGCCGCTTCGCGCGGCGGGAAAGCTGGGCGCGGTTTTCTTCCAGTTTCCGCCGTGGTTCCTGCCTTCATCGAGGGCGCTCTCGTACATCGAGCAGTGCCAGGAGCGCATGGCGGGGATCCAGATCGCGGTCGAGCTGCGCAAGCTCGAGTGGTTCGACGAGCGGCACCTCGACGGGACCCTTGCCTTCCTGCGCTCGCGAGACATCGCGCACGTGGCGGTGGATGTGCCCCAGGGGCTCGGCACCAGCCTGCCCTCGATCGGTCAGGCGACGTCGTCCAGACTTGCCGTGGTCCGGTTCCACGGCCGCAACCGCCAGACGTGGGAGATCAAAGGCGCGCCACCCAACCTTCGGTTCCGCTACGAGTACGGCGAAGAGGAGCTGGCCGAATGGGTGCCGAGGATCAAGGAGATGGAGCGCTCCGCGCAGCAGGTGCATGCCCTGATGAACAACAACTACTCCAACTACTCCGTCAAGAACGCGCACCAGCTGGAGCGGCTGCTGGCCGCCTGGCAGAAGTAGGGGCTAGCGCGGGACGTCGGGTCCCTCCACGCCGCGCCGGCGGACCTCGCCTATCGCGTGGTCCATCAGGCCTCCGAACACGGGCTCGGCGAGGTGCGCCAGGCGAATCGGAGCCACCATCGCGTCGCGGCGGGGAACGCGCGCGGTGCGCACGATCAGGTTGGCCACCCATGAGGCGGGGTACTGGAAGCCGGGCTCCTGTTGGCCCGTGAACTCAGTGCCGGCGGTCGGGCCGGGATACACCACGCAAACCTTGACGCCGGTGCCTGAGAGCTCGCCCCGCAGCGCGTGCGACAGGCCGGCCACGGCGTGCTTGGTCGCCGAGTACAGCGCGGAGTACGGGGCCGCGCGAAAGCCGACGACCGACGACACGTTGATGATCACCCCGCGCCGCCGCTCGATCATCCATGGCAGCGCCGCCTGCGTGGTGGCGATGACCCCCTTGAGGTTGGTCGCGATCAGCTCGTCGACCTTGTCCTCCGGCATCAGCTGCAGCCGTCCCCGCCAGCCGACGCCTGCGTTGTTCACCAACACGTCGAGTCGCTCGTGGTCGCGCGTGGCGGCCGCGACGAACGACCGGGCGGACCCACGCTGGCCGACATCGAGCAGGCGGACGTTCACCCCAGGCGAGCCGGCCTGCCGGCACTGCTGCGCCACCCCGTTCAGCCGGTCGAGCCGGCGCGCACCGAGCTCGAGGCGCGAACCGGCTCGGGCGAACGCGAGCGCGGTCGCCGCGCCGATTCCACTCGAGGCGCCTGTGATGACGACGACCGCTCCCTTCAGCCTCACGGGGCTAGCTTATGGGCGGACGTAGAATCGCGGATGTCGTGGCTACCCGGTGAAGGCGCTGACATTCCAGGGCGAAGGCGACGTCAAGGTGATCGACGTCCCGCGCCCGAGTCTGGCGGGCTCGAGCGACGCGCTGGTCAAAGTCACCCTCGGGGCGGTCTGTGGCTCGGACCTCCACATCCTCCACGGCCATACCCCGATGAACCGGGGCGCCGTCCTCGGCCATGAGTTCGTCGGCGTCGTCGAAGAGGTCGGCGGCGAGGTCAAGCGGTTCAAGCCCGGCGATCGCGTCGTGTCCAGCTTCTTCACGTCGTGCGGGCACTGTGCTCTGTGCCGCAAGGGCTGGTACAGCCAGTGCGTCAACAAAGGCACCTTTGGCCACGGTGAGTATTTCGGCGGGCTCGGCGGCGGGCAGGCGGAGTACGTCGTCGTCCCGCTCGCCGACCACACGATGGAGCCGATCCCGGCCGAGGTGTCGGACGAGCAGGCGATTTTCGTGGGAGACATCCTGTCGACGGGTTTTTTCGGCGCCGAGAGGGCGGAGATCAAGCCGGGCGACGTCGTGGCGGTGGTCGGCGCCGGACCGGTCGGGCTCCTGGCGACGATGTGCGCGCAGCTGTTCGGTCCGGCGCGTGTGTTCGTGGTCGACATGGTCGACGCCAGGCTCGAGATGGCCCTCGAGCTGGGAGGCACGCCGGTCAACGCCTCGCGGGTGCACCCGGTCGAGTTCATCGAGTCCGCCACGGGCGGCATCGGCGCGGACTCGAGCATCGAGTGCGTCGGCCTGCTGTCCGCCGTCGATACGGCGATCCACTGCGTACGCGGCGGGGGCACGGTCTCCATGGTCGGCGTGCCGAGCGCCGTGCTCGGTGACTTTCCGTACCTACGAATGTGGTTGAAGTCGCTGACCTTCCGGGCCGGCTGGTGCAACGTGCAGAAGTACATGTCGCCGCTGCTGGACCTGGTCGCCGCCGGCCGGCTCAGGCCTGAGGCCATCATCAGCCACCGCATGAAGCTCGAAGAGGCGGAGGAGGCCTACCGCATGTTCGATGCGCGCGAGGCGACGAAAATAGTCCTCACGCCGTGAACGGAGCCTGAGGCGCCTCCCCGCGGGGAGCTGAGGGGAGCGTGTCGACCGCCAGCAGGTACCCTTTGGCGCGTTCGCTCAGCGGATAGCGGTTTTCCATCTCGTGGAAGGCAGGCCCATGGTCGCTGTGCTCGAGATGCGCCATCTCGTGAACCAGCAGGTAGTCGACCACCCAGCTCGGCAGCGCGGCGGCGCGTCGCGCGATGCGGATCGCGCCGTCGGTGAAGGTGCAGCTGCCCCACAGGTGGTCCATGTCGGCGAAACCGATCGAGGTCCAGCGCAACCGGCCCCCGAAGTGCCGCGCGTTGAGCACCCTGGCGCGCTCGAGCAGGCGGTCGTCCGAGGGTCGCCTGCGCCTCATTGAACGGTCGAGCCGGCGCCGCATCACCTCGGCCCAATGGCTGCGTTCGGAGTGCGGCATCGACGCCGGGACGAGGAGCTCCAGCACCCCTGAGCGCAATCGAGCAGCCACCGTCCTGCGGCGCTGCTTCGAGGCGACGATACGGATCGGCGGATTGAATTCTTGATCTGGTTCCAAGACGTGATGCTCCGTTCTTTGCTGGATCGCTTGCCGCGATTGTAGGCCGGGGAATCCGAAGAAGGGAAGGCAGGGTGTGAAGGGGTTTAGGATTGCGCGCGAACCGTGCCCAGGAGCCTCGTCATCGGAAACGGCAACGTGCTCGTCGGTTTCGACGCCACCTACTCACTCCGCGACCTGTACTTTCCGCGCGTCGGCGACGCGAACCAGACGATGGGCAACCTGTGCCGCACGGGCTTTTTCATCGATGGCAGATTCGCGTGGCTGGACGACCCGGCGTGGACGCGCCGGATCGGATACGCGAGAGACTCGATGGTCAGCGACGCCACGCTGACGCACCCGGGCCTCGGGATCACTGTTCGGTTTGAGGACTATGTCGACCTCGCGCGCAACTGGCTGATCCGCAACGTCGACGTGACGGCCACCGCCGGCTTCACCGTGGGCCGCGTCTTCTTTCACTACGACTGGTACATCGAAGGATCCGACATCGGCAATACCGTGGCCTACGACCCTCGGCATCGGGGCGTCATCGCCTACAAGGCAAACCGCTATTTCCTGGTTGGCGGGCAGCGTGGACCCGAGTTCGGCATCGACTCCTGGGCCAATGGCAAGAAGGGCGGCGGCGCGGAGGGCACCTGGGTGGACGCACAGGACGGCGTGCTGAGCAAGAACCCGATCGAGCAGGGCTCCGTCGACTGCACCATCGGGTTCGATCTCGACCCCGCGGCGGCCGGAGAGACACGCTCGCTCACGCACTGGGTCTGCATGGGGACGCGTCTCAGCGACGTGACCGTGTACGGCCAGGACCTGATCGTGGGCAAGGGTCCCGACGCGTACTACGCCAGGACAGTGACGTATTGGCAGGTGTGGTCGGAGAAGGACCACGGCCACATCGAGGAGGACCTCGGCCCTGACGTGACCCGGCTGTACCGCCGGAGCATTCTCACCGCCCGGTCACATGTCGACAACCACGGCGCGATCATCGCCTCCACTGACTTCGACATCACCAAGTTCGCGCGGGACACGTACGCCTATGCGTGGCCGCGCGACGGTGCGCTCGTCGCCCACGCGCTCGACCGCGCCGGGCATGAGGACGTCACCCGCCAGTTCTTCACCTTCTGCCAGCAGGTGCTCGTCGAGGAGGGCTTCTTCCTTCACAAGTACACCCCCTACGGCCAGCCGGGGAGCTCATGGCTGCCCTGGGTCGACTCGCACGGCGTGCGCACGCTGCCGATCCAGGAGGACGAGACCGGCCTCGTCCTGTGGTCGCTTTGGGAGCACTACCACCTCCACGCCAACCTCGACTTCGTGGTCGGGTTGTACACGACCCTCGTCGTTCCGGCGGCCGACTGGATGGTCTCCTACGTCGACGGCCGAAACGGCCTCCCGCTGCCGTCGTGGGATCTCTGGGAGGAGAGATGGGGCGTCCACGCGTTCACGGTGGGCGCGGTGTGGGGCGGCCTCGCCGCCGCTCGGAATTTCGCGGACCTGTTTGGCGACGTCGCCGCGTTCGTGCGCTACCGGGACGCCGCAGAGCGCCTGCGCGAGGCCGCCGACCGGAGCCTGTACAGCCCCGAGCTCGGGCGATTCGCCCGCAGGGTGACCGTCGAGGACGACGCCACCCTGACCGTCGACATGGTGCTGGACAGCGCGCTGTACGGCCTGTGGCGATTCGGCATGTACGCGCCGGGCGACAAGCGGATCGTGGCGACGATGCAGGCGATCGCCGAGGGCCTATCCAACAAGGCGGCCACGGGAGGCATCGCCCGGTACTCGGACGACTACTACTTCAAAGTCGAGCAGGACACGCGGCGGGTCCCCGGCAACCCATGGTTCATGTGCACGCTGTGGCTGGCGCAGTGGTACATCGCGACCGCCCGGGAGCCGGCCGACCTGGTGCCGCCCCGAGCTATCATCGATTGGGCTGTGCGCCACCAGATCCCGGGCGGGCTGCTCTCCGAACAGCTCGACCCGAACACCGGCGCGCCGCTGTCGGTGTCACCCCTGACGTGGTCGCACGCGGAGTTCGTCGTCACGGTCGACGAGTACTGCCGCAAGGCCGAGACACTGCGTCGCGCCGCGGCCAAGACCCCGCCTCAGAAGACCGTCCCGGCCTGAAGGGGTCCGCGTGAGCTCACGCGGTTCCGCTCAGAGCGGGATGTTGCCGTGCTTTCGCGGTGGCCGCTCAACCGTCTTGCGCAGGCACAGCTGCAGGCCCCGGACGAGCTCGCGCCTCGTCTGGCTCGGCTCGATCACGTCGTCGATGTAGCCGCGCTCGGCCGCGACGTAGGGGTTGGCGAAGCGTGCGGTGTACTCCGCGACGAGCTCCTTGCGACGGGCGGCTGGATTCGACGCGGTGGCAAGCTCTCGCTTGTAGACGATGTTGACTGCGGCCTCCGGGCCCATGACCGCGATCTCCGCGGTCGGCCACGCGAGGTTGAGGTCGGCTCCCATCTGCTTTGGCGACATCACGCAGTACGCGCCGCCGTAGTCCTTGCGTGTGATCACGGTGAGCTTCGGCACCGTCGCTTCCGCGTATGCATAGAGCAGCTTGGCGCCATGCCGGATGATGCCGCCGTGCTCCTGGTCGCGGCCCGGCAGGTAACCCGGCACGTCGACGAAGGAGATGATCGGAATGCCGAAGGCGTCGCAGAAGCGGATGAACCGCGCCGCCTTGACGGACGCGTTGATGTCGATCGCGCCGGCGAGCACCTTCGGCTGGTTGCCGACGATGCCGACGACGTGGCCGCCGAGCCGGCCCAGCCCGACCACTATGTTGGGGGCGAAGAAGGGCTGCACCTCGAAAAACTCGCGATTGTCGAGGACCCGCGAGACCACGGCCCGCATGTCGTATGGCTTGTTCGGCGACTCGGGGACGATGGTCTGGAGCTCGACGTCGGCCCGCTCCAGGTCGTCGGTCGTCGGCACGAAAGGTGGCCGCTCTCCGTTGGACGAAGGCAGGTAAGAGAGCAGCTTGCGCACTCCGTCCGCGCACGCCTGCTCGGTCCGCGGGAGAAAGTGCGCGACTCCCGAGGTGGCGTTGTGCACGTCGCCGCCGCCCAGCTCGTCGAAGGTCACGGCCTCGCCCGTGACGACGCGGATCACCTCGGGCCCAGTGATGAACATGTAGCCCTGGCCGGCCACGATGAAGATGAAGTCGGTGATGGCCGGCGAATAGACCGCGCCACCCGTGCACGGCCCGGCGATGACGCTGATCTGCGGGATCACGCCTGACGAGCGGACGTTGCGCAGGAAGATGTCCGCGTAGCCCGCCAGCGCAACCACGCCCTCCTGGATTCGAGCGCCCCCGGAGTCGTTGATGCCGATGATCGGCACCCGGTTGCGCAGGGCGAGCTCCTGGACCTTGACGATCTTCTCGGCCGTGACCTCGCCGAGCGATCCGCCGAACACCGTCGCGTCATATGCGTACACCGCGACGGGGCGGCGATCGACCTCCCCGAAGCCCGCCACGACGCCGTCGCCCGAGATGCGCCGCTCCTCCATACCGAACCCGTAGGCGCGGTGGGCGGCGAAGACGTCGAGCTCGACGAAAGAGCCGGCGTCGAGCAGCATCTCGATCCGGTCGCGGGCGGTGGCCTTCCCTGCGGCGCGCCGCTTGTTGGCCGCCTCGGTGTCTGTGTGCAGCGCCAGGAAGCGACGCTTGCGGTACTGGTTGATCTTCTGCTCTGAGACCGATGTCGCCGCGCGCTCGGGTGCCTCGACGCCCTCGAAGCTGGGTGTCGTCCTGCGGACGGGGGTGAGCGATTTGGGCTTGCGCGCGGCCATAGCGCATATCGTAGGCGCGTGCGCGAATACGACCGCGCGAGGACAGAGCCCGCGCGGTGACCTCATGGGGACCTCAGCTGGACCTCGACCGAACCGTCACGCTGCGGCAGCTGCGCACCTTCAAAACCGTCGCCGACCTGAGCAGCTTCAGCCTCGCCGCCCAGCGGTTGAAGCTGAGCCAGCCCTCCGTCTCCTACCAGGTCAAGGAGCTGGAGGAGGCTCTGGGCCTGCCGCTGCTCGACCGGCTCGGCAGGCGGGTGCAGCTCACCGAGGCGGGCTCAGTGCTCTACGGCTACGCGCGGCGCACGCTCGACATCGTCGACGAGGCCGCCCTCGCGCTCGAGGAGATGCGCGGCATCAAGCGGGGGAGCCTGCGTGTCGGCGCCAGCACCACGGTCGGCATCTACCTCCTTCCCTCGGCCCTCGGCGCCTTCAAGAAGCTGCATCCAGGCCTGGTCATCTCGCTCGAGATCGGGACGCGCGCGCGGGTGCAGGAGCAGGTCTTGAACAATGAGCTCGACCTCGCCGTCGTGGGTCCTGCGCTCAAGGACGCAGACCTGGCGGTCCTGCCGTTTCTCAGCGACGAGCTCGTCGTCGTCGCGCCGGCCGGCCATGCGCTGGCGGGCCGGCGTGGACTTTCGCTCAAGGACCTGTCCGACCTTCCTTTTGTGATGCGCGAAGCCTCCTCCGGAAGCCGGTGGTCGCTCGACAAGGAGGCACGCAAGGCCGGCGCGCGGCTGAAGGTGGCGATGGAGCTCGGCTCGAACGGGGCCATCAAGCACGCGGTCGAGTCGGGGCTGGGCCTCGCCGTGCTCTCGCGCTACGCGTGCGCGCTCGAGCTCTCGGGCGGCCGGCTGGTCGAGCTCGACGTGAGCGGATTTCCAATCCGGCGCGACTGGCACATCGTGCACCTGAGGCGGCGGCGATTGCCGGCCTCGGTCAACGCCTTCATCGAGTTCCTCCAGGGCAAGGGCTGGCTCGCGCGCACCGGCTCCCGCGGCCCGGCGCTGCCTCCGAACGAATAGTGCGGGACCTGCGCCGCGCCGCCGCGATCGTGCTGTCGCGGCCCTCCTTGTACTGGGCGCTCGCTGCCGTGTTTGGCGCGTGGCGCATCTTCTGGACGGCCGTGCAGCCGGACCGACCGGACGCCAGGGGAATGTGGGAGGGCGCTCATGCCTACCTCACCAACCCATCGCACCTTTACGACAGCGCCGCCGCGTACCTTTCGCGGTTCCACATCATCGCGCCCCCAGGGGGCCTCGACGCATTCGTCAGCCCGCCGCCCGTCGCCGCGCTCGCGATCCCGGTCGCCCTGCTTCCCGAAGGCGTCGCGGTGCAGGTGTGGACCGCGATCGACATCGCCGGACTGCTGCTCGCGCTCCTTCTCCTCTACCGCCTGGTCGGCACCCGGCATCCCCTGGCCCGACCACTCTTCTGGGTCGTCGCGGCCTATTTCCCACCCCTGTTCGCGGACATGATCGCCGGGCAGCGGGGCGGAATCCTGCTCGTCCTCGCCATGGCCTCGATCTGGCTCGAGGCGCGAAGGCCTGCCGCGGCCGGGGTGTTTGGCGGCCTCGCCGCAGCACTGAAGTACTACCCGGCGGCGATGATCATCGGGCCGCGGCCGAAGCGGCGCATCGTGTACGCGCTCGTCCTCGGCGCAGTCATGATCGCGGCGACCGCCATCGCATTCATTCCGCTGGGGGCGGGCGGCACGATCTTCTATTACCAGCACGTCCTGATCCCATCGCTCGCCTCGCACAACCAGGACTGCTCTTACGACTCGGTCCGCACGCTCTTCATGCGGACCATCGGCGGCGAGCCCTATGCGCTGCCGTCGGCGACAGGGCTTGTGCTGGTCACCTCTCCTCTCCACCTGCCAGGGGTCGCCCTGTTCCTTTCGTACGCCAGCGCGGTCCTGTTCGCCGGCGGCGCCGCCTGGGCGGCCTGGCGCAGCGGCTGGAACCCCGCGTACGGCATGTCGCTCGGCTTCGGCCTGGGCGCATTGATCCCGAACGAGGTGTGGCCGTACCAGTGGCTGCCGCTGCTTCCGATCGTGCTGCTGCTGCTGGTGCGTGCGATCGAGCGCCGGCGCTACGTGACGCTCGGCCTCCTCGCCGTGTGCCTGCTCGGTTTTTACCGCCAGCCGTGCGACCTGCCATTCCCCAACCTCTGGACGGTCGCGGCGATCGGGGTCTTCGTCTTGTCCGTGTGGGAAAATCGACTTTTCCGCGCGGATGCCGGTGCCGGCTTGGGAGGGAACGATGGCGCTCAACTCTGATGTCAGCTTCACCTGGGTCGGTCATGGCACGTGGAAGGCCCGGAGCGCCAAGGGGAAGGAGATCATCATCGACCCCTGGGTCATGAACAACCCGGTCGCGCCCGACAAGGTCAAGACGATCGACCGCTGCGACCTGATGCTCATCACCCACGGGCATTTCGACCACATCCACGACGCGCTCGAGATTGCTCGCAGGACGAAGCCGACGATCGTCTGCAACGCGGAGATCGCGGCCTGGCTCGGCTCCAAGGGGATCGCCGGCGACACGATCATCGGCGGCAACAAGGGCGGCACGCTCGAGGTGGACGGCATCAAGATCACGCTGGTCCACGCCGAGCACTCCTGCGGGATCACCGACGACCACGGCGTGGTCTACGGCGGCGAGGCGTGCGGGCTCGTGATCGAGTTTGAGAACGGCTTCACCATCTACTTCGCCGGCGACACCGACGTTTTCGGAGACATGGCGCTGATCGCCGAGCTCGGCCATTTCGATGTGGCCTTCCTGCCGGTCGGCGACTTCTACACGATGGGCCCCGAGCGGGCGGCCAAAGCTGTCCAGCTGCTGGGGGTCAAGACCGTGGTGCCGATGCACTTCGCCACCTTCCCGATCCTGACGGGCAGGCCGAGCGCCCTCCAGGAGCTCGTGGGCAACGGCGTGCGGGTTCTTGACATAAAGCCCGGAGATACGGTCTAAGCTCCACACCGCGTATGCGCGACATCATCGGTGCGCCGGCCGGCTGGCTTGCGCGCGCGATCCGCAAGAAGCAGGTCTCGTCCCTCGAGGTCGTCCGAGCCCACCTCGACCATATCCACACGGTCAACCCGAGGCTGAACGCGGTCGTCTTCGCCACCGCCGAGAGCGCGGTCAAGGAGGCTCGCAACGCGGACCGCCGCAACAAGCGCAAGAGCGTGCTCGGCCCCCTCCATGGCGTTCCGTTCACCGCCAAGGACATCTTCGACACCGCGGGCCTGCCCACGACCGCTGGGCTGCGCATGCTCCGTACGAACATCCCGGACCGCGACGCGACGGTGATCGCCCGAATGCGCCGGGCGGGGGCGATCCTGATCGGCAAGACGAACTGCCCGCCGGCCGGGGAGGGCGAGGAGAGCTGGAACTCCGTCCACGGCGGGACTCGCAACCCGTACGACATCAACCGCACGCCCGGCGGCAGCAGCAGCGGCGAGGCCTCGATCATCGCCGCGGCGGGCTCACCGCTCGGGTTGGGGAGCGACTCGGGCGGCAGCCTTCGCATGCCGGCCCACTACTGCGGCATCGCCGCCCTGAAGCCCACCGCCGGCCTCATCCCGGCGACCGGGGCGTACGCGCTGCCCGGCGGTCTCTCTGACCCAAGGAGCCAGGTCGGGCCGATGGCCCGGTTCGTCGCCGACCTCGGGCTCATCCTGCCGATCCTGATCGGCCCGGACGGCATCGACTCCGGCGTCGTGCCGGTGCCCCTTCCCAAGCGCACACCGAAGCTCGCGGGGCTCAGAGTGGCTTGGTACGCGGACGACGGCTTGGCGCGGCCGACGCCGGCGGTGGCCGCCACCGTGAAGGCGGCCGCCAGGGCGCTTGCCGCTGCCGGCTGCGTCGTCACCGAGGAGCGCCCGCCGTCGCTGGCCGAGGCGTGGCAGGTCACGCAGGGCTACTGGGGCCTGAAACACATGAGCCATGAGCGCCTGTACAAGCGCTGGGACGGCTTTCGCAGCACCGTGCTCAAGTTCATGACCCGCTTCGACCTCGTGCTCAGCCCTGTCGGGCCTGACGTCGCGCCCCTTTACAAGGCCAAGCTGACCGGCGACCACCAGTTCAGCTACACGGTGCCGTACAGCCTCACGGGCAACCCCTGCGTCGTGGTTCGCGCCGGCACGTCGGCGGAGAACATGCCCATCGGGGTGCAGATCGTGGCCCGGAACTTCAACGACCTCGTCGCGCTCCGTGCGGCGGCGGCGGTCGAGCGGGCGCTGGGCGGCTGGCGCCCTGCTAGCGTGGTCGGGTGACGTTCCGGTATTCCAGGTGGGACGGGACCCAGAAGCTCGACGACCTCGACGCGGGCGACGTCCTCGACGCGCTGTCAGACGACCTGATGAACTACGGCGACTTGAACGCCGCGCTGCAGCGGCTGCTGCGCTGGGGCTCGCCGAACATGCCCGGCCTCGAGCAGCTGCTCAAGCAGCTCCGCGAGGCGCGTGAGCGCGAGCTAGGGCGCTACAACCTCGACGCCACCGTCGACCAGCTCCGCGAAAAGGTGCAGGAGGTGATCGACACGGAGCGCCAGGGCATCCAGCGCCGCCGCGACGAGGCTGCGACGCCGGAGGCCCAAAAGCTGCTGGACCGCATCGCGCGCCAGCGCAAGGACCAGCTGGACCGGCTGCCCGACGACCTCGGTGGTCGCGTCAAGGCTCTGCGCAACTACGAGTTCGTCGACGACGCGGCGCGCCAGAAGTTCGAGGAGCTGATGCAGCAGCTGCAGAAGCAGATGGTCGACCAGATGTTCCAGGGCATGAAGGGTTCGATCCAGCAGATGCAGGGGCAGGACCTGTCCCGAGTCAGGGACATGGTGCGCGAGCTGAACAAGATGCTCGAGCAGCGCATGGAGGGCCGCACGCCGGACTTCAACGGCTTCATGGAACGCTACGGCGACATGTTCCCGCCCGGGATCAACAGCCTCGACGAGCTCATGGAGCACCTGCAGCGGCAGATGGCCCAGATGCAGTCGCTGCTTCAGAGCATGAGTCCCGAGGCGCGCGAGGAGCTGCGCCAGATGATGGACGCGCTGCTGCAGGACGACTCGCTGCGCCTGGAGCTCGCGCGGCTGTCGGGGTTCATGCAGGCGATGATGCCGCCCTCCGAGCTGACCGAGCGCTACTCGTTCTTCGGCGAGGACCCCATGAGCATGGGCGAGGCGATGGGCCTGATGGAGCGGCTGCAGCAGATGGACCGGCTGGAGTCTCAGCTCGAGCGTGGAAGTTTCCGGCCCGACGACATCGATCGCTCGCTGGCCCAGGACATTCTCGGCCCCGAGGCCAAGCAGTCGCTCGATCAGCTGCGCAAGATCACGGACATACTCGAGAAAGCCGGATACGTCGAGCGCAAGGGCCGGCGCATGGAGCTCACGCCGCGCGGCATGCGCCGCATCGGACAGTCAGCGCTGCGCGACATCTTCGACCAGCTGAAGAAGAGCCGGATGGGCCAGCACCAGCTGTGGCGCGGGGGCATCGGCAACGACGCCTCGGACGAGCTGAAGGAGTACGAGTACGGCGATCCGTTCCTGCTCGACCTGAAGGAGACGCTGTTCAACTCAATCGTGCGCGAGGGTCCAACGGTTCCGGTCAAGATGGCACCCAAAGACTTCATCGTCCACCGCACGGAGCACGTCACGCAGGCCTCCACTGTGCTGATGATCGACATGAGCCGGTCGATGTTCCTGCGCGGCTGTTTTCTCGCCGCGAAGAAGGTGGCGATCGCGCTGGACTCGCTGATCCGCAGCCAGTACCCGCGCGACTCGCTGTACGTCGTCGGTTTCTCGAACTACGCCGTCGAGCTCAAGCCGCAGACCCTGCCCCAGCTCGCGCTCAACGACTATGTCTACGGCACGAACATGCAGCACGGATTCCAGCTCGCGCGCTCGCTGCTCGCCAAGCACCGCGGCAACCGGCAGGTGATCATGATCACCGACGGCGAGCCGACCGCTCACCTCGAGGACAACGGCCGCGCCCAGTTCGCCTACCCGCCGACCTTCAAGACGATCCAGCAGACCCTGCGGGAGGTGAAACGCTTGACGCGAGACCGGATCGTGATCAACACGTTCATGCTCGAGCGCGGGCCGTATCTCACCGAGTTCATCAACCAGATGACCCGGATCAACAAGGGCCGAGCGTTCTTCGTCTCGCCCGACCGGCTCGGCGAATACGTGCTCGTCGACTACGTCAGCGGCAAGCAGCGACGCAAGGCGAGCACTCGCCGCGCCCGCATCGCGTAAGCCGGCCAACCCGGCCGTTGCTTATCCTGAATGTGTGTCCCCCGCCTGCCGGTACGAGGTCGATCCGCGGCATGACCGGCCGGAGGCAGGGGTGCGAGCAGCTGCGGGGGTGAGGCGCTCCTAGTGGCGATCACGAGCAAGCTCGCACTCGAGCGGCGCAACCTCAGCCCGGCCGCCCTGTACGAGCATGCGGTGCGGCGTGAGGAGGCGGCCATCGTCTCGAGCGGAGCCCTGACCGCCGAAACCGGCAAGCACACGGGGCGCTCGCCCAAGGACAAGTTCTTCGTCAAGGAGCCGACGAGCCAGGACGCCATCTGGTGGTACCCGGGCAACCAGCCCATCGCCTCTGAGAAGTTCGACCGGCTGCTCAAGCGCATGGAGGAGTTCGTCGACACGCACGACGTCTACACGCAGGACGTCTTCGCGTGCGCCGACCCGCGCTACAGGCTGCGGGTGCGCGTCATCTCGGAGCTCGCCTGGCACAGCCTCTTCGCGCGCAACCTGTTCATCCGACCCAACGCGGACGAGCAGCTCAGCTTCGAGCCCGACTTCACCGTGATCTCGCTTCCCTCCTTCCGGGCCGATCCGGCGGTCGACGGAACCAAGAGCGAGACCTTTGTCCTGGTCAACCTCGGACGCCGGATCGTGCTCATCGGCGGCACCGGCTACGCGGGAGAGATCAAGAAGTCGATCTTCACCGCGCTCAACTACCTGCTGCCGGCCCAGAACGTGTTCCCGATGCACTGCTCCGCCAACGCGAACCCGGATGGCTCGGACGTGGCCCTGTTCTTCGGCCTCAGCGGGACCGGGAAGACGACTCTCTCGGCGGAGCCCTCGCGCCGGCTGATCGGTGACGACGAGCACGGTTGGAGCGACCGGGGCATCTTCAACTTTGAGGGCGGCTGCTACGCGAAGACGATTCGCATCAAGAAAGACTCAGAGCCCGAGATCTATGCCGCCACCGAGAGCTTCGGCACGATCCTCGAGAACGTCGTCTACGACCCGCGGACCCGCGTGCCGGATTACGACTCCGAGGAGAGGACGGAGAACACCCGTGCGGCATATCCGATCGATTTGATCCCGAACGCCATCCTGACCGGAATGGGCAGCCATCCCCACAACATCATGTTTCTATCCGCCGACGCGTACGGCGTGCTGCCTCCGGTGGCGCGCCTCGACGACGACCAGATCCGGCACTACTTCCTCGCCGGGTACACCGCGAAGGTGGCCGGGACCGAGCGCGGGGTCACCGAGCCGGAGCCCATCTTCAGCACCTGTTTCGCGGCCCCTTTCCTGGTCTTGCCGCCGGAGCGCTACGCCGACATGCTGATCGAGCGCGTGAAGCGCCACCACGCCGAGGTCTGGATGCTGAACACCGGCTGGGTCGGCGGACCGTTCGGGGTCGGCGAGCGGATGTCGATCGCGCATACGCGCGCCATCGTGCGGGCCGTCCTGCAGGGCGACCTGCGCGGCGTCACGACGCACGTGGACCCTGTGTTCGGCCTGCACATCCCGAACCGCGTGCCCGGGGTGCCGCGCGAGGTGCTGGACACCCGCGACAGCTGGCCCAACCCCGAGGATTACGACCGGCAGGCGAAAAGGCTCCGCGAGATGTTCGACAAGAACATCAAGACGATCGGCAAGAGCGCCTCCTCCGCCGGGTAGTGGC
>DASXBE010000039.1:0-18611 GCA_036491815.1 Candidatus Dormiibacterota bacterium | reverse complement strand
TGTGCGTATCGGGCGGCCTCCTCGATGCGGCCGGTCTCCTGGTAAGCCAAGCTCAAGTCGCCGTACATCACGGAGAGGCTGAGGAGGTCCTGTACAACAGTCCCGACGCGAACGGCAGATTCGTACGATTCGATGGCCTTGTCCCAGTCGTGATTCGCCGTGTGCACGGAGCCAAGGATCGACAACAGCCTTGCCTCGGTCGTGGCCGGCACGGGGTCGATCTCCCGGCACCTGGCGAGTCCCGCCTCGGCCAGGGCCAGCGCGCTCGGGTCGAGCATGAGGTAGGCGGCCGACGCCTCCGTGCCGAGGGACTCGGCAACCATCAGGGTGTCGCCGACCGATTCGTAGTACGCCCGCGCCGCAGACACCTCACGACGGCCGCGCACATGGTCGCCGCTGCGCAGGTGGGCCATGGCGACCATGAACCTCAGGCGAGCCGCGGTCGCGGGATCTGGGCGGTGGGCCAGCACCGACTCCGCCGCCGCGATGGCGCCCGCGTTCTCGCCCGTCGCCAGCAGCCTCTCGACCTCGGCGACACCGCTCGCGTGAGTCATCGGATGGGCGCCGGGATCGAGGAGGAAGAACTCGATCGGCTTGCCGGTCCGCTGCGCGATCAGGGTGAGTGTCTCGATCGAAGGCTTCGCCTTGCCGGTCTCGACGAAGTAGATCGCGGTCCGGCTGATGTCGTCGCCCGCAACCTGTCCGAAGCTGAGACCCGCCTCGGCGCGGGCCTGCTTGACGGAACCCGGTTTGATCTGGACCCCGCGCCTCCGGCCCCGACGGCCCGAGGCGACCTTCCCGTGTCGCCTCGTGCCGCCGGGCTCAGGTGGGTGTGCGGACACCTCTGACATGCCGTCAGCTTAACGGATTAGAGCCTCACTTGACAGCTATGAAGTGATGAATACTAGTGACAGCAACCGCCGCCCGCCCCGTCGGCGGCCACGGTCATCGCCATCGTCATCACGAAGCTCGCCGCCAGAATGGCCGCGAAAAAGAACCTGCGCATAGAAACTCACCTCCTTTGCCGCACAGACCGTGCGTGCTCCGGGGAAACGAATCCGCTCTCGCGGGTCAATCGGCGCCGGTTTCACTCCACGCCGCCGACGGCGCCGACCACGAACGCCCGGGGATCGGCCACACGATCAGGGTGGCCGTCAGCCCGGTGATGAGCGCGGCGACGGCCTGGCCGGTACGGTTCTCGACCCAGCCTTCGACGCGGCGGGCACCGGCCGTCGAGTCCTCCCGCCCGCCTTGAACCTTCACGTGCTTGCGCTCTACTCCCAGCTAACCGGCCAAAAACGCCCTCCCGCGGCCGGATCAGAAGATCGCGCGTTTATGTTAACCGACGTTCGGTGTGAATTAACATCTGTAACAGAAGTGATGAAGTCATCGCCCACCTATCGGCCCGGGCAGGGATCGGCGCAGGCGGCTGGTTATACGGCGCCATCCCCTGTCGCACCTGCCGCGAGGGGGATCACGGTCCGCGGGCTGGGCCTCAACGGCTGGCGCGGCTTCACGGTCGGCGCCGTGGTGGCGGCCGCGGCCTCGCTCGGATTCATCGCCTGGACGATGCTGCGGATCGGAGGAGACCAGGCCACGATCGCGGTCGACGACCTCGGGGAGGCCCTGGCGGCCCTCGTGGCTACAAGCAGCTGCTGGTTTGCCGCATACCAAACCGCGGGCCGGACACGCCTGGCGTGGGCGCTCCTGGGGGCTTCCGCCTTCAGCTGGGGTGCCGGCGAGGTCGTCTGGTCGGTCTATGAGGTGGGCATGAACGTCCCGGTCCCCTTCCCCTCTGCGGCCGACGTCGGCTTCCTGATCGCGGTGCCTCTCACGGTGGCGGGTGTGCTCGCCTTCACCTCCGCCCCCAGCCGGCTGGCAACCCGAGGCGAAGCCCTGCTGGCGGGAGCGATCGTCGCCCTCTCCCTGCTCTTCGTGGCCTGGGCGCTCGGGCTCGGGATGGTCTACGCCACCTCGTCGGCGTCGCCCGCGGCCCAGCTGATCGGGCTCGCATATCCAGTCGGGGACATCATCACGATCACCGTGCTCGTGCTCGCCCTGCGCAGGGCGCGCCGGACCGAGCTGGGCCGTCTATTCCTGATCCTCGGCGGCCTCGCCTCGGCCGCCCTCGCGAACAGCGCCTTCGCTTACCTCACAGCGACCGGCTTGTACCACGCCATCGGCAGCGTGCTCGACGCGGGCTGGGTCGTCGGCTACCTGATGATCGCCGTCGCGCCACTTTGGCCCTCGGCCGGCGATGAGAACCCGCCGGCCGAAGGACCCATCGCGTTGTGGCAGCTCGCCCTCCCATGGACCGCGGTGCTGGCCGCCTCCCTCGTTGCGGTGCGGCTCGCCCTCGCCGACCACAGCCTGGACCGTTTTGCGACGGTGCTCGCGGGAGGCATTGGGATCCTGCTCGTCGGCAGCCAGGTGCTCTCCCACCGCGACTCGCTCACCCTGCTGGTCAAAAGCCAGCGGGCCGAAGGCGCCCTCGCGGGCCACAACCGGTTGCTGGACGAGATCGTGTCTCATGCTCCCCTCGGCATCGCGCGCGTCGGTCTCGACATGAAGATCATCGACGTCAACCCGCGCCTGGCATCGCTCCTGCGCACGAAGCCGAACGAGATGGTGGGCACGACGGTCGGCCAGTATCTGCAGGCGGACGAGCTCGCGCGCGTCGCGGGCATCTTCCAGACGCTGTGGCATGGCGCGGTCGACTCGATCGAGTCGGACAGCCGAGCGCTGCGCGCCGACCATACCGAGGTCTGGCTTCATTGGAGCGCCACGGTCGTACGCACCGCCTCAGGACGCGTCGACTACTTCCTTGCGATGTACGAGGACACTGACGCCGAGCACGCCGCCAACGAGGCCGCCGCGGCGCACCTCGCCGGAATCGAGCGCCTGAACCAGCTGAAGAGCGAGTTCATCTCGCTGGTGAGCCACGAGTTCCGCACCGCCCTGGTCGGGATCCAGGGCTTCAGCGAGATGATCCGCGATGAGGACATCTCGATCGTCGACGCCAAGGGCTTTGCCGCCGACATCAACAAGGACGCCCTGCGCCTGAACCGGATGATCAACGACATGCTCGACCTCGACCGGATCGAGGCTGGCCGCCTCACTCTCGTGATCGAGCCGGTCTCGATCAACGACCTTTTGTCACGTGCCGCGGACCGCGCCCGCGCCTCGAGCGCGAAGCACACTGTCACGTGCGATCTCGACGCGAGGCGGCCGATGGTCCGGTGCGACGCCGACCGGATCTCGCAGGTCGTGGCCAACCTGTTGAACAACGCCGTCAAATACTCGCCCGCCGGGGGAGACATCACGGTCACCAGCCGGGCGGGCGCGAGCCAGGTCGAGGTTTCGGTGCGCGACCACGGCGTGGGGATCGCGGCGGACTTCGTGCCGCACCTCTTCAGCCGCTACGAGCGGTACGAGAAGATGAGCGGCAAGATCACCGGCACAGGCCTGGGCCTCGCCATCGCCAAGGAGATCGTGGAGCACCACGGCGGCAAAATCTGGGTGGACAGCGAGCAGGGCAAGGGCTCTGACTTCCATTTCACCCTCCCGCGAACCGTGGCTGCGACGAGCCTGCCCGCCCCCGCGCAGAACGACGCCGCCGCTATGACCGGTTCAGAAACTCCCTGACCAGGGACTGAAAATGGAAGACGCCGTTCTCGCGCAGCGCTGAGAACCGACCGCGGCTGTACGACCGCGAGTGCAGGCCGCGCTGGACCTGCTGGCACACGGCTATGTCCTCCTGCTGGATCTCGTCCGAGAAGGCGATGGTCTGCTGCATCGACTCCCAACCGGCGCCCGTCCCAGGCTCGGCGAAGAACCACTCGAAGATCGTCAGCGTGCGATCGGGTCCCATCGGCAGGATGACGTTGGTGCTGATGTTGTCCTGGTAGATGTTCAGCATCGTGTTGGGGAAGATCCAGTAGTAGAGGGCGTTGTCCTCGGCGCCCGGCATGCGGATGTACCGCCGGTCGCGACCAGGCACCTCGCCCGGCTTCAGCTCGCGGATGGGTGCGTGCTGCTTGGAGTGATACCGGAACGTCTCCACCCGGTACTGGTCGTATTCGAGCTCCTTGAAGAGCCCGGGGTGCGCGATCGGCAGGTGGTAGCCCTCGAGGTAGTTGTCGACGTACACCTTCCAGTTGCACGCGATCTCGTAGTCGCGGCGCTCGACCAGGCGCATGCTCGAAAGGTCGTACCCCGCCGCGGCGATCTCGGACGGGATCGAACCGATCCACTCGGACAGCGGAGCTGCGTGCGGGTCGAGGTTCGCGAAGATGAACGGGCCGAGCGTGTCGACCCGGATCGGCACCAGGCCGAAGTCCGCCTTGTCGAAATCCTCTGTGCCCTCCATCTCCCGCGCGGCCTGAAGCCGGCCGTCGAGGCCATAGACCCAGCCGTGATAGCCGCACTGGAGCGACTTGCGGTTGCCCCGGGTCGTCACGACCTGCGCCGCGCGGTGCCGGCACACGTTGTAAAACCCGCGCAGCTGTCCGTCCTGCGCGTGCGTCAAAAGGATCGGCTCGTCCAGAATGGTCGCCGGCTTGAAGTCCCCGGGCCGGGCCAGCTCACCCGCGTGGGCGACGAGCTGCCAGGTCCGCGCGAAAATCCGCTCCTTCTCGCGGTCGAGGACAGCCGGGTCGATGTAGTCGCTCGACGGAAGAGTCGACGCCCGCGCCAGGGCCGGGTCGGTCTCCAGCTTTGCCACAGCCGCCATTGTCGCGCGGCGTGCGCTACAAATGCCGCGGCATGACGGCTCTATTGATCGTCAACGGCAGCACCTCTGAGCCGGGCGCGACCGCGGTCGCGGTCGCCGACGGCAGGATCCGCGCAGTCGGCACCGATAACGAGATCCGCGAAGGCGCCTCCAGCGAGGTCCGGATCCTCGATGCGGCGGGCGGCTCGATCATCCCCGCCTTCAACGACGCGCATGTCCACTTCCTCATGGCGTCCCGGTCGCTCGGCGAGCTGGACCTCTTCGGCGCCGGCACCCAGGCCGAGGTGGAGCTGCGCGTGGCGGCCTACGCGGGCCGACACGCCGGACCATGGGTGACCGGTCGGGGCTGGTTCTACTCGGCCTTCGAAGGCGGGATGCCGCCGGTCGAGCTGCTCGACCGCCTGGTGCCCGACCGCCCCGCGTACCTGGAGTCCTACGACGCGCACACGGGCTGGGCCAACTCGCGCGCCCTCTCCATGGCCGGGGCCTCGCCCGGCGGAGTCCTGAAGGAGGCGGACATGCTGAGGGTGTCCCGCCTGGTCCCCGCCCGCACCCGCGAGCAGGACCTGGACGCGCTGAGGGCGGGCATGCGGCTTGCCGCATCGCGCGGCGTGGTCTCAGTCCAGGAGGCAGGCGAGGGGCTCGACCAGCTTCCGCTGTGGCAGTCGCTGATGGATCGCGGTGAGCTGACGCTGCGCGTGCGGCTGGCCTTTGACATGATCCCGGGCCTCGCGATGGCGGACTGGGCGAGCCGGCTCGACCTCTACGAGGAGGCACGCCGGGACCGCGGGCCCTGGCTCTCGACCGGCATCCTCAAGGCCTTCGCGGACGGCGTGGTGGAATCGCGCACGGCCTCGATGCTCGAGCCCTACCCGGGGACGTCGGAGCTGGGCGAGCCGCTGTGGGGCCGGGACGAGCTGCGCGAAGCCGTGCGGGTCGCTGACGCTCGCGGCTGGCAGGTGCAGGTCCACGCGATCGGTGACGCCGCCATCCGGCAGGCGCTCGACGCATTTGAGGACGCCACCCCCGGCCGGCGCCATCGGATCGAGCACATCGAGGCGCCGGCGACGGCCGACCTCGGTCGGTTCGCCGCCCTCGGCGTGATCGCCAGCATGCAGCCCCAGCACGCAGAGCCCGACCTGATCGAGGTCTGGCGGCGCAACCTCGGCACCGACCGGGCGGCGGACGCATGGCCGTGGCGCACGCTGCTCGAATCGGGGGCGCACCTGGCTTTCGGCACCGACTGGCCGGTCGTTCCACTCGATCCCTTCGCCAGCCTCGCCGTGGCAACCGAGAGGCACGAGCGCCAACGGATCGGCCTTGCGCAAGCAGTCGGCGCGTGGACCTCAGGAGGTGCCTACGCGGAGCATGCGGAGGGCCAGAAGGGGCGCCTCAGGCCTGGCCTGCTCGCCGACATCGCGGTCCTCGACCGCGATCTGCGCGCGGTCTCGCCGTCAGACCTCGCCGCCATCCAGATCAAAGCGACGGTTGCGGGCGGGCGCATCGTTCACGAGCGGTGACGGCCGGGGCGCGATGCCCCGGCCGCCGGAAGCTCTATTCGGTGGGTGCGGCGGCGGGCGTCGGAGTCGGGCGGGTTGCCATTTCGAGCGGCTGGGTGTTCACCGCGTGTCCTTTGCCGACCAGCCAGAAAAGAATGGCGATCACGATCAGCACAGCGACGGTGACGAAGGTGTACGCCTCGAACGTGCTCCTGCTGACCCCCGAGTAGTCGCCGTTCCAGGTCGAGGTCAAAAGGCCCGGCCAAAGCGAAAACACGGTGGCGGCGACGACCCAGAACATGGTCAGGATGACGCAGATCCACGCTCCGGCAGTGCCGCCGGGAACGACGAAGGGGCGGGTCACGTTGGGGTATTTCCGGCGCAAGGTGATCAGGGCCGGGAAGATCAGGATGTACGAGAAGGTGGTCGTCGAGATCACGAGGCCGAGCACGGCCGCGAAGTAGCCGTGCAAGCCGCCGCCGGTGACCAGGAACGTGATCAGCATGAAGATGGTCGCGATCACGCCAGACAGGACGTTGACCACGATCGGCGTGCCAAATCGGGAGGAGAAGTAGCCGAGCTGCCGTGGTCCCGAGCCCGCGAGCGCCCCGATCGCCATGAGCCGGTCAGAGCCCATGAGCCAGGTCGTGCCGCTCGACAGCAGCACAAAGACGAAGGCCAGTCCAACGAGGTGGTTGAAGAAGGGGGTCGCGCTGCCGAATACGCTGCTGGAGGCGAATTGGTAAGCGTTCACGAATCCCGACACGTTGCTGAGCTGGCCCGACGAGAGGATCAGAACCACGCCGAGGATCGGGACCGCGTACCCGAGGAATGAGATCAGTCCTGAGGCGTAGACCGCCCGCGGGATGTCCTTCTGCGGGTTTTCCATCTCCTCGCTGGCGTTGGTCTGGAGCTCGAACCCGATCCACTGGAAGACGATCACGCCGATCACGCCGATCAGGACCGTCGTGTTGGCCGGGAAGAAGCCACCGAGGCCGCCGTGGAAGCCGTGCTGGAGGCCGGTGATCACGACCAGCAGGGCGAAGAACGCAAGCAGGGCGATCCGGACGAAAGCGCCGAGGTTGGGGACCCATTTCATGTAGCGGAGGGAGAGGATGTTCATGGTCACGGCGACCCAGATAAAGAGAAAGCCGATCACGATCTCGGGCCCCTGGTTGCCGTTGAACGATGTGCCCCACAGGGCGTCGAGGGCGGCGATCGTGGTGGCCGCGAGCGTGCCGCCGAGCCAGATGGGGTTGCTCAGCCAGTAGAGCACGCCGACCACCGCGCCGGCGAAGTGGCCGTAGGCCAGACGGACCCAGTCATACGTCGCTCCCTCAGTCGGGAACGCGGCACCGAGCTCAGCGGTGATGAGCCCGTACGGGATCAGGAACGTCGCCCCGGAGATGATCAGCCAGAAGACGGCCTGGGCTCCGTATGAGGACGACTGGCCGATCGTGTCGAGCGCCACGATCGCGCAGACCGTGAAAAAGATCATGTCGAACCGGAAGAGCGACTTTTTGAGCTTGCGCTTCTCAGCGACGAGCCCTGCTACGGCGGCGGCTTCCCCCATGTATGTCTCGCCCTCCCCTGGCTGACTTACGAGTAAATGAAAATCGCGACAATTAGAGGGCCACGGCCGGGCCCTGTCAAGGTTGGCCGTTATCGGAGGGTTAAGAGATGGCCACGAAAACGACGAAAGAGGTTCCGGCCGGGCGCGTCACACAGCTGATCCAGGGCGAGGAGGAGCGGTTTCGCAAATCCCGCGCCCGCTCGCACGAATTGTGGACGGAAGCCCGGTCTGTGATGCCGCGCGGGGTGCCGTCCTCCTTCCAGGACGCCTCGCCGCAGCCCGTCTTCATGGAGCGCGGCAAGGGGAGCCGGATCTGGGATGTGGACGGCAACGAGTACGTCGACTTCCACAACGGGTTCGGCGTGATGGTGGTCGGCCATGCGCACCCCAAGATCGTCGAGGCGGTCACGCGCCAGATCGCCCTGGGCTCGCATTACGCGCAGCCGGTGGAAAACGACATCATCGTCGCCCGCGAGCTCGCCCGGCGCTTCAAGCAGCCGAAGTGGCGCTTCACCAACTCGGGCACGGAGTCGACCCTGGACGCGGTGCGGATCGCCCGCGGATTTACCGGCCGTGAGAGGCTCATCAAGATCGAGGCGTCCTACCACGGACATCACGACGCGCTGATGGTGTCAGTCGAGCCGCCCCCCGACCGGATGGGGCCGGCTGACGCTCCGGCCTCATTTCCGCAGAGCGAGGGCATCCCCGCCGCGATCACGGCTCTGACCACGGTGGTGCCGTTCAACGACGTCGCGGCGCTCGAGAAGGCATTCGCGCGTCACAAGGGCGACGTGGCGGCTGTCATCGTCGAGCCGGCCATGATGAACGTCGGCATCGTCCTGCCCGACGAGGGCTACCTCGACTCGGTGAAGCAGGTGGCGCACGCGAACGGCGCCCTACTGATCTTCGACGAGGTCAAGACTGGCGTGACGATCGCACCGGGCGGTGCGACCGAGAGGTTCGGCGTCACACCCGACCTCGTCGCGCTGGCCAAGGCCATCGGAGGAGGTCTGCCCTGCGGCGCGGTCGGCGGCCGCGACGACGTCATGGGCGTGATCGAGGACAAGCGCGTCGCCCAGATGGGCACGTTCAACGGCAACCCCCTCACCATGGCGGCCTCGAAGGTGACGCTGCTGGACATCCTCGACGCCAAGGCATACGCGCATTTCGACGCCCTGGCCGAGACCTTGCAGGGAGGGCTTGACAGCGTGATCGCCGACCACGACCTGCCTTTTCACGCGATCACTCTGGCCGCCCGCGGCGGGGTGACGTACCGGGCGCACCGGGTCCGCAACTACCGCGACTACCTCGAGATCGACAAGAACCTCGCCTACCTGAGCTGGCTCTACCAGGGCAACCGCGGCGTGATCATGGCGCCGGGTGCCGAGGAGAACTGGACCCTCTCCGTCCAGCACTCGGTCGAAGACGTCCAGCGCTACGTCGACAACTTCGCCGAGATGGCGAAGGACCTGCGCGCCTGACGCGGCGCTGAGCTGACCGATGCCGCGACTCGGAGGGATGTTCGGACCCGACGTGACGTTTCTCGGGGTCGATCGGTGCGACCTCGATGATCCGTCGACGCTCGCGGGTGCCGACGTCGTGATCATCGGCGCGCCCTATGACGCCGGCACGTCGTACCGCTCGGGGACTCGGTTCGGGCCACAGCTCATCCGCTCGACCGACTACCTCCCCCACGACGCCTCGCGGCCGCACCTCGCGCTGCGGGTCGATCCCCTCAGGGACCTGCGCGTGGTCGACGCGGGCGACGTCGAGATGGCGGGCGTCGAGGGCCGCGCGCCGCTGACCGCCCTCGAACGCGCCGTCCAGACGGCCGCTGAAGCCGGCGCGATCCCGCTGGTCCTCGGCGGCGACCACACCATAACCTGGCCGGACGTGACGGGCGTCGCGCGGGCCCGTGGCTGGGGCCGCGTCTCGGTCCTCCACTTCGATGCCCACGCGGACACCGGCGACATCCAGTTCGGCAGCCTGGTCGGGCACGGCCTGCCGATGCGCAGGCTGATCGAATCGGGGGCATGCCGCGGCGACCGGTTCCTCCAGGTCGGACTGCGCGGCTACTGGCCCGAGCCGCCCACGCTGCGCTGGATGGCCGAACAGGGGATGCGCTCGTTCGAGATGCACGAGCTGGTCGCCCGCGGGCTCGATGCGGTGCTGGAGGAGGCGTTCGCGATCGCGCTCGACGATTGCGACGGCGTATTCGTCTCGGTGGACCTCGACGTGGTGGACCCGGGCATGGCGCCGGGGACGGGCACGCCCGAGCCCGGTGGGTTGACGGGGCGGCAGCTGCTCGACGCCGTGCGGCGGATCGCCATCGAGCTTCCGGTCGTGGGGATCGACGTCGTCGAAGTCTCTCCTCCCTACGATTCCGCCGATATCACATCCTTCCTGGCCAACCGGGTGGTCCTCGAGCTGCTGTCAGGCATCGCGTTCCGCCGCCAGGGCGGCACGTGGGCGTCGATCCCGCCCACCTTGCTCGGGGACCGCTAAGCCGCGGCGTAGGGCCGGATCATCCGGCCGAGCTCCTCGAGCTTGGCGAGCGCCGCGTCGCGGCCGTCCGGCGGGACGTAATAGATGCAGCGCTCGACGCCCAGGCCGGCCAAGCGCTCGATCTCCTCCGCGCCAGGACGCGGGTAGTAGGAGACCGGTATGTGGCCGCGGCCGGCGGCGGCCGCCATCTCGCGAAGCTCCGGAATCCGCTCGATCACGGCGCCGCGATTCGGCATCCAGCCGTCGGCGTAGCGCACGACGCGCTCGAGGACCCGCGGCCCGCTCCCGCCCAGGATGATCGGCGGATAAGGCTTCTGGACCGGCTTGGGCCACGACCACATGGGGCCGAAGTCGACCATCTGGCCGTGGTACTGCGCCTCCTCCTCGGTCCAGATCGCCTTCATGGCCTCGACCCTTTCGCGCAGCAGGATCCACCGCCTGTCGAAGTCGGTCCCGTGGTCGGCCATCTCCTCGCGGTTCCACCCGCCGCCGATCCCGAAGATGAACCGGCCGCCCGAGACGATGTCCACGCTGGCGACCTCCTTGGCCGTGTGGATGGGGTCGCGCTGGATGACGAGGCAGATGCCCGTTGCGACTTTGATCTTCTTGGTCGCCGCCGCCGCCACGGTCAGCGCTACGAAGGGGTCCATGGTGTGCCAGTAGTGCTTCGGCAGCTCACCTCCGCCTGGATTCGGGGTCGCGCGGCTTGCGGGTATATGGGAGTGCTCGGCCACCCAGAGCGACTCGAACCCGAGCTCTTCCGCCGCCGGCGCGAGCTCGGCCATCGAGATTGCATAGTCGGTTGGGAAGATGGCGACGCCGAACTGCACAAGGGAATCTTGAACGATCGCGGCGGCCGGCCGAAATCAGAACGCGATGGCGGGCCGCGGTGCGCGATTCACGGTTCGGCTCCTTTCCTCGAGCGCCGCCAGGAGCGCGCCGACGGCCCTTGCGTCGAGCCTCAAACCAGCTTCGGCCTCGAGCACCAGCCGTGCCGACGAGGGGCTGCAGGCCTTGCGATACGGCCGGTCCGAGGTCAGCGCGTCATACGTGTCGGCGACCGCGACGATGCGCGCCTCGATCGGAATCGACTCGGCCTTCAGGCCGTACGGATAGCCGCTGCCGTCGAGGCGCTCGTGGTGGTAGAGCACGGCGAGCACCTCGCGGCTCGATTGGCCGGCGCGGTCGAGCAGGGTGAGGCCCATCTCCGGGTGCGACCTGATCAGGGCCCACTCGGCATCGTCCAGGGGCTCGTGCTTGGACAGCACGGCCTCGGGCACGCCGAGCTTTCCGATGTCGTGCATCAGGCCCGCCCGGGCGAGGAGCCGCAGCTCGGCCGCGCTCATCGACAGCTGGCGGCCGATCTGGACGCACAGGCGCGCGACGCGCAGGTTGTGCGACCTGGCCCCCGCGTCCTTGACCTTGAGCCCCAGGACGACGACCGAGTCGAACCAGCCTCTGATCTCCCTCTGCCGCCGGATCTCGACCGAAGCTCGTGCGGTCACGTTTCCCTCCGTCGCTTTCTGACACCGCGCCCACGAAGGCGCCCTGACATGCACAACGGTTGGGCGGCCATCTCGGGTCGCCGGCGATCCGGCCGGCAGGCTACTTCTGGTAGCCGATGCCCCGGCCGGCGGACTAGCCCTCGGGCCGCGCGAACTCCAGGCACCGCGTGCCCGTCAGGTCGACCCAGTACCGCCCGCGACCCTGCACGATGCGCATCAAGACCTGTTCGCAGGCCGGGCACCGCACGACCACGCCGGGGGCGTTCAGGTAGACGTCGACCCGGCCGACCACGTTCACTGCCCCGCAGCCGCCGCACGTGGCCTCGGCCGTGGTCATCTCCAGCGTAAAGATCTCAGCCAGGAGCCCGCCGATCGCGTTGCCGTCGAGCCTTGTCTCCGATTGGTCCATGGTCAGCCTCCAGTCGCGCCGAAGCGCTCCGTTTTGATCCATCCGGCCTCGTATCCCATGTCCACCAGGAGGCCCGCGGCGGTTTCCACGAACGATGTCGGCCCGCAAACGAAGATGGCCGGGGCTTCGGCCTTAGGCCACCCGACCTCTTCCAGCATGGCGCCGTCGAGCCTGCGCGCGTACCCGCCCCAACCTTCCGGATGTGCGCGGGTCAATGTGTGAGAAACGGCGAGACCGTCGCCGGTCGCCGTCAGCCGCTCGAGCTCGTCGCGAAAGATGATGTCCTCGACGGAGCGCGAGGAGTAGAGCAGCCGCGCAGGCGGGGCGTCGCCCACGACGGCGCGGTGGCGCACCATCGACATCAGAGGCACGATGCCGGAGCCGCCGGCCACGAGCAGGAGCGGCCGGTCGCTGTCCGGGCGCCAGACGAAATACCCCCCGATCGGGCCCCGCAGCTCGACCTGGTCGCCCTCGCGGATCTCGCCGACGAGGTACGGCGACACCTCGCCGTCCTCGAGGCGCTCAACAGTGATCGCGAGTCGTTGGTCTTGCGGCGCGGAGGCGATCGAGTAGCTGCGCTGCGCCTGGTAGCCGTCCTCCGCCGTCAGCCGCACGTCGATGTGCTGGCCCGCCAGGTGGCCGGGCCACATCGGCAGGTCGATGACGAGGCTCGCGACCCGAGGCGTTTCCTGGACGACGGCCGCGACCCGGCCGATCTGCCATTCCAGCCGCGCGATCTCAGTCGCCCCAGTACCGCTGCTCGCGCCAGGGGTCGCCGTGCATGCTGTAGCCGTTCGACTCCCAGAACCCGGGATGCTCCTCAGCCTGGAGGGTGATGCCGCGGACCCACTTGGCGCTCTTCCATAGATAGAGGTGAGGCACGAGGAGGCGGACCGGGCCGCCGTGCTCCGGGTGCAGGGGCTGGCCGGCGTACTCGTAGACGACCCAGGCTTTGCCCCCGCTCAGCTCTTCGAGCGGGAGATTGGTCGTATAGCCCCCATCCGAGTAGACGGTGGTGAACTCGGCGGCGGTCTCCACACCATCCAGCAGCGTGTCCACGGATACGCCCGTCCAGCCGGTGTCGAGCTTCGACCATTTCGTTACGCAATGGATGTCGGCCGTGATCGGCTCGGCGGGCAGCTCGCGAAATTCCTGCCATGTCCATCGCTTCGGCACGTCGATCTCGCCATCGATCGAAAAAGTCCAGTGGTCAAGAGCAACGCGAGGTGTGGGGCCCGCCGACAGGACGGGGAAATCCGTCACGACGTGCTGGCCGGGCGGGACACGCGAGCTCGAGACCTGGTCGCGACGCCTGCCCTTGAACCCTCGGGAGATGAAAGCCATCAGGTCGGTTCCTGGCGCCACTTCAAGCCGGGACCCAGCCTCTTTTCGAGGCGCGCCACGACCTCGCCTGTTTTGGGAAACCGCTTCTCGGAGGCCTTGCTGAACACTATCTCGCCGTCGAGCGAGACCTCGAAACGCCCGCCCGTGGCGCTCATCAGCTCGACTGTCCTGATCACGGGGGCCCAGCGGCCCAGGACCTCAGCGGCCAGGCTCACGGCCTGGTCGAGATAGTCTCAAGGTACGCAGTACTCGATCCGCGCTTCGTGGAGCGGGGTCACCATCTCGCGGTGATGATAGCGGGGGTCGCCGGCTCCTCTAGATGGCGCGCATCCGGTTGTTCTTGGGATTGTGCTCGACCTCGGCGAGGCCCAGGGCTTCGAGCAGAGGCGGCATGTACATGCCGAATCGCCCGCGCAGTCCCTTCTTCAACCCGTACCAGCCTCCGACGGGGTTCTTGGGCGAGCGGCCCCAGGCTTCGACCGAGCCCTCGGCGGCAGGCTTCTGCTCGTCCGCGCTGCCCAGGGGCATCCAGTCGCCATGCCGCTCCAGCATTGCGTGCAGGTCCTCGATGGCGCGCGCGTCGTACCGGAGCTCGGTCTTGCCCACGACGCAGACGATCGCCCGCGGGCTCGCCGCGTCGTCCCGGTACATCAAGTACTGCGAAGAGCCGCTTGGAGTGGTCAGCTCCCACGGCGACTGCTTCGTTCCTGAACCCTTCACGCCGGCTGCGGCCATTCCACGTCCTCCCAGATGCGTAACAACCTGGTTACGGTAACGGACCGGTCACGAGCATGGAGATCAAGGGGGGCGAGATCGGCCCGGCGTGAGCGAACCAGGCCGGATGGGACGGCGTGCTGCCGGCCTACTCGCGCGCCGCGCTCAAAAGCTCAGCCGGGTGAGGCGCCAGAGGCGGCCGGGCGGGTACATCGGGTCGGCGGTGACGAGCGGCACGAAGAGGTCGTAGGCGCCCAGCACCACGTGCTCCGCGCCCTCAGGCGTGCTCGCCGGCAGCGGCCGGTCCACCACCACCGCGTTGGCGCCGAGCCTCTGCCGCAACACCATCCCGGGCCACTCGGCGAGATCGACGTCCACCGTCGAGACGAGGTCGCTCTGCGCGCCCCACGGCGTGACGTACGTGGCGACGGTCTGGTTGCGCGCGATCACCCGTCGCACATGCAGCGCCGTCGCGGCGGCCGCGATCAACGACCTGGCCCGTGAGAACGCGAGGTCAAGCGTCGACTGACCCATGACGCACCCATAGATCACGACCTGGTGGCCGTCGACGGTCGCATTGGCCGCGAAGAGAAAGTTGCCCCCGAGGTTCAATCCCGACCCGGTCTTGATGCCAATGATGCCGCTCTGGCCGAGCACGGCGTCCACGTTGTAAACGGTGCCGACGACGGGCAGGTCGGCCTGCGCCAGGCCGACGACTTGCGCGAAGACCTCCTGCTTCATGGCGACCATGCCGAGGGTCATGAGGTCCGTCGGCGTGCTCACGCTGGCCGCAGAGGCGCCGCTCGCATCAGCGAACGTCGTGTGCTTCAGCTTGAGCGTCGCGGCCTCGTCGTTCATCTTCATGACGAAGTTCGCCAGAGAGCCGGCGTCCCATCGCGCCAGCGTCTCGGCGAGGTTGTTCGCGGACGGCAGCAGCAACCCCTCCAGCATCTGAAGCTCGGTCAGCTGCTCGCCCGCCTGCACCGGGACCACGGATTGCTGCTGTGCGAGGTCGGCCTGGTAGGACTGAACATCGACGTCGGTGAGCGTGATCAGCGGGCCGGAGTCGCCCACCTTCAGCGGCTTGTCCTGGAGCACGATCAGCGCGGTCATCACCTTGGTCACGCTGGCCGCCGGGAGCGGCTGCTCGTTGCCCGATGTGGCGACGAAGCCGAGGCCGGACACGCCCATGGCGGCCGAACCTCGAGCTGGCCACGGGAGGGCTGGTGGGGTGCCCGGAACCGTGTCTGTCGCCGGGAGCGCCGCCGTCGCGGCGACGCCGGGGATCGGCCGCAGATAGTTCCACCCAGCCAGGCCGAGTGCGACCAGCAGCACGACGGCCGCCATCCGCTTTTTCATCCGCGAAACATTACAAGCCCCTGCGCCGGTCCAGCTCGAGGCAACCTCAACCGGATCGGCTCGGCCAGGCGGGTCAACGGCCCGGACCGCTCCAGACCGCTGTCAACGCTCCAAGTATCGTGTGCACGGATGAAAGCGCTCGTCAAAGCCGAGGCCGGTCCAGGGCTGTGGCTGCGGGAGGTCCCTGACCCCGACCCCGGACCGGGCGAGGTGCTGATCCGGGTGCTTCGCACCGGCATCTGCGGCACCGACCTGCACATCGAGAGCTGGAACGAATGGGCGCAGGAGACGATCCATCCTCCCCTCGTGATCGGCCACGAGTTCGTGGGAGAGGTGGTGCGTCTGGGCGAGGGTGTCGCCTCGGTCCATCCGGGTGAGATCGTCGGCGCAGAGGGCCACATCGTCTGCGGCCGTTGCAGGAACTGCATGGCGGGGCGGCGTGCGCTGTGCGCGCACACCGTCGGCATCGGTGTCCAGCGCGACGGGGCATTCGCGGAATTCATAGTCATGCCGGCGGGCAACCTCTGGCCCCACCTGACCAAGATCGACCTGGACGTGGCGGCGATCTTCGATCCGTTCGGCAACGCGGTCCACACCGCGACCCAGTACAGGCTCGTCGCGGAGGACGTGCTGATCACCGGCGCCGGGCCGATCGGGATCATGGCCGCGCAGGTCGCGCGGCACAACGGCGCGCATTTCGTGGTGATCACCGACGTGAGCGACTACCGCCTGGAGCTGGCGCGCAAGGTGGGCGTGACGCGAGCGGTGAACGTCGCCACGGCGACTCTGGCCAAGGTTCAGGAGGAGCTGGGCATGAAGGAGGGCTTCGATGTCGGCTTCGAGATGTCTGGGCAGCCGACCGCCCTGCGCGACATGATCGCAAGCATGGCCCACGGAGGCCGCGTCGCGATCCTCGGCCTGGCCGACCACGAGTTCGCCGTCGACTGGAGCCAGGTCGTGTTCAAGATGCTCACGGTCAAGGGCGTGTACGGCCGGCAGATCTTCGAGACCTGGTACCAGATGTCGGTCTTCATCCAGAGCGGGCTCGACATCTCTCCGGTGATCACGCATCGCTTCCCATACCACCGGTTCGAAGAGGCCTTCGCCGTGGCGCACTCGGGCAAATGCGGCAAGGTCGTCCTGGACTGGACCGCCTAGGAGCAGCCAATGTTCGAACGGATGCGCTCGCACCTGAACTCCGAGCTGGACGGGATTCGCCAGGCCGGCCTCGAGAAGCCTGAGCGGGTCATGTCGTCGCCGCAGGGATCGATGGTCGCGGTCATGGATCGGAAGGTCCTCAACTTGTGCGCCAACAACTACCTGGGGCTCGCGGACGACCCGGCGCTCATCGAAGCGGCCAAGGTGGCGCTCGACCGCTGGGGTTTCGGGATGGCTTCGGTGCGCTTCATCTGCGGCACCCAAGAGATCCACAAAGAGCTCGAGGTGGCGCTGTCGGAGTTTCTCGGCACCGAGGATACGATCCTCTACTCGTCCTGTTTCGACGCCAACGGCGGCATCTTCGAGGCGCTGCTCGGCGAGGAGGACGCGGTCATCTCGGACGCGCTGAACCACGCCAGCATCATCGACGGCATCAGGCTCTGCAAAGCGAGGCGCCTCAGGTACGCCAACCGCGACATGGAGGACCTCGAGCGCCGCCTGGTCGAGAGCGCGAACGCGCGGTTCCGGCTCGTCGTCACGGATGGCGCTTTCTCGATGGACGGCTACCTGGCGCCGCTGCCCGAGATCTGCGCGCTCGCCGAGCGGTACGACGCGATGGTCATGGTCGACGACTCCCACTCCGTCGGTTTCATGGGCGCCCACGGGCGGGGCACCCACGAGCACCACGGCGTGATGGGCAGGATCGACATCGTGACGGGGACGCTGGGCAAGGCGCTAGGTGGCGCGAGCGGCGGCTACGTGTCCGCCCGAAAGGAGATCGTGGCGATGCTTCGCCAGCGGTCGCGGCCCTATCTCTTCTCGAACTCCGTCGCGCCCCCGATCGTCGCGGCCAGCATCAAGGCCCTCGAGCTGATCCTCGCCGGCGGCCAGCTCAGGAGGCGGCTCGCGGAGAACACGGCCTTCTTCCGTGCCCGCATGACCGAGGAGGGGTTCGACATCCTGCCGGGCGAGCACCCGATCGTGCCGGTCATGGTCGGCGACGCCGCCCTGGCGGGTCGGATGGCGGCGTTGATGCTGGAGAAGGGCGTCTACGTGATCGGCTTCTCCTACCCGGTCGTCCCGCAGGGCAAGGCCAGGATCCGGACCCAGGTCTCGGCCGCGCACACCAAAGAGGAGCTCGAAGGCGCGGTCCAGGCCTTCATCAAGACCCGCGCAGAGGTTCGACAGTAGCTCGTCCCCGGCGTGCGTTTATCCGGATACATGAGCGATCAAGAGTTGATGTTGGTGAGGCTCGGGCAGGTGCTGTCGCAGGTCGCGCGGCCGCACCGGTGCGACGACGCGATCCCCGCCGAGCTCCAGGCCAACCTGTGGGAGCTTGGCGTGTCGTGCGACCCGCGGACGCCGCGTCAGGACCTGATCGCCCAGCTCTGGGCGCGCAAGCGCACCCTGGCCGTCGCGACGGAGCCCCTGTGGGGCGGACCGGGATCCACGCCGCCGGCGGCGGCCTGACCGAGCCCGGCCAACAGGGATCCGAGGCGGCCCACGAGGCCGCCCAGGAAGCCGGCCTCCGGTACACGTCGGACCTCGAGCCCGGCATCCGGCGCCTCAGGCAGGGCAAGGGGTTCGCCTACATCGGGGCCGACGGCAAGCGAATCCGCGATCCGGCAACCCTGGACCGGATCCGCTCGCTCGTCATCCCTCCTGCGTGGGAGCACGTCTGGATCTCGAGCCATCCGCGCGGCCACCTCCAGGCGACCGGACGCGATGCGCGCGGCAGGAAGCAGCACCGCTACCACGCGAGGTGGCGGGAGGTGCGCGACGAGGACAAGTTTGCCCGGATGACCGGGTTCGC
>DASXBE010000038.1:0-1594 GCA_036491815.1 Candidatus Dormiibacterota bacterium | reverse complement strand
CGCGTTCAACGCGTCCGAGCAGGGCGGCATCCTCGTGGTGTTCGGCGCGTCGCCGCACGGGCCGGGAACGATCTTCTTCGTGATCGGCACCAGCCAGGGACCGCCCGCGTGGGCCGGCATCGTCGCGCTGGCGGACCAGGCAGGCGGACACCGTCTCGGCGGGATCAACCAGGCCCTGTACCGGATCGCCAGGGGAGGTCTATACGGTCGCGCCTTCCACGACATCACGACGGGCAACAACAGCTTTGCGGGCGTCACCGGCTTTGCCGCGGCTCGCGGTTGGGACCCGGTGACCGGCCTTGGCACGCCCGACGTCGCGCGGCTGGCGCCGCTGCTGGCGCGCGGGGACCGCTCGGGGTCGTGACGAGCGCCTAGCTCATTTCGCCGACGTGCCCGCGCCGATCGCGGCCTGCGCCGCGGCCAGGCGCGCCACCGGCACGCGGAACGGGCTGCACGAGACGTAGTTGAGCCCAAGCTTGTGGCACAGGTGGATCGAGTCGGGGTCTCCCCCATGCTCGCCGCAGATGCCGACCTCGAGGTCCTTGCGCGCCCTGCGCCCCTCGGTCACCGCCAGCGCCATGAGCCGCCCGACGCCGGCTTCGTCGATGGTCTCGAAGGGGTTGCGCGGCAAGATCTTCTGCTCCAGGTAACGGACGATGAAGTGACGCTCCGCGTCGTCCCGCGAGTAGCCGAACGTCATTTGCGTCAGGTCGTTGGTGCCGAAGGAGAAGAACTCCGCCTCCTTCGCGATCTCGCCGGCGGTCAGCGCGGCCCGCGGGATCTCGATCATGGTGCCGAACTTGTACGGGACGCGAACACCCTTTTCGCTCTGGACTTCCTCGGCGATCGGTTTCAGCTCGCGGTGCACGAACTGCATCTCGGCCACCGTCCCCACCAGCGGGATCATGATCTCGGGCCGGGCGTCGATCTTGCGCTTGCGCAGGTTGCAGGCCGCCTCCATGATCGCCCGCACCTGCATGCGAGTGATCTCCGGGAACAGGATGGAAAGCCGCACGCCGCGGAGGCCGAGCATCGGGTTCGCCTCGTGCAGCTGCTCGACGCGGGCCATGATCTTCTCGGCTTCTTTCAGCCGAGCCGGATTCTCGCCTGTGTCCTTGAGGTGGGTGGTTTCGCGGATCAGCTCCTCCAGGCTCGGGAGGAACTCGTGAAGCGGCGGGTCGATCAACCTGATGATGACGGGCAGGCCGGCCATCGCCTTGAAGATGCCTTCGAAGTCGCCGCGCTGGATGGGTAGGAGCTTGGCGAGCTCCTTCTCGCGGTCCGGCGTCGTGGTGGACATGATCATGGCCTGCACGATGGGCAGGCGATCCTGCTCCATGAACATGTGCTCTGTGCGGCACAGCCCGACACCCTGCGCGCCGTTCTCGCGCGCCTTGATCGCGTCGCGCGGGTAGTCGGCGTTCGCCCACACCTCGAGCCGGCGCAGCTCGTCTGCCCAGCGCAGGATCGCGCTCGCCGCCGGATGCTTGTTCAACGAGCGCGCCTCGATCGTCGGCACGTTGCCGACGTACACATCGCCGGTCGTGCCGTCGATGGTGATCTGGTCGCCCTCTTTGATCGTGGTCCCGTTGGC
>DASXBE010000037.1:0-5772 GCA_036491815.1 Candidatus Dormiibacterota bacterium | reverse complement strand
CATCGGGGCCACGCTCGGTTCGGGCGCGGTGATCGTGTTCGACGACACCTCCGACCTGAAGGGCATCCTGCTGCGGATCGCCCGCTTCTTCCGCGACGAATCGTGCGGCCAATGCGTGCCGTGTCGCGTCGGGACCAAGCGGCAAGAGGAGATCCTCGAGCGGCTGTTCGAGGCGAAGGGACCAGACGTAGGCCGTCCAGAAATTGCCTTGCTCAGCGACATCGCACAGGCCATGCGCGATGCGTCCATCTGCGGCCTCGGTCAGACGGCCGCCAACGCGATCGCCTCAGGGCTGACGCAGCTCAAGGTGTTGAATGGCTGAGAGGGTCTTTGTCGGCCTGCCGCGGAAGCTGGTGGCGGTGACCGTGGACGGCCAGGACTTCGAGGCGGTCGAAGGCACCACGATTCTGGACGTCTGCCGGCGTCTCGGGGTCGACACGCCGACGCTGTGCCAGCTCGACACGCTCACGCCCGTCAATGTGTGTCGAGCTTGCGTGGTCGAGGTCGATGGTTCGCGTGTCCTGGTGCCGGCGTGTTCGCGCAAGGTCGAGGCCGGCATGAAGATCCACACCGATTCAGAGCGTGTGAGGCACAGCCGCCGCCTCGTGCTCGAGCTTCTGGCATCGTCCGTCGACATGTCGCTGTGCTCGCGGGAGGTGCATGGCTGGATGGCGCGTTACGGGGCGAACCCCGAGCGATTCGGTCCGGATGCCGCGACGGCCGCCCAGCCCGTGAAGGTCGACAACGAGCTCTACGTGCGCGACTACTCGCGCTGCATCCTCTGCTACAAGTGCGTGGAGGCGTGTGGGGTCGACGCACAGAACACCTTTGCCATCGGAGTGGCCGGCCGGGGCTTCGACGCGCACATCTCGACCGAGTTCGCGGTGCCCCTGCCCGAGTCGGCGTGCGTGTACTGCGGCAACTGCATCGGCGTCTGCCCGACCGGCGCGCTGATGTTCAAGAGCGAGCACGACATGCGACAGGCGGGCACCTGGGACGAATCCAGCCAGACGATGACGGAGACGGTGTGCCCTTACTGCGGGGTGGGCTGCATGCTCGAGCTGCACGTGCAGGACAACTCGATCGTCAAGGTGACCTCGCCCCTGGACCACAGCGTGACCGCCGGGCATCTGTGCGTCAAAGGTCGCTTCGGGTTTCAGTTCGTACAGCGCAGGCGGGACCGGACCTAGCCGCCGTCCCCCCCGCCATCGCCGCCGCCGTCGCCGCCTCCGTGCTTGCCCTTGCCCTTGCCGCCGTCACCGCTCGGCGAGGTGGTCTGAGCCACGACCACCGGCGCCGGCGTGGGCGCCTGGTCGGTCGGCTGCGGCGTGGGTGATGCGAGGGGCGCCTCGGTGGCCTGGGGTGACTGCCGCGCGCTGTGCGCGGGGGAGCCGGTCTGCGCGACGCCGGGGCCATCGATCCCACCGACGTGGGCTGCGATTCCGATCGCGATCAGGGCCGCCCCGGCGACAGCAAGGGTGACAGTGCCAATGGGAAGTTTCTCCATATCTGGGACAACGCGCGGCCGGCTGGGGTTGACGTGGATCGCTCCGTCTGGGCAGACACGTGGAGGGCCGCACGGCGCGGCGGTGCACTCCCGGTCGAAAATGCCGATTGTCTGGACGCCGGACCCCGAGGCCAACCGGCTCCTGGAGACCGACCCGCTCGCCCTCTTGATCGGGCTGGTGCTGGATCAGCAGGTCAAGATGGAGAAGGCCTTCGGCGGCCCGCTCGAGCTCAAGCGCAGGCTCGGGCACCTCGACGTTCGCAAGATCGCGGCGATGGACCCGGACGAGCTGAACGCCACCTTTCGGCAGAAACCCGCCCTCCACCGGTTTCCCGGCAGCATGGCCGGCCGGGTCCAGGCCCTGTGCATCGCGATCGTCAAGGATTACGGCGGGGATGCGAGCTCGATCTGGACGCAGGCGCGCGACGGCGACGACCTCGCGGCCCGGATCAAGAAGCTGCCCGGCTTCGGGGACATGAAGGTCAAGATCCTCGTCTCGATTCTGGCCAAGAAGTTCGGGGTCAAGCCGCAGGGCTGGGAGAAGCACGCCGCCACCTGGCACACCGTCGCCGACGTCGACTCAGACGAGACGATGGCCCAGGCGCGCGAGGTCAAGCGCGAGATGAAGGCCAAGAAGCCGGCGTAGTCACCGCCATGGGAACCTTTGTCGATCTCGATGGAGTGCGGACCTGGTACGGGGAGACGGGAGCGGGTGAGCCTCTCGTGCTGCTTCACCCCGGCGGCGCCGGTGTCGACTCGAGGGCGTTCGGTCCCAACCTCGACGCGCTGGCGGAGCGGTTCCGGACCTTCACGCCGGAGCGGCGCGGTCACGGCCGGACGCCGGACGTCGGCGGCCCGATCACCTTCGAAGCGATGGCCCACGACACGATTCGATTCCTGGAGCAGGTCGTCGGAGGCCCGGCGCGGCTCCTCGGCTGCAGCGACGGCGCGGTGGTGGCTCTCCTCGTCGCGCTGCGCCGGCCAGATCTCGTGACCCGGTTGGCGTTCGTCGCGGGCGTCTTTCACCACAACGGCTGGCTCCCTGAAGCCATCGATCCGAACAGCGCACCGCCCGACTTCCTTGCCGCCAGCTATGCCGAGCTGTCGCCCGACGGGGCTGACCATTACCCCGTCGTGGTGGACAAGCTGGCCCGCATGCACCTGATTGAGCCGACCTTGACCGCGGCCGATCTCGGGGCGATCCGGTGCCGCACCCTCCTCGCCTTCGCCGATGATGATCAGGTCACCCTCGAGCACGCCATCGCGCTGTACCGCGCCCTCCCAGAGGCGGAGCTCGCCATCATTCCCGGCACGTCGCACGGCCTGCTCGTCGAAAAGGCGGTCCTGTGCAACAGCATCCTCATTGACTTCCTGGCCAATGACCCGGTGCCAACGTTCGCCCCGATCAGGCGATCGACCGGCTGATGTGGCCGGACGCGGTGCGCCGGTGATTCGGTCGGAGGCGGCCTGACCTTCTGATAACCTTTGGCCTCCGGCGCGGCCGTGGGAGCCGCGCGGAGAGTCCGAGAGCCTGGCGCGCCACCAGCGCACCTGGCAAGTCGAGGGGAACCAGATGAGAGAGTGCACACCCACCCGGGAGGAAGCCCGGGCCCTGGCCGCGGCGCATTCGCTGATACCGGTGTATCGCGAGGTCCTGGCCGACATGCTGACCCCGGTCCGCGCGTACAGCCTGCTGTGCCCGCCCGGCGAGCCCGGATTCCTGCTCGAGAGCGTCGAGGGGGGCGAGAGGCTGGCGCGCTACTCGTTCATCGGCTTCGAGCCGCGTCCGCTCGACATCGGCGCGGGGAACCCGCTCGACGCCCTGGCCCGCGTCGCGGGCGAGACCACCGCCCCGGTCAAGGGCGTGCCCCGGTTTCACGGCGGGGCGGTCGGCTACCTCGGGTATGAGACAGCCCGCCACTTCGAGCGGCTGCCGCTGGCCCGGGGGGCTGCGCCGCCGATGCCCGAGAGCGCCTTCCTCAGCGCCGAGAACCTCGCCGTCTTCGACCACGTGACCCGGCGCCTGAAGCTGCTCACGATCCACCGCCCCGACCGGGAGGAGTACGGGGCTGCCGTCGCACGGATCGACGCGATGGAGGCGCGCCTCGCGTCCGACCAGTTTGCAGCCGCCACCCCGGGCGTGGACGGCCACCCCTGGGTGTCGAACGTCACACCCGGGCAGTTCCACTCGATGGTCGATGCGGCGCGCGAGCACATCCTCGACGGCGACGCATTTCAGATCGTTGTCTCGCAGCGCTTCAGCAAGCGCCTCGCGGCGACGCCATTCGACGTCTATCGCTGCCTTCGCGCGATCAATCCGTCTCCCTACATGTTCTTCCTGGCGCTCGGGGGCGACCGCCACGTCGTTGGCACGTCGCCCGAAAAGCTGGTCCAGGTGGAGGGCAGGCGTGTCGAGACGAGGCCGCTGGCGGGGACCCGGCGCCGCGGCGCCGAGCCGGTCGAGGACCTGAGCCTCGAGAGGGAGCTGCTCAGCGACCTGAAGGAGCGCGCCGAACACGTGATGCTCGTCGACCTCGGCCGGAACGACCTGGGCAGGGTTGCGCGGCCCGGGACGGTATCGGTCGAGCGTCTGATGGAGGTCGAGCGCTACTCGCACGTCATGCACATCTCGTCCACGGTCAGCGCCGAGCTGAGAGAGGGCAGGACGTCGCTGGATGCGCTCCGGGCCGCCTTCCCGGCCGGCACGGTTTCCGGCGCGCCGAAGATCCGCGCCATGGAGGTGATCGCGGAGCTGGAACCAGACCAGCGTGGCGTGTACGCGGGTTCGGCCGGCTACGTCAGCTTTGGCGGCAACCTCGACATGGCGATCACGCTGCGCACTGTGGTGGTCGCCGACGGTGTCGCCTATGTCCAGGCAGGGGCGGGCGTCGTGGCGGACTCGCGGCCCGAGCGCGAATTCGAGGAAACGCTCGAAAAGGCCGGCGCGATGTTCAAGGCCATCGAGATGGCGGAGGGCATGTGAGCCTCGCCTTGATCGACAACTACGACTCCTTCACATACAACCTCGTCCAGTACATGGCCGAGCTCGGCGCGGAGCCGCACGTCTTCCGCAATGACGAGGTGGCCCTGGCACAGCTGAGCGGCTTCGACGGCATCGTGATCTCGCCGGGTCCGGGACACCCGGCCGCCGCCGGCATCTCGGTCGAGGCGATCCGCGAGCTCAGCGGCAGGGTGCCTATCCTCGGAGTCTGCCTCGGGCACCAGTGCCTCGGTGAGGCATTCGGCGCGCAGGTGATCCGCAACCCGCCCGCCCACGGCAAGACGTCGTGGATCCGCCACGACAACTCGGGCGTGATGGCGGGCGTGAGCGACCCGTTCGAGGCCACGCGCTACCACTCTCTGATCGTCGAGCGGTCGTCGATCCCGGCCGACCTCGTGGTCACAGCGTGGACCGCCGACGGGACCGTGATGGGGCTGCGCCACGCCAAGCACCCCACGTACGGCGTTCAGTTCCATCCGGAGTCGGTGCTTACCAAGGAGGGCAAGAAGATCATCGGCAACTTCTTGCGCCGGGCGGCCAAGACCGCCACGTCATGATCGACGCCATCGCCAAGCTGGTCCGGTGCGAGAACCTCACCGAAGAGGAGGCGGCCGACAGCTTCGGGACCATCATGCGAGGCGACGCGACGCCGTCTCAGATCGCCGGCTTCCTGATCGCGCTGCGCATGAAGGGTGAGACCGTCGACGAGACGACGGGATTCGCGCGCACCGTCCGCGCGATGGCCACGCCCATCACGGTGGAGGGTGCGCTGCTGGACACCTGCGGCACGGGCGGTGACGGGCTCGCCACGTTCAATATCTCGACTCTGGCCGCGATCGTCGCCGCCGCTTGCGGGGCCAAGGTCGCGAAGCATGGAAACCGTGCTGCCTCTTCGCTGTGCGGCTCCGCGGACGTGCTCGAACAGCTCGGGGTCAAGATCGACCTGGGCCCCGAGGGAGTGGCGCGATGCATCCAGGAGACCGGGATCGGCTTTCTCTTCGCGCCGGTCTTTCATCCGTCGTTCCGCTTTGCCGGCGCGAGCCGGCGCGAGCTCGGCGTGCGCACGGTTTTCAACGTCCTCGGCCCGCTGTGCAATCCCGCGGGCGCGAAATACCAGGCGCTGGGGGTGGCCGACGTGACCCTCGCCGGCAGGATGGCCGAGGTGCTCCAGCGGCTGGGCGTCGAACGGGCGATCGTCTTCCACGCCGGGGACGGCATGGACGAGCTTTCAGTCAGCTCACCCTCGTCCGTGATCGAGCTCGAC
>DASXBE010000036.1:0-23586 GCA_036491815.1 Candidatus Dormiibacterota bacterium | reverse complement strand
CGACAGGTCGGCCGCGGTCTGGGCGGCAGCATTCACGGCCGGCAACGCCACCGTGGTGGCGGCGCTGGGAGACGTCGAGGGCCGGGTGCGCCTGGAGGCGCTCCGCAGCTTCGCCAAGCTGAAGGGCGGCGTCCCGGAGGTGGCCGAGCCCCTGATCGGGTGCATGCGCGACAGCGACGTGGAGGTGCGCCGCGAGGCGCTTCGCCAGGCTGTCCGCTGGACTCCGCCCCGCGAGTGGCACCGGGCGTTCGCGGAGGCGCTAGCGGAGGCCCTGGCGAGCGCCGACCGTGACGTCCGCAGGCTGGCCGCGGAAGCCATGGCCGCACAGTCGCCTGACGCCCTGGTGCTCACGCTGCCGCTCCTGATGCAGCGAGACGAGACCTCCACCGCCACGGTCGAGGCGCTGGTCCGCAGCGGCCGGCCCGAGCTCTTCCAGCGCGCCCGCGCCCACCTCGAGGAGCACCTAGAAAGCGGCCTGGAGCTGGCGCGCCTTTCGGCGCGCGTGGCGGCCGCGACGCGGCGGGTGGACGGCGACGCCGCCGCGGGTTACGCGCTGCTGCGGATCGGACTCGACGATTGCGTCCGCAACGCAGCGGACGCGGGGCTCGCCGCGATGCGAGCGCTGCATGGAAAACGTGGCTTCGCGACAGTGGAGCGGGGGCTCCGCTCCGATCAGAGCCACACGAGGGTGGAGGCGCTGGAAACGTTGATAAACTTCGGCCCGGGCTGGCTCGCCCGGCCGCTCGCGCAGCTGCTCGAACCGGAGTCGTTCGATCCGGTCGTGGCCCGGCCGCTGTCGCGAGGCGAGCTCGAGGCGCTGGCGAGCCATCCCGACAGATGGGTCCGCGAGACGGCGGATGCGGCGCTCAACGGACCGGGTGAAGACATGAAGGAACTCATCGCGCTGAAACGGGTGCCTCTTTTCAGCACGCTCTCGCTCGAGCAGCTGGCCAGCATCGACCGCCTCATGGTGACTAGGCATTACGTGAAGGGCGAGTCGATCTTCCGCAGGGGCGACGTCGGGGCCGAGCTCTTTGTGGTCCTCGAGGGCGAGATCCGCGTCCACCTCGACCATGCCGGCCAGGAGGTGACGCTGGCCCGGCTGGGCGCCGGCAAGGTGGTGGGGGAGATGTCGGCCTTCGACGAGCAGCCCAGGTCGGCGAGCGCGGTGGCCACGCAGAGCACCTCCGTTCGCGTGCTGCGCCGCGACCGTATGCAGGCGATCGTCCACGAGCATCCGGAGGTCCTGCTCGAGTTCGTCAAGAACCTCAGCCAGCGGCTCCGCGTCATGAACGAACAGCTAGAGGCGTCCGGCGCCGGCGAGGGCCACGTGAAGCCCGCGGAGGAGCCGGCAGGGGCGATGGAGTAGTCGCCGCGCGCTACTCCGCGGCTTCGGGCTCGGCGCGGACCTCGATCTTCTTGCGCGCGGCCTCCAGCCGCTCGGTGCAGACCTTGAGGTAGACGCGGGCTTCGTCGACGGCCTTCAGCGCGTCCTCCAGCGACAGGTCCCCATCCTCCAGCACCTTGAGCTTCTCATCGAGCCTCTCCAGCGCCTGCTCGTAGGTCAGGTCCTGGCTCATTTGTCCACCTGCTCGACCGTCGCGCCCAGGTGGCCCGAGGCGAGCCGGATGCGGAGCTTCCGGCTCACGGCGGTGGCCGAGGCCGACGTCAGCACGGCGCCCGATGCCGCGTCCTGGGTGATGCTGTAGCCGCGGGCGAGCACCCCGTCGGGGCTGAGCGCCACGAGCCGCTGCCGGCGGTACTCGAGGCCGCGCGTCGCGGCGGCAAAGCGCTCGCCCAGGGCGCGGTCGAGTCGGCCCTCGGTCCGTCGAGACGCCAGGGCGTTCCGGCTGCGCGTCAGCCGGGCGGCCGCGGCGCCGGCCAAGCGCCGGTCGCGCTCGCGCAGCGCCTCCTCACGCCGAGCAACCTGCGCGACGGGGCTGAGCCGGCCGAGCTCCATGGCCGCGCGGGCGAGCCGCTCGACCCGGTGGCGCACCAGCGCGGGCAGGACCTGGAGCATCCTCTGCCGCTTGGTGGCCAGGCGCTCGGCCTCGCGAGCCAGCCGCTGTCCGATCTCCCGGTCGAGGCGCCGCGCTCGCTCGCGCAGCAGGAGGACGAGGTCCGCCTTCTTGGGCACCACCCGGGCCCCGGCCTCCGTCGGAGTCCGGCACTCCGCGTCGCCGACAAGATCAGCGACCGTCCGGTCAGACGTGTGGCCGAGGGCGGTGACGACGGGAAGCCTTGACTCGAGGATGGCCCGCGCGACGAGCTCGGTGTTGAAGGCGTACATCTCCTCGAAGCTGCCTCCGCCGCGCGCCAGGACGACCACGTCGGCGAGCTGCTCCTGGTTGCACCTGCGGAGCGCGCGCGCGATGCTCATCGGCGCCCCGGCGCCCTGCACCTGGACCGGGTAGACCGCGATCCCCATGTTCGGGTATCGCTCCCAGATCGTCTCCTGGAGGTCGTGGATCACCGCGCCGGTCGGGGAGGTGAGCAGCGCGACCGCGCGAGGGAGGAAGGGCAGCGGCCTTTTGCGCGTCGCGGCGAAGGCGCCCTCCAGCTCCAGCCGCCGCTTCAGCTCCTCGAGCCGCGCCCGCAGCTTCCCGACGTCGTCGAACTCCACCTGGTCGGTGATGAAGCTCAGCCGACCGGTCTTGCCGAAGAAGTCGATCCGCCCGCGGAAGATGAAGACCTGGCCGTCCTCAGGCAGCGTGGTGACCCGGCGCGAGTCGTCGGCGAAAAGGACGGCATCGAGCCGGCTGACGCCGTCCTGGATCGAGAAGTTGTAGTGCCCCGCGGCCCCGCGCTTCATGCCGCTGACCTCGCCCTTCAGGAGCAGCGCCGTGAGCGGCCGAAGCTCGCGCCGGATCTCGTTGGCGAGCTCGGTGACCGTGAACGGTCGCTGGGCCTCCTTAGGCCGGATCACGCGGTCTAGCTTACTCAGCCCCCGATCTGAGACATCGACTTGCCCGGCTTGATGAAGCCCGGCTGGTTGATCAGGTGGCCTTCCTCTTTCAGCCAGACCGCGCCCTCGATGACGCGGCCCAGGTGGTCGTCTGAAACGCCCGACCGCATCAGGTCGCGCAGCGGCGTCTCGTGCAGCGAGAACAGGCATGTGCGCAGCCCGCCTTCAGCGGTCAGCCGGACCCGGTTGCAGGTCGTGCAGAAGGCCTGGCTGACCGACGAGATGAATCCGACCCCACCCGGCGCGCCGTCCTCGAACTTGAAGCGCGTCGCGGGTCCGGGGCGCGTGTCGTGGACGGGCACCAGCGGGAACAGGTCCTCGATCTGCTCCTGGATGCGCCGGCTCGGCACCACCTGCTCGTTGGTCCAGAGGTTGTCCCCGTCGAGGGGCATGAACTCGATGAACCGGACCTCGTAGCCCTCGCCGCGAGCGAGCCGGGCGAAGTCCACGACCTCGTCGTCGTTGTGGCCCTTCATGACGACCATGTTCAGCTTGATCGGCCACAGGCCCACCTCCTTGGCGGCCCGGATCCCGTCCATGGTGCGCGTGAACTGGTCGCTGCGGGCGATCTCGTGGAAGCGCTCCATGCTCAGGGTGTCGAGCGAGATGTTGATCCGGTTGAGGCCCGCGTCCTTGAGCGCCTGGGCCTTGTCGCGCAGCAGCACGCCGTTGGTCGTCATGGTGATGTCGAGCGTCGGGTCGATCGAGTTGATCATGCCGACCAGCTGCTCCACGTTGACCCGCACGAGCGGCTCACCGCCGGTGATCCGGATCGTGCGCACCCCATACCGCTCGACGAAGATCCGGGCGAGCCGGTGAATCTCCTCGAAGCGCAGGATGTCGTCCCGCTTGAGCCACTTCAAACCCTCAGCCGGCATGCAGTAGATGCAGCGGAAGTTGCAGCGGTCGGTGATCGAGATCCTCAGGTCGTCGGCCACGCGCCCGTAGGAGTCTCGCAGCGTCCCTGAAGCCATATGGTCGATGATAGTTCGCGAATGGGGTACGACCACATCCAGGTCGAGATCGACGCCCCGATCGCGACCATCACCCTCGACCGGCCGAAGGTCCTGAACGCGCTCAGCCCCGAGCTGATCCGCGAGGTCAATCTCGCCCTGTTCGAGCTCGACGCGGACGAGAAGGTACGCGCGGTGGTGCTCACCGGCGGCCCGCGGGTCTTTGCCGCCGGCGCCGACATCAGCGACATGGCCGACCGCACCGCCGTGGAGCAGCTCCACCGCGACCAGACCGGGCGCTGGGCCGGCATAGCCGCATTCGGCAAGCCCCTGGTCGCGGCCGTCAACGGCTATGCGCTCGGCGGCGGGTGCGAGCTCGCGTTGATGTGCGACCTGATCATCGCGGGCGATTCGGCCCGTCTCGGCCAGCCGGAGATCAACCTGGGCATCATCCCCGGCGCGGGCGGCACGCAGCGGTGGCCCCGCACCGCCGGAAAGTACGTCGCCATGGAGGTCATGCTCACTGGTGCGCCGATCACCGCCCGGCGCGCGCATGAGCTGGGAATCGTCAACAAGGTAGTGCCCTCCGAGATGACCATCGTGGTGGCCAGAAGGGTGGCGCGCCAGCTGGCGGAAAAGCCCCCGCTGGCCCTCCGGATGGCCAAGGAGGCGGTCCTCAAAGCGTTCGACTCGTCGCTCACCGAGGGCCTGTCCGCAGAGCGCAAGAGCTTTTACTTTCTCTTCTCGACCGAGGATCAGAAAGAAGGGATGCACGCGTTCCTGGAAAAGCGAAAGGGCGTGTTCAAGGGAAGGTGAAGCAGATTGGCGACTGAAGTCGAGCAGCACGTGGCGGTGCACATTCACGAAGGCATTGGCCTGATTCAGCTCAACCGTCCGGAGAAGATGAATGCGATCGGTGCGCTGACCAGAAAGCAGCTTGGCGAGGCGATCAAGCAGGTCGAGCGCGATGACGCGGTGCGCGTCGTCGTGCTCACCGGCTCAGGCCGCGCGTTTTGCTCCGGCGCGGACGTCAGCGAGATGGCAGGCGAGGGCGGCCTGCGGACGCCGGAAGACGTCGGCAACGTCCTGCGCACCGAGTACATGCCGATGCTGACTCGACTTCGCACGATGCCCAAGCCGGTGATCGCGGCCATGAACGGCCCGGCCGTGGGGATCGGTGCGAGCTATGCGCTGGCGTGCGACATCCGGATCGCGACGCCGGAGGCGTACATCCTCGAGGCTTTTGTCAACATCGGCCTGGCGCCGGACGGCGGCGTGAGCTGGCTCTTGCCGCGCCTCGCGGGGACAGGGATCGCGTACGAGATGTTCTTCACCGGCAGGCCGCTCTCGGCGGCGGACGCCCACCGGCTCGGGGTGATCAACCGCCTGGTCCCGGCCGACCGTCTCGAGGCGGAGGTGCGCGAGCTGGCCCAGCAGCTCGCCTCACAGCCTAAGCAGGCCATGGCCGGCGCCAAGCGTGCGGTGACCCATGCCCTCGAATCGAGCTATGAGGAGGCGCTCGAGTTCGAGTCGTACCTGCAGGAGGCGCAGGCGGCGAGCCAGGAGTTCTCCGACGGCGTGCAGGCGTTTCTCGCGAGGCGGTCGGCCAAAAAGTGACCCGCGACGGCGGGGCCGTGCGCGATGCCGTCATCGTCGCCACCGCCCGAACCCCCATGGGCCGCTACGGCGGACAGCTGAAGGACGTGCGGCCGGACGACCTCGCCGCGATCGTCCTGAAAGAGGTGTGCGAGCGCGCCCACCTCAAGCCCGCCGAGGTCGAGGACGTGATCCTCGGCTGCGCCAACCAGGCAGGCGAGGACAACCGGAACGTCGCGCGGATGGCGCTGCTGCTGGCCGGCTTTCCGGTCGAGGTCCCGGGCCAGACGGTCAACCGGCTGTGCGGCTCCGGCATGCAGGCGACGATCGCCGCCGCGCGGGAAATCCAGAGCGGCGGGGCTGACATCCTGATCTCCGGCGGCGTGGAGAGCATGACCCGGGCTCCGTGGGTCATGGCGAAGCCCGACGCCGGCTTTCCGCGCGGACCGCAGACCGTGTATGACACCGCGCTCGGCTGGCGGCTGGTCAACCCGAAGCTGGCCGACACGTACGGGACGCTCCAGATGGGGGAGACGGCGGAGCGCGTCGCACAGAAGTACGAGGTCACGCGAGAAGACCAGGATGCGTTCGCCCTGCGCAGCCACCAGCGGGCGGTGGCCGCCCAGCGGTCGGGCCGCCTTGCGGAGGAGATCGTGCCGGTGCACGTGCCGCAGCGCAAGGGCGAGCCGCTGAGCATCTCCCTTGACGAGGGACCGCGCCCCGACACCTCGCTCGAGGCCCTGGCCGGCCTCAGGCCCGCCTTCGCGCCTGCCGGGTCGGTCACCGCCGGCAACTCGTCGCCGCTCAACGACGGCGCGACGGCCCTCGTCCTCATGTCGGACGCCAAGGCGAAGGAGCGCGGCCTGCGCCCTCTGGCCAGGCTCGTGGCGGCGGCTCCCGCCGGAGTCCACCCCGACTACATGGGCATCGGCCCGGTCCCCTCCTCTCTCAAGGCGCTCGAAAAGGCGGGGCTGCAGCCTTCCGACATGGGCGTCGTGGAGCTCAACGAGGCCTTTGCCTCCCAGTCGCTCGCCTGTGTCCGCCTGCTGGGACTGGAGGAGGAGAAGGTGAACGTCAACGGCGGCGCGATCGCGCTCGGGCATCCCCTGGGCAGCAGTGGCGCCCGCCTGGTCGCCACCCTCGTCCGCGAGCTGGGCCACCGCGGCGCCGAGTACGGCCTGGCCACGATGTGCATCGGGGTGGGCCAGGGCATCGCCTCGATCTGGCAGAGGATCTGATCGAACGCAACCCTGAGGCGGTGCGGTCGATGTTCGACCGCATCGCGGGGCGCTACGACGCGGTCAACACCGTGCTCTCCGCGGGCACCGACGGAGGGTGGCGGCGCCGGGCAGCTCGCGAGACACGGCTGGGCGCCGGGGGCACCGCGGTGGACGTCGCGTGCGGGTCGGGCAAGCTCACGGCCGAGCTCGAGAGGATGGCGCGTCCCGCGGGTCGGGTCGTCGGGCTCGACTTCAGCGTCCAGATGCTCGACATCGCGCGCCGGCAGCATCCAGGCCTCGAGTTCATCGAGGGCGACGCGCTCCAGCTTCCCTTCGGCGACGCAACCTTCGACGCTTCGACGATCGCATTCGGGCTGCGCAACCTCGCCGACCCCGTCCGCGGCCTGCGCGAGATGCTTCGCATATTGAAGCCGGGAGGCCGGGCCGTCGTGCTCGAGTTCGTGCGGCCGCCGCGCGGACCGGTGGGCGCGGCCTACCGTCTGTACCTGCGCTCTTTCCTACCGGCCATCGGAGGGGTCATCTCGGGCGACCGAACCGCGTATCGCTACCTGAGCGACACCGTCGACTCCTACCGCACCCCCGGCGAGCTGGGTGACATGGCCATGGCGGCGGGCTGGTCCGACGTGCGCTATCGGGGCCTGGCGATGGGCACGGTGGGGCTGCTGTCCGGACGGAGGGCCGTCTAGGCGATTCGATCGACGGCGGAGCGGGCCAGCTCGATCAGCGTCGGGCGCAGCCCGTCGAGCTCGATGGATTCGAGCTCATGCACGGCGGCTTCGACCAGCGATTCAGCCTCGACTCTGACCCGGCGGAGCGCGTCGCTCGACGCCACGAGCATCGCGACTCGGTCCACGTCGTCGTCGCCGAGCGCCCCGGCCAGGAGCCGGCGGACCTCGGCACCGACCTCCCGGTCCTCGGCCGCGTAGATGAGAGGCAGCGAGAGGACACGCTGGCGGATGTCCAGGCCGACCGGCTTACCCGAGCTGGGGCTGAAGTCGACCATGTCGTCGGCCATCTGAAAGGCGGTCCCGAGCAGGTCGCCGTACCGGCGCAGGGCCTCCACGACGTCAGCGGGGGCCCCGGAAAGGAGGGCGCCGCAGGCACACGCGGCGGCGAAGAGGGCGGCCGTCTTGCCTCGTATCACCCGCAGGTACGAGTCGCGGTCGCCAGGGTAAGCGCCGCGGAGCGCGACGTCGTCGATCTGCGATGCGCAGATTGCCTCCAGCGCCTCCGCCATCATCGTGGTCACTTCGCGGTCGCCGATCTCCGCGATCAGGCGGGTCGCCTTGGCGAAGTAGTAGTCGCCCACCGCGATCGCGCGCTCGGGTCCTTCGGCGGCCGCGACCGTGGGCCGCCCGCGCCGGTGGGTGCTCTCGTCGACATAGTCGTCGTGGATCAGCGTGGCGTTGTGCAGGAGCTCCACGGCCGCCGCGAGCTCGGCCGCCCGAAGGGGTTCCTGCCGTGGGCCGATCCTAGCGGTCAGCTGGACGAGCTTCGGGCGGAGCCGCTTTCCACCGGCTTCGACAAGCCGCCGCATGGGCGCGCCGACCGGCTCGGGGTCGACCGTCAGCTGGCGCGCGAGCTCCAGCTCGACCAGGGACTCGGCGCCTGCGTTCACGGCGCCCGCAGCGCGGTCGCCCTCGAGCTGGATGGCGAGCTCCCGGTGCCGGGGCCCGTCCAGCTCGACGGCGAAGACCGACTGCCACCGGCCGAGGACGAGCTCCCGATCCTCGACGAGCAGCGTCGCGAAAGCGGTGAGCAGGAGCTGGCGGCAGTGGGCGTGCCCGTTGACGGGCTCGTCGAGCGCGATGTCGACCCGGCGCGTGAAGTCGTCGTGCTGATAGTTCGCCTCGTGCGGCGCCAGCCGCTCCAGCAGGCTTTTGAAGTCCTGGAGGAGCAGCGGCTCGTTCTCGTTGATGGCGAGTCCGACCGTGGTGTGAAGGGACTGAAGGTGGATCCGTCCGCTGGTCAGGCCCGAGCGCCGCACCGCCTCCCGCAGCCGATCGGTGATGTCGACGAACTGGGTGGCTGCTGTGGTCTCGAATTCGATCCTCGCGCCGCTCATCGACCAGCCTCGAGGGCGTTCAGCAGGAGCGCCCGCGTGGGCACGGTCTCGACGCCCGCGGCCGCGGCCGCGGCCACTGTCTCGATCGCTTTGGCGAAGGCGACCTGGACAGCCTGGGAGGCCGCCCCGGCCAGCAGGCGGGAAGCGCGTGCCAGGCAGAGGTCGCCGATGAGGAGTGTCGAGGGTGGTGCCGCCCGGTCGCCCAGGCCCTGCAGCCGGAGGCCGACCTCGATCATCGCGGCCGCCAGCGCGAGCTTGGGCCGGGCCGCGCGCTCGTATGACGCAACCGCATCCAGGTAGGAGGTGTATGTGGCGGAGAGCCCCTCGGACCACAGGCCCTCCAGGCGGTCGAGCTCGCGGTCGACGGCCTGTACCGGCGCCATCACACCGCCTCGATCAGGCTGCCGGCGAGCTGCCGGAAGGCCGAAAGCGCGCGCAGGCACGACTCGTCGTCGCGGGTGACCACGTAGTACAGGCCGAAACCGAGGACCGTGTTGAGGACCAGCGGGACGAGCACCTCGCGGGGCACGGTGAGGCGGATCCGGCCGTCCTCCTCGAGGCGGTCGAGCTGTTCCTGGATGACCTCGCGATAACGGGTGAAGAGCTCGGGCAGGTAGGCGCGCAGCCGCTCGGTGCGGGGCGCCTGCACCAGCAGGTCAAAGGCGGCCAGCTGCACGTCGCCGAGCTTGCGCAGGGAGTCCCAAAGCGACTCCACGCCGACCTCGAGGACCTCCAGGGGATCTGTCAGCTGGTTCAGGGCCAGCCTGAGCTCCTCGACGGAGCGTGCGGTCAGGTAGCGCCAGGCCTCGACCAGCAGCTCGGACTTGGTCGGAAACCAGTACTGCAGGTTGCCGATCGCGACCCCGGCCCGCGAGGCGATGGCGCGGACGCTGGTGCCCGAGTAGCCGTTCTCGAGGAGCGAGTCGGCAGCCGCGTGGATGATCTGCTCACGGGTGCTTTCGGTGGCCGTCGGCGCCCCTGTCATACGTATGTACCAGTCTAAGCAAAGCCTGAGTTTCAGTGCGGTGAGCGGATATCCTCAGGCTGGCTGTGCGGACTATCGCCGAGGTCTTTCCCAACCGTCTCTGTGGCGTGCTGCGCACGGACGATTCCGACGCCGGCTTCCAGGCCTGCCTCTCGGCGATGGAGGGAGGCGTCAGGACGATCGAGGTGACGAAGACCGTTCCCTCGTGCTTCGAAATGATCCGCGGACTCATCGCGACGACGGGCGGCCGGTATCCCGTGGGCGTGGGGACGGTGTGGGACCCCGGCGCCGTGCGCGAGGCCAAGGACGCGGGCGCCTCGTTCGTGGTCACCCCGGTCGTCCTGCCCGAGGTCGCCGAGGCCTGCCGCCAGGAGGACATCCTATGCGTCCTGGGCGCGCTGACTCCGACCGAGGTCTACCAGGCGCGGGTCGCGGGCGCGGGGATCGTCAAGATCTTTCCCATCACGCCCGTGGGCGGTCCCTCCTATATCGAGGCGCTCAACGGTCCGATGGGCGGGGTCCCGTTCTGGGTCTCGGGCGGGGTCCCGATCGCCGACATCCCCGCGTACCTGCGCCTCGGGGTCAGGGCGGTGGGCCTGACCGGTTCGCTCTTCCCGGCCGATGCGCTGGCGCGGCGTGACTTCGCGACGGTGAGGGCGAACGCGGAGCGGGCGGCGGGAGCTGCCGCCTCAGCGCTTCCGGACTAGTCGGCTGACCGGGGGGCCTGGGGCCGCTTCAGCAGCCCGCGTGGTAGTTGCACATCGTGACGACGATGTCGGAGTAGAGGTTGATGACCTGCTTGCCCGTCACCAGCAGGGCGACGATCACGACCAGGGCCACGAGCGCCAGGATGAGCGCGAACTCCACCATGCCCTGAGCCGATTGCGTCCTCGTGGAGCGTTTCATTCTGGTTGGCGACCCATCACCTTAACCACCGAGCACGGGATCGCGGTCGCTCTGAGTGGGTCAGCACCCCACGTGGTAGTTGCACATGGTCGCCGTGATGTTGGAGTACAGGTTGATCAGCTGACCGCCGGTCGCGATCAGGGCGATCACGACGATGAGGGCGATCAAAGCCAGGATCAGGGCGTACTCGACCATGCCCTGCGCTGATTGGAACTTTTGGATTTGCATGATCAGAGAACCTAAACCGAAAGGTTAACCCGCGAGCCGCCTTCAGCGGTCGCCGCGCGACGCAGAGCCTGCTCCACGACGACCCGGACCATCCGCTTCCGCCAGAAGTGGCTGAGGTCGGCATTGTCGAGAGGTTTGGCGGGCTTGGCGGCGATGTCTGCAGTTTCGCCGATCGCATCCTCGTCGGCCTTCTTTCCTGTCAGGAATTCTTCAGCCGCGGTGGCCTCGAGGGGATGCGAGGCCACCGCCGAGAGGACGATCCGGCAGCGCGACACGACGTTCCCGTCGAGCTGGATGGCGACCGCCGCACCGGCGATCGGAAAGTCGATGGAGCCCCGCCGCCTCAGCTTCACGTACGCGCTGCTCGTGCCCGGGGGGGCGTGCAGGCGGATGCGGGTAACGACCTCGCTCGGCTGCTTCGCCATGTAGTCGATCCCGTCGTCCCGATAGAGCGCCGCCACCGGAAGCTCGCGGTCGCCGTCGGGCCCGGCCAGAGTCACCACGCCATCGAGGGCCATCGCCATCGGGGCGGTGTCGGACGACGAGACCGCCCAGCAGCGGGGGCTGCTCGGGGCGACCAGGCAGATGTCTCCATCCTTCTTCAGGCAGAAGCCCGCGGCCTTTCTCCATTCATAGGTCATGTCGTAGTAGTTGCACCGCGTGTCCACGCACAGGTTGCCGCCCACGGTGCCGGCATTGCGAAGCGGGGGAGAGGAGACCAGGCCGGCCGCCTCGGCGTAGCCGGCAAACCCGGCCGTCAGCCGCACGTCGCCCGACATGGCGGCGAGAGTGGCGCCCGCGTCGATATGGCATTCGGCCGCCCCGGCGCGTATGCCGTGCCCAAGGAAGCCGAGCCCGATCAGCGTGTCGATCTCGAACTGGCGCCGCTTCAGCTTTGGGAAGAGGTCGGTGCCGCCGGCGACGAACATCGCGCGCGGACCCAGCTCTGCCGCCATCGCAGCCGCCTCGCGGGCGCTCCGGGGCCGCAGGTACTTGAGTCGTGGAAGTCGGAGCATCTAGAGCTGCCCGTGCGCCGGGGGTTCGGCCTTGATCGGGTCGGGGAATGGAATGGTCGGGAACCTGGACGGGCCGTAGCGTGGCGGCTCGCCCTTGGCCTTGCGCCGCAGCGCTTCGACCACCTTCTCGGGCGTGGCCGGAACTTCGTCGATCCAGATCCCGAGCGCGTCGTGCACCGCGGCACATACAGCGGGCGGGACCGGCAGCAAGGGACCCTGGCCCGCCTCCTTCGCTCCGTACGGGCCTTCAGGGTCGACTGTCTCGACGAGGAAGGTCTGCACCTCGGGCATGTCGACGAAGGTCGGCGACTTGTACTCGAGCATCGAGGGCCACTTGTGCAGCCCCTTGCGGAACGCCTGCTCCTCCATGAGCGCCTCGCCGAGGCCCATGTACACGCTGCCCTCGACCTGGCCCTCGACCAGAAGAGGATTGATCGCGCGGCCCACGTCGTGCGCGATCCAGACCTTGTTCACCTTGACCAGGCCGCTGCGGGCGTCCGCATCGAGGTCGACCACGCAGGCCGAGTAGCTGTAGGCAGGGCTCGGGCCGACGCCCGATCCCTTGTATGGCCCTGCGAGCTTCGGGGGCGTGTAGCTGCCCGCGGTGGTCAGGGTGCCGAAACGCGCCTCGGCGAGGACGCTTGCCTCCTCGAAGCTGACCTCGCCCATCCGGCCGTCGCCGACCCGGATCGTCTCGGGATCTTTCGACGTTTTCGCCGCCACCGCCTCGACGAGGAGAGCGCGCATCTTGCGCGCCGCCTCCAGCGCGGCATTGCCTGCCATGAAGGTGACACGAGATGAGTAGGACCCGAGGTCGATGGGCGTGGTGTCGGTGTCGGCGGTGACGAGCCGGATGTCGGCGGGCTGCAGGCCGAGCTCCTCGGCGACGATGGTGGCAAGCACCGAATCGGAGCCCTGGCCGATGTCCATCGCGCCGCAGTAGGCGGTGACACCACCGCGGTCCACCTTGATCTGCACCTCCGAGTGCGGCATGTCGTTCCAGTAGATCGCCGTGCCCGCGCCTGAGAGATAGCTCGAGATCGCAAAACCCATGCCATGGCCCGCCCGGCGTTCGCGTTTCATGTAGCCGGAGGCTGTCATGACGCGCTCGGTGCACTCCTCGAGCCCGCACGAGGTGACGCGAAGCCAGTTCACCGTGCGGGTCATCGGCCTGATGAAGTTGCGCTGCTTCAGCTCCACGCCCTGCAGGCCGAGCTCGTGGGCGATCTTGTCCAGGTGAAGCTCGAGCGCGAATCGCGGCTGCGGCGTGCCATGCCCTCGTTTCGGGCCGCATGGCGGCTTGTTGGTAAACACTCGGCACCCCTCGAAGCGGTAGGCAGGTATGTCATAGGTGACCGTCTGCAGCGCACCCGTATAAAAGGTGGAGGCGACCCCGTAAGAGCCGTAGGCGCCGCCGTCGAGGGCGGTGCGGAAGTGCATGGCGAGGATCTTTCCCTCGCCGGACACGCCGGTGCGCACCCACATCAGGACCGGGTGGCGACCCCGGTGCGCGTAGAAGACCTCCTCCCGCGTGAGCGTGCATTTGACCGGCCGCCCGGTCCCGATCGCGAGCTTCGAGACGATGATCTCGTGCGCGAAGGGATCCGTCTTGCCGCCGAACCCGCCGCCGTGCGCCGCCCCGATGACCCGGATCCGGCTCATGGGCATCTCGAGCACCTTCGCCAGCGCACGGTGCACGTAGTGCACGACCTGGGTCGACGACCACAGCGTCAGCTTGCCGTCCACATACGTGGCAAGCGCGCTGTGCTGCTCCATCGGAAGATGCGTGTTGCCCTGAAAGAAGAACACGTCCTCGCGGACATGCTCGGCCCGCGCGAACCCTCCGTCGACGTCGCCGAACTCGAGGGCGACCAGCTTGTGAATGTTGTTAGGCCCGCCGTAGTCCTGGATCCGCTCGTCCTTTGGCTCGGCCAGCGCGGACTCGATGGACATCACCGGCTCGAGCACCTCGTATTCGACCGCGATGGCGTCGCAGGCCGCGGCGGCGATCTCCTCCTCGGTGGCGGCGACCGCGGCGATGGGGTCGCCCACGTAGCGGACCTTCTCGTGCTCGAGCGCCCGCTCGTCCTGCGTGACGGGGAGGATCCCGAATTTGATGGGCAGGTCCGCGCCGGTGATCACGGCGAGCACCCCGGGCATGCGGCGCGCCGCCGATGTGTCGACGGCCAGGATCCGCGCGTGCGGGTGCGGGCTCCGGAGGATCTTGCAGTGCAGGGTGCGGGCGGGCAGCATGTCGTCGGCGTACACCGAGCGGCCTGTGACCTTGGCCACCGAGTCCACGCGCGGGAGAGGCTTGCCGACGACGGCGAAGCCATTCGGCTCGGTCATGCCATGCGCTCCGCGGCGAGCTCGACCGCGTCAAGGATCTTGGCGTAGCCCGTGCAGCGGCAAAGGTTGCCGGCCAGCGCCTCGCCGATCTCCTCGCGAGTGGGGCGTGGCCTGCCGTCGAGCAGCGACCTCGCGGCGAGGAGGATTCCGGGCGTGCAGTAGCCGCACTGGGCGGCGCCCAACTCCACGAACGCCTGCTGCAGGGGGTGGAGCACCGAGCCGTTCGCCATGCCCTCGATGGTCGTGACCCGCCTGCCTTCGATCTGCACCGGCAGGACCAGGCAGCTGAGCTGTGGCGCGCCGTCAACGAGTACGGTGCAGGTGCCGCACTCACCCAGCTCGCATCCGTGCTTCGTACCGGTGAGACGCATGTCCTCGCGCAGCACCTCGAGCAGCGTCTTGTGCACCGGCAGCAGCAGCTCGGTCCGCTCGCCGTTGACGTCGAGGGCGAGGACGAGGCGCTCGACGTCTCGCGCCATCTCGCCCTTCATGCTTCGCCGTCGAGCATAACTTTCAACGCGAGAGCACAGGACCAGAGGTCGGGCGCCACCGCATGGGCGCGGCTGGCGGCGGGCGGTGGGTCGTCGGGGTGCACGAGGATCGTCCACATGCCCAGCTCGAGCGCGGGCTCGATGTCGTTCTCCTCGCGATTGCCGATGACCACGCACTGCTCGGGCCTCGCGCCCGCCCACCGCAGCGCTGCCTGGAACACCGCGGGGTGCGGCTTTAGATGGCCGGCGTCGACCGAGGTGACAATGGCGTCGACGTGCTCCGCCATGCCGAGGAAGCGGAAGTCATCCCAGTAGCTGTCCGCGTCCCGCCAATACGTGTTGCTCGCGATCACGGTGCGCATGCCGAGCGCGTGGATCTCGGCGAGGAGCTCGCGCGCTCCCGGGAGCGGCCGCATCGGGTCGGCCACGGGGATCGACATGGCGCGGCGGATGCGGGCGACGTTCGAAGCATCGACAGGGAGGCCCTGCCGCGCGAGGCAACCGGCGATCATCACCTCGGCCGGGACCGCCATCGCGGTCTCCGTCGTCACGCTGCGCGCCTCGTCGCCCGGACGGCTGCTCCGGATCAGGTCATCCGCCAGGGCGGTGACCCTCTCGCTGTCGAACGCCGGCAGGGCGGCGGCGATCCTGTGCCTCCGGCCCAGGCCGTCCGACTCGCGGAACGGCCAGGAATTCGGCCACAGCGTGCCGCCCACGTCGACCATCGCCACCTCGAGGGCCCTGGCCACCGCGCACTATCATCGCCTGAGTGCTCAGATGGCTGACCGCCGGCGAGTCGCACGGGCCGCAGCTCACGGTCATCATCGAAGGGCTGCCCGCAGGGCTGGAGATCTCGGAGGATGACCTGCGGCGGGACCTGGCGCGCCGCCAGGGTGGCCACGGCCGTGGCGGCCGCCAGAAGATCGAGACCGACGTCGCGCGCTTTGCCAGCGGCGTCCGGGGCGGGTTCACGGTCGGCAGCCCGGTCACCCTGGTGCTCGAAAACAAGGACCACGCCAACTGGACCGCCCAGATGACGGCGCACAGGGAGGGCTTCGAGCCGAAGCCCGTCACGCGACTCCGGCCAGGCCACGCCGACCTGGCGGGCGCCTTGAAGTACGGGCACGAGGACATCCGCAACGTGCTTGAGCGCTCATCCGCCCGCGAAACCGCGACGCGGGTGGCGGCCGGCGGCGTGGCTCGGAAGCTGCTCGGCAACTTCGGGGTTGAGATCCTGAGCTTCACCCAGTCGATCGGCACCGTCGACATCGGCATCGAGGGATGCGACACGGACACGGTGACGACCGATGAGATCGAGGCCTCGCCGGTGCGCTGCCCGGACCCAGACGCGTCACGCCGCATGGTCGCCGAGATCGACGAGGTCGGCGAGCTAGGCGACACGCTCGGTGGCACGTTCCGGGTGGTCGCTCGCGGCCTGCCCCCTGGCCTGGGCAGCTATGTCCACTGGGACCGCAAGCTCGACGGGAGGCTGGCCCAGGCGATCCTCTCGATCAACGCGGTCAAGGGCGTCGAGTTCGGGGCCGGGTTCGTGGGCGTGAGCTACCGGGGATCTCGATTCCACGATGAGATCGAGCACGAAGGTGGCCGGTTCCGCCACCTGACCAACCGCGCGGGAGGCCTGACGGGCGGCATGACCAACGGTGAGCCAGTCGACATGCGCGTGGCGATCAAGCCGATCTCGACGATGAAAAAGCCGATGCAGTCGGCTGACCTGAGGACGGGGGAGAAGGTCGAGGCGCACTACGAGCGCAGCGACGTGTGCGTCGTGCCGGCGGCCGGAGTCATCGGCGAGGCGGTGGTGGCACTGACGCTCGCCGACGCATTCCTCGAGAAGTTCGGCGGCGATTCGATGACCGAGCTCGCGCGCAACCACCGCGGCTACCTCGAGTCAATCGGCCGGTAGAGCCCTTGGGCCGCGTTACAAAAGGCTGACGCCCGGCCGACGACCGCTTGACAGCGTGACCTCATCGTGAGCGTCGACCCCATCGAGGTCGATCAACACGAAGAGGAGAAAACCCATGAACCCGCTCTCAGCGATCGCAGTCAAGACCCTCGGCGCCGGTGGCGCCGCCGCCCTGCTCAGCCTCGGCCTCGCCGGCGGGCTGGCGCAGGCCGCCAGCCCCACGCCGAAACCGACGCCTTCGGCCGCGGCCACGCCGACCGCTCCGGACCCGCGCGCCGACCGCCGCGCCATCGCCCGCGCCGTGTTCGAGTCGGAGGCCGACGTGCTGGCAATCACCCCGAAGGCCCTGCGGGCGGACCTTCGGCAGGGACAGAAGGTCTCCGACCTGGCGAAGGACAAGGGAATGACGGAGGAGCAGTTCGAGACGAAGCTCATCGCCTCCGCGCGCCCGCGGCTCGAAACGCTGGTCGACCACAAGGTGATCACCCAGGCGCAGGCGGACAGGACCATCGACCGGATCTCGAAGGGCCACGTCCCGTTCTGGAACGGCGCTCACCGGCGCGCGTAGCTCACCGGCCCAGCAGACGCTCGCGGGTCTTGTTCGCGACCGCGATCTGCTTCCACTTGCGGCGCTCGTCCTGGCGCAGGCGAGCGTCGCTTTTCGCGGCGATGGCGCGGAGCTCGCGCTGCAGCTTGCGGTAGCTGGCCAGGCGGTCGACGTCCAGGGTGCCATCCGCGAGCGCTGCTTTGACCGCGCAACCGGGTTCTGTCCGGTGCTCGCAGTCGGGAAACCGGCACCTGAGCGCGAGCTGCTCCACATCGTCGAACAGGTTGCCGAGCGCATCCTCGCCCTCCCACAGCTGCGCCTCGCGGAGGCCGGGCGTGTCGATGATCATCCCGCCCTGGGGCAGCTGCACCAGCTGGCGGTGGCTGGTCATGTGCCGCCCTTCGCCGGAGCGGTGGATGAGCCGCGTCCGCATCAGGTCGGTTCCGACGATCCGGTTGATCAGGGTGGACTTGCCGGCGCCCGAAGGGCCGAGCAGGACCGCGGTCCGGGCCGGCTGGAGCAGGCGGACGATCTCCTCGATGCCCTCCCCGGTGACGCTGCTCGTCACGATCACCGGAGTGCCGACCGAGACCGCCTCCAGCTCAACCCGCATGTCGTCGGTCGCCGTGACGACGTCGGCCTTGGTCAAGAGCACGTAGGGCGTGGCGCCACTCTGCCACGCGATGGTCAAATAGCGCTCGATCCGACGCGGGTTGACGTCCGTGGCCGCGGCGATGACGAACGCGGTGTCGACGTTCGCCGCGAGGATCTGCTCCTTGTTCGCTTCGCCCGAGGCGCGGCGGGAGAAAACCGTGCGGCGCTCGACGATGCGCGAGATGGAGCCCTCTCGCAGCCCGACCCAGTCACCGACGGCGGGGTCTGACCGCCGGGCGATCGCGCGCCTGGGCTCGCTTCCGTCGTGGACCAGATATTCGGCTCCGTAGTCCGCGACGACACGGGCGGGCACCTCGCCGTCGAGCGCTCCCGCCATGAACTTTTCGTTGAAGTTGCCGTCCCAGCCCAGGGATGTGAGCTGGTTGGATGTCTCGATGGACAACTCGAATCCTCCGGTTGAACAAACGCGTGGGCGATGACGGTCCGCCCGAGCCGGAGGGTGCTTTAGAGAGCGGCTCCGGAGGCGGCCGACGGCCGATCGACGGTCATCGCAAGCTCAGTCATTCGAACGCCACCTCCCTGGTTGAATTTCTAGCCGCGCAGCCTACCACGGAAACCTCAATCCGCGGGCGGCTCCCACATCAGCTCGCTGATGTCGAGCACCAGCTCGATGTCCATTTGCTTGACCTGATCGCGCGGCAGATCGGGCATCCGCACCTCGCCCGCGCCTACGCAAATCGCGTCGTTCAACCATTTGTAGCGGTCGTCCGCCGTGGTGTGCCATGCGGCAGTCACGATCTGCCTCCGCCCCGGCGGGTAGGCGCGGCCGTACCCCTGGTAGTCGAACATGACCACCGCGCCGTCGTCGGTCTCGATCACGCCCTGGAAGTCCGGCGTGAACGTCAGGTCCGTCCGACGGCGTGGATGATTGGCCCCGCGAAACGTGCCGCGGAGCTGGCCCGAGCACGTGCCCTCCGCCAGGTAGAAGTGCCGCTCCTCCCTGCCGGCCTCCCCCGTCATGGCCACGCTCCAGTCCGCCGGATAGCGAAAGCGCACGGAGTAAAGCGGTTTGAGGTGCAACTCAGTGGCCCTTGAAGTCCGCCTTTCGCTTCTCGCTGAATGCCTTGATGCCCTCGTCGGCGTCGTCGCTCACGAACACGCGGCCGATCGCCGCGCGCTCGATGGCGAGGCCGAGGTCCAGCGGGGCGCCGAAGCCCTGGGTGATGGCGAGCTTCGACCATCCGATGGCGACACTCGGTCCGGCGGCCAGCCTGGCCGCATAGTCGATCGCGCCCTGGCGGCAGGCGGCGGCGTCTGGAAAGAGCTGGTCCACGAGCCCCAGCTCCCTGGCCTCCGCGGGCGACATGGTCGTCGCGTTGGCGATCAGGTCGATGCCCTTTGAGAGGCCAACGAGCCGCGGCAGGCGCTGGGTCCCGCCGGAGCCGGGGAAAAGACCAAGGTTCACCTCCGGCAGGCCGATCTGGTATTTCCCCTCGGCCGCAAAGCGCAGGTCGCATGCGAGCGCGAGCTCGAACCCCCCGCCGAGGCAGTGGCCCGCGATCGCCGCGATGAATAGCAGCGGGGACGCCTCCATCTTCCGGAAGGCCTCGTGCGCCAGCAGCGCGAGCATGTAGCGCGTGCGCGGCGAGCCCTTGGCGAACACGCTGACGTCCGCGCCCGCCGAGAAGAACCTCTCCGAGGCGCTGGTCACGACCACGTTGCGGATCTCGCCGTCGAGCCTGGCGTCGTCGATGGCACTGGCGAACTCACGCAGGAACGCGTGGTCGTAGCTGTTGGCCGGCGGCTGGTCGAGCACGATGATTCCAACGCCGCCTTCCTTCTCGAGCCTCACCGACATATCAAGCCCCTCCCTTCGAGTCAAACGGCGTGCAGCCGACGGCACCGATAATTATCGAAGCAACCGGATTCAGGCAATGCGAAGGGGTGGGCAATGGCGACGATGATCATCGAAGGCGAGCGGACCAAGGCGGCGTCGGGTCAGACCTATGAGGTCCGCAACCCGGCCACCGGCGAGGTGGTCGATGTGGTGCCGGCGGGCGGGCCAGCCGACGTCGACAGGGCCGCGCTCGCGGCTGCCAAAGCTTTCACCACCTGGTCGAAGCTTCCGGCGAACCAGCGCCGCGAGATCCTGCACAAGGCGGCCAATCACATGCTCGGCAAGGTCGAGGAGATCGCGGTCCTCCTGACCAGGGAGCAGGGCAAGACCTTGCTCGAGTCCCGGCTCGAGGCCAAGCGCTTCGGCGAGAACATCGGCTGGTTCGCGGACCTCGCGGACAAGATCCACGGCCAGTATGTCCGCCTGCCGGACGTGACCACCTACGGGCTCGTCGTGCGCAAGCCCATCGGCGTGTGCGGTGCGATCGTGCCCTGGAACTTTCCCCTGACCCTTGCCGCGAACAAGGTCGCGCCCGCGATCGCGGCCGGGAACACCGTGGTGTTGAAGCCCGCCAGCACGACACCGCTCTCCACGCTGGCCTGCATCGAGGCTCTGATCGAGGGCGGCTTGCCGGAAGGAGTGATCAACGTCGTGCTCGGCACCGCGACAGGCGAGGCCATCGTCGACCACCCGCTGATCCGCAAGATCGCCCTGACCGGGTCCACCCCGACCGGCAAGCGGGTCATGGCCAGAGCGGCCGAGCACCTGAAGAAGGTGACCCTCGAGCTGGGAGGCAGCGACCCGTGCATCGTCCTCGACGACGCCGACGCGGAGGGCGCCGCTCGCGCCATCTCGGTCGGCCGATTCTTCAACTGCGGCCAGCAGTGCCTCTCCACCAAGCGCCTGTACGTCCAGGAGGGCATCTACGACACGCTGATGGAGAAGCTCGTGGCGCGGGCCGCCAAGCTCAAGCCTGGCAACGGCCTGGACAAGGACAGCCGCATGGGGCCCATGCACAGCGAGGCTCAGCGGGCCGAGGTCGAAGCGCAGATCAAGGATGCCGTCGACCACGGCGCGAGGGTGCTCTTCGGCGGCGGCCGGCCGAAGGGCGCAGGGTACGAGAAGGGCTGGTTCATCGAACCGACCATCCTCGACAACGTCCCCGACGGCGCCCGGATGTGGAAGGAGGAGGTCTTCGGACCGGCACTCCCGGTCCGCAAGATCAAGGACCTGGACGAGGGGCTCCGGCTCGCCAACGACACCCCGTTCGGGCTCGGCTCTTCGATCTGGACCTCGAGCATGGCGTCCGCGCACCGCGGCGTGCAGGAGCTCGAGGCCGGCTACACGTGGGTCAACTCCCTGGTCATCGCGCACGACGAGCTGCCCTTCGGCGGGACCAAGCAGTCGGGCTTCGGCAAGGAGCACGGCGTCGAGGCCTTCATGCAGTACACGGAGGAGAAGTCGGTCGTCTATGGGGGGATCTGAGCCGGGGCCGGCCCGCGTAACTCGCCTGGGTACCCCATCCCGGTGAGAGTGGGCATTGTCGTCGTGGGCGTCCTGGTGGTGCTGGCCGGCGCCGTCTTTGCGGGGCAGGGTCTCGGGTTCATCCCCGGAAGCTTCATGACCGGCGACATCCACTGGTTCTGGATCGGCTTGGTCATGGTTGTCGCCGGCCTGGCCGTGGGTGGCGCCGCGCTGCTCCGTCCGGAGCGGCGGACCTAGCCCCTCAGCAAGACGGGGAGAGGGGCCCAACCTCCTCCCCCCGTCGGGACGCCCGGCTGCACGCCGCCGGTATTACGCGCTTCGGCCGTTGATCCTGTCCCAGTGAGATTGGCACTCGACGCAACGCGTGGCCGCCGGCTGGAAGCTCAGCCTGGCCTCCGGGATGCGGGTGCTGCAGCCTTCGCAGATGCCGTACGCGCCCTCGCGCAGGCGCTCGAGCGCGCGTTCGACCTGCTCGCGGTTCTGATCGAGGAGGTGGACCAGGATGTCGGACGTCTCCCGGTCTGACAGGGCCTGCGCGAGATCCGTCTCCTCTGGAATCCCGGTGATCACGCCGCCGACCACCTCGTTGAGCGGGCGATGGAGCCCGGCTTCCTCGCCGCACTGCGCGGCCAGCAGCTCGAGCCGGCGCCTATCCGCCTCCAGCCTCTCTTCCGGCGCGTCCTCGTCCTTCCTTCGAGTTGCCATTTGCAAACACTCCTTCCAAGCTGAGTACGGGCACCGGCGACGTTTGGATTCCGATGGACACAACGCGCACTCCGGCTCGCCTACCCGGTCACGCACAATTAGTCGCCTCATGCCGACTCCCCGCCGAACGCTGGCCGCCGTCGCATTGCTGCTCGCCCTGGCCGGTTGCCAACCGGGACAGAACCCGCGACCGGTGCCGAGCGTAGCGCAGATCGGGGGCGATCTCAAGTGCGCGAATGGAGATCACGCCTTCGAGGACCTCCAGGCGGGTTGGGGCTTTTGCTACCCGGGCACCTGGAAGTACAACGAGCGCTCCCAGGGGAGCCAGAACCCGCCGGGCCTGGACCTGACGTTCGACATCACCTGCCTGACGAGATGCAGGGAATCCGAGCCCAGCGACCCGGCCTGCACCGGACTGCCGCCGGGGGCGACGCCTCCGTCGCAATGCACCGCGCATGTGGGCCTGTTCGGGTTCATGATCCTGTCCACCTACGAGAGGGGCGGCGCCACCGACGTCGCCTCTTGGCTCCAGGCCAACTTCAAACCCGTGCCGAAGGAGCAGCCGATCTCATGGGGCGACTCGGTCCAGGCCGCGCAGCTCGACGATGGCCGCCGCATAGCGCTCACCCAGCACCACGTCGTGATCATGGTCCTGCACTCGGGCGCGGGTCTGCTCGACCTGGAGAGCGAGATGTCCGCGCGGCTCGATACCTGGCGGTTTACCTTCTAGGGTCGCGTCTGACAGGCCGCCTAGCTCGGGCGCTTGAAGAGCGACTGCATCTTGATCGCCAGTCCCATGTCGCCCTTGATCTTCAGCTTGCCCTGCATGAAGGCGGCGGTCGGGTCCAGCTGGGCGGTCATGATCTTGACCCAGTCGGAGGAGTCCGCCAGAAGCGTCAGGTTGGGAGTCTCGCCGGGATCGCCCTTGCCGGATTCCGCGACCCCGTCGTGGATCTTCACCCACCACTTGCCCGCCTCCTGTCCTGAGAGGTCGAACTGGATTGTGGCCTTGGTCGTGCCGGCTTTCTCGGGCACGAAGTACTTGGGCAGTGCTTCGACGATCTGGTCGGGTGTCAGCTGGACTTCAGACATCGATCCCTCCGTGAAAACGCGGCGGTGAACTGAAACCATCTTAGAGGGGGGAGAATGCCGGGGTGGACACGCAGCTGGCGCTGACCGAGGTGGCCGCGGACGTTTTCGAGCTGCGCCTCCCCATCCCGTTCGAGGACGGCCTGGTCAACGTCTTTCTCTTCCGCGACGGGCGCGAGGCGGACCTGCTCGATTGCGGCATGAACTCGGACGAATCCGTCGACCTCATCCGGCAGTCACTGCGGCACCTCGGCGCGGAGCGCATCCGCCGCCTGGTGGTGACCCACATCCACCCGGACCACTACGGAGCGGCCGGCACGCTGGCGGGCGAGGGCCGGGCGGACCTCTACATCCACCGCCTGGAGGTCCCCCTCGTACACCCGCGCTACGTCGAGCTCGAGCACCTCGTCGAGGAGGTGCGGAGGTACCTCGTCGTCAGCGGAGTGCCGGACGACGAGACCGCCGTCCTCAGCAACTCTCAGCGCGCGCTGAGCCAGGTCGTCAAGACCGCCGAGCCCGCGGTGCAGCT
>DASXBE010000035.1:0-9737 GCA_036491815.1 Candidatus Dormiibacterota bacterium | reverse complement strand
TCGACAAAGAGCACATCGCCGCCGGTGCCCGTGACGGCGAGGCCTGTGGCCACGCCCGGCACCGCCGTGCGGATGGCGACCTCGTTGTCGAACCTCGGCTTGCCGAGGAACTCGCGCACGCGCTCGGGCGTGATCGCGACGGGCGGCTCCAGCTCGTGCTTCGCGACCTTGGTCGCGATCTTGCGAGTGATCTTGCCCAGCTCGCGCTCGAGGTTGCGGACGCCGGCCTCGCGCGTGTGGTCCGTGATCACCTTCATGATCGCCGCGTCGTTGACGGTCACTTCCTCTGGCTTCAGGCCCGCGTGCCTCAGCTGCCGGGCGAGCAGGTGATCGCGCGCGATCGCCACCTTCTCCTCTTCGGTGTAGCCGTCCAGGCGGATCAGCTCCATGCGGTCGAGCAGCGGCGCGGGAATCGTCTCGGACACGTTCGCCGTGGGGATGAAGAGCACCTCCGAGAGGTCGAGGTCGACCTCCAGGTAGTGGTCGCGGAAGGTGTGGTTCTGGGCCGGGTCGAGCACCTCGAGCAGGGCGGCCGAGGGGTCGCCTCTCCAGTCGCTGCCGACCTTGTCGATCTCATCGAGCATGATCACCGGGTTCTTCGTGCCGGCATCCTTGAGGGCGCGCACGATGCGGCCCGGCAAAGCGCCGACGTAAGTCCGGCGGTGGCCGCGGATGTCCGCCTCGTCGCGGATTCCGCCGAGCGACACGCGCGTGAACTTGCGGCCCAGCGCGCGCGCGACAGATTCTCCGAGCGAGGTCTTGCCAACTCCCGGAGGACCGACGAGCGTGATGATCGCGCCCGATCCACGACCGCTGAGCACCTCGAGCCCGCGCTCCTGGCGCAGCTTGCGCACGGCGAGGAACTCGATGATGCGGTCCTTCACGTCCGACAGGCCGGTGTGGTCCTCGTCCAGGATGCGGCGCGCCTCGACCAGGTCGTAGTTGTCGTCCGAGCGCACGTTCCACGGGATGTCGAGCATCCAGTCGAGGTAGGTGCGGATCCAGCCGTACTCGGGGTTCTGCTCGCTCGTCCGCTCCAGGCGGTCGAGCTCGCGGTTCACCTCGGTGAGCACAGCCTCCGGCATGCCGGCCTTTGCGATTCGCTCGCGGTAGGTCGAGACGACGTCGCTCTGCCCTTCGTTCAGCTGCTTTTTGATCGCCTCCATCTGCTGGCGCAGGAGGAACTCGCGCTGGGTCTTCTCCATGCCCTCGGCGACGTCGCTGCGGATCTTCTCCTTGAGCGAGGCGTCGGCCAGGATGGCCTTGGTCCAGCGGATCAGGGTCTCCAGGCGCTTCTCGAGGTCGAGGGTCTCCAGAATTTCGAGCTTCTGCTCGGTCGACAGGTCAGGCGAGTAGCCCGCCAGGTCCGCCAGGTGGCCCGGGGTCTTGGCGACCCGGAGGAACTGGATGACCTGCGGCACGCCTCGGGATTCCACGAGGTTCTCGAGCAGCGCACGGTACTCGCGCGCCAGCTCGACCGAGCGCTCGGTCGGGGGTTCGGGGTCGAGCAGGGGGTCCGCCTTGACCCACAGCGCGCCGCCGATGTCCGCCTGGCCGCTGCCGAGGCGGGCGCGGTACTCGCCGCGGATCATGAAGGCCTCGGCGCCGGTGGGGAGGTCGGCCGAGTCGCCCAGGCGGCCGACCGTGCCGACCGCGCCGAACTTGCCCTCGATCCTGGGCACCAGGAGGATGAGCCGGCCACCCTGGCGGGCGGCCTCGATCGCGGCCTTCTGGTCGTCGCCCTCGACGGCGAGCGTGACCGACATGTGGGGGAGGACGACGACGTCGTCCATGGGGAGGACTGGGAGGAGTTCGGACTTTGGGGTTGCCATATCAGAAGAACGTTTACCCAGCGCGGGCGATTCCCACACCTTGGCCGGGGCCGGGCGCCATCCGCCTCAGATCCGGGTGACGCTGCCCCCCGACGTGGACCCGCGGCGGGACAGGGAGTCGATGGTGACGGCCGCGATGAGGACCAGGCCGGTGACGATGAACTCGTCCTGCACGTCATAGCCCTGCAGGTACATGCCGTTGTATATACCCCCGATCACGAGACCGCCCAGCACGCCGTGAAGCGGCTTGCCGCGGCCGCCGAACAGGCTGGTCCCGCCGATCACGGCCGAGGCGACCGCATACAGCACGTACTGGCCGCCCTGCACGTTGTTCGACATGCCGCTGAGCAGCGAGGCATAGAGGAGAAAGGCGATGCCGGCCGTGAAGGAGCAAAGGGCGAAGGCGGCCGTTCTGACGAGGGCGAGGTTGATGCCCGCCCGGCGGGCAGCCTCCGGGTTGCCCCCGATGGCGTACAGGTACCGCCCGTACTTCGTGCGGCCCAGGAGGATGGTCCAGGCCCCGAGCACCACGAGCACGATGGGAATGAACCACGGAACGCCTTCGAGCGTGCCCAGGTTGGCTCGGTTCTGGTTGCAGATCGCAACCACGACGATCGCGACCGCGGCGATCATGGCGATCCTGATCAGGGTGAGGCTGGGCGGCGGAGCGACCAGCCCGCTGCGTCGTCTGCGCGAGTCGCGGAACCAGAGCGACAGGCCGATCGCGGCCACCACGATCGCCATGCCGATCCAGCTGATGGTGGGGTCGATGTTGGCCCACATGAGGTCGTGCAGGATGATCTCGTTGTTGCTTGTGCCGATCAGGTTTGGGGCGCCGGAGAAGGGACCCAGCAGGAGAAGGATCAGCATCACCCCGTTGAAGATCAGGTAGCCGGCGAGCGTGACGATGAACGACGGCAGGCGGAGCCGTGTGATCAGGGTGCCCTGCACCGCCCCGATCACCGCGCAGACGAGCAAAGCGGCCACGATCGCCGCCCACCAGGGCCAGTTGGTCGTCACGGGCTGCACGAGCTGGACTCCGACCACCGCCCCGACGGCGCCGACGTAGCCCACAGAGAGATCGATCTCTCCCAGCACGAGCGCAAAACCTTCCGCCATGGCGAGCACCATGAACACCGCGCTCTGCTGGAACAGGTTGACCAGGTTGCCCGACGACAGGAAGACGTGACCAGGGCTGATCACCTGGAAGACGACCATGATCGCGACCAGGCCGACGATCACGGGCAGGACGCCGCTCTCGCCGGCCCTGATCCGGCCGATCAGGCCTCGCACGTAGTCGCCAAGCGACTGGGCGACGAGCTCCGGCGGGACCTCGACCTGGGCCGCCTCCGGCGCTGCGGTCAGGTCGGGCGCGCGCTCTGGTGCCGGATCGGCCACGTCAGGTCTCCCGGGTTCGCGCGCCATCGGTTCCGCTCTGGCCTCCCGTCGTCATGTACTCGACGAGCTTCTGGCGGTCGAACCTGGCGAGATCGTCCTGCACGACCAACCGCCCGAGGTACATGACCGCGATTCGGTCAGCCACCTCGAACACGTCATTCAGGTTGTGCGAGATCAAGAGCACGGCGAGGCCGCGGTCGCCGAGCCGCCGGACCAGCTCCAAGACCATCTTGGTCTGCACCACGCCCAGCGCGGCGGTCGGCTCGTCGAGGATGACCAGCTTGGAGTTCCACATCACCGCCTTGGCCACCGCGACGGACTGGCGCTGGCCGCCCGAGAGCGAGGCCACGGGCTGGCGGATGGACTTCACCGTGGTGACGCGCAGGCCGGCGAGCGTCTCGGCGGCGGATCGCTCCATGCTGTCCTCGTCGAGCAGCCCGTTCCGCAGTCGCTCGCGGCCCAGGAACATGTTCTGCACGATGTCGAGGTTGTCCGCGAGTGCGAGGTCCTGGTAGACGGTCTCGATGCCGAGCCGTGCCGCGTCCCGCGGGCTGCGGATGTGGACCGCCTGCCCGTTCCAGAGGAACTCACCGTGGTCTGCCTGGTGGATGCCGGCGATGCATTTGGTCAGCACTGTCTTGCCGGCGCCGTTGTCCCCGCACAACGCGGTGACCTTGCCGGCGGGTAGGTCGAGGTCGACGTGGTACAGCGCCTGGACCGGGCCGAAGTGCTTGTCGAGTCCTCTGATCTGAAGGAGGGCTTGCCCTGGAGCAGGTGACACCTCGGCCGCTGCCACCGTGTTTTCCACTCCTTAGATTGTGGATGGATTGACGCCGCCGCGCGAGGGCGGCGGCGTCATCACTGGTTTTCGGTTACGAGATGCCGGCGGCAGTGCAGACGGCTGCCGTCACGGCCGTGCACAGAGCGGTCTTGTCAATCGCTCCGTCCTTGATCACGGTTGTGTTCATGTTGGCCGCATTGACCCACACCGCCGTCAGAAGCGAAGCGGGCTGCTGGGTGCCGGTGACGCCGGAGGGCGGCGTCGTCGTGCTGTTGACCAGCGCTGTCGGCACGGTCTGGCCGGCGCGCAGGACGGTCGCCAGGGCCACGGCGTCCTGGGCCTCGAGGTAGATCGGCTTGTAGACGGAGCCGCACTGCCAGTTCAGCAGCGTGTTCTCCATTCCGGCGAGGGTTGCGTCCTGGCCGGTCGTCGGGACCTTCTTGGCCTGCACGCCCTTGCTCTTGAGGACCCCGATCACGGCGCCCGCAAGGCCGTCGTTGGCCTCGATCGTCGCGTTGATCCCGGGGGTGGTGGTGTATGCCTGCTGGAAGATCGTGGCGCCGGTCGGGTTGTCCCAGTTGGTGGCGACCTTGTCGCCGACCAGCGTCAAACCGTTGTTGGTCTTGCCGACGGTCTCCTGCGCGACCGAGTCGCCCCAGACGACCTTGTTGTAGCCCATGGCGAACGAGATCGCGTTCGGGTCGGAGTTCTCACCGCCGTTGAGGGTGAACACCTTCGGGTTGGTCACGCCCCAAGACGTGACGCACTGGGTGAAGCCGGTGCCGATGAGCTCGCCGACCTTCTCGTTGTCGAAGCTCACGTAGTAGGTGTTGGTGCCGGTGAAGGTGGCGCGGTCGTAGCTGATCAGCTTGACGCCCTTCTGCGCGGCGAGCTGCTGGATCGCCGAGCCGGTGTTGCTGTCGGTCGGGTCCATCATCAGGACGGTCGCGCCCTGGCTGATGTCGGCCTGGGCGAGCGCGAGCTCCGAGGTGGTGCTGCCCTGGGCGTTGCCGATGGTGTACTGCGACGTGGTGTAGCCGGCGGCGTCGAACGCCTTCTTGAGATAGGGAAGGTCATACGCCGTGTAGCGGGCCGAGGTGGTGGTGTCCGGGAGGATGACTCCCACGAGCCCATGCCCCGCCGACACGAGACTCTTCAATTTGGGCATGTAGGTGAAGTTCGCGTCGAACGAGCTCACGCTCAGGTCGGACGGAACGGTCACGCTCGGCGAGTTCGAAGCGTTGTTGTTGTTGTTGCCGCCGCAGGCCATGAGGGCGAGCCCCACGACCATCAATGCGGGGGCCAGCTTGCCTAACTTCATGCGCACTTACCTCTTTTGATTTTCTTTTCCTGCAGCCTTCTTCCCGGTCCTTCCCAGACCCGGGGCGAGAGTGCGCCGGCAGCAGGTCTTACTCAGAGAGCCCCGCAGAGCATGGCCCAGGCCCTCCAGTTTGTCAAGAACGCGGCGGGTGACGCCCCGGAGAATGTCCGGGCTCTTGACAAACCGCCGAATCGGGCCATGATTCGGCTGCCGGATGAACAAGCAAGGCGACGGGACCCTCGGGTGGCTGAGAAGCCGGAACCGGCAGCGGGTGATCGAGGTGCTGCGGGAGCACGGGAGGCTCAGCCAGGCGCAGATCGCACGGTCGACCGGGCTGTCGCGCACCACTGTCTCAACCCTCATCGCCGAGATGAAGGGCGGCGGACTGGTCCGCGACGACGCGATCCAGGCCTCCGAGGTGCGGGGCGGCAGGCCCGGCGTGCAGCTCGTGCTCCGAGACCCGGCCAAGGCGGTGGTCGGCGTCGACTTCGGGCACAGCCACGTCCAGGTGGCCATCGCCGACCTGGCGCGCCACGTCCTCGGGGAGCGCCGCTGCGAGCTCGACGTGAACCGCCGCGCCATGGAAGCCATCGGCGCCTCCTCGCGGATGTTCGACGAGCTGCTGGCCGAGACGGGGGTGGAGCGCCGCGACGTGATTGGGGCGGGCGTCGGGATCCCGGGGCCGGTCGACCGCGGAAACGGCACCGCCGGGTCGGCCACCATCCTGCCCGGCTGGGTCGGGCTTCAGATCGCCGACGAGATGCGGGCGCGCCTTGGTCTGCCCGTCGAGATCGAGAACGACGCCAACCTCGGGGCGCTCGCCGAGCTGACCTGGGGCGCCGGCCGCGACTGCTCGAGCTTCGCCTACATCAAGGCGGCGACAGGGCTCGGCGCGGGCATCGTCATCGATGGCCGCCTGCTGCGCGGCGCGACGGGGACCGCGGGCGAGATCGGGCACACGACGCTCGACGACTCCGGCGCGCTCTGCTACTGCGGGAATCGGGGCTGCCTCGAAACGGTGGCCTCCGGGCCGGCGATCGTGCAGCTCGTCGGGCCTGTGGGGGGTGAGAGCCTCAGCCTGTCGCGGATCGTCGAGCTCGCCGCGGCGGGCGACGTGCGGTGCAGCCGGGCCGTCGCCGACGCGGGGAGGACGATCGGCGTCGCCGTGGCCGGCCTCTGCAACCTGATCAACCCGGACAGGGTGATCGTGGGTGGACTGCTGAGCCGGACCGGCGAGGTGCTGCTGCGCCCGCTCCGTGAGTCGATCCGGCGCTACGCGGTGCAGGCCGCCGCCGAGCGGGTCGACGTCAGGGCGGCGGCGTTCGTCGAGAGGGCCGAGCTGCTCGGGTCGCTGGCCCTCGCGCTCCAGGAATCCACCGTGCGCCTCGCGGCTCCGGAGCCTGCCGGCTGAGGCGGGCGCGGCCGTGAATTTCCCGCGATGATCAGCGGTTGGATGCTCGCATGCAGATAGTCGCCGCGCTCGCCGGCCTCGGCCTGGCCTTCATCGTGCTGCGCGACACGTTCGAGACGGTCATCCTGCCGCGGCGCGTGAGCGGCGTGCGCGTCTCCAAGGTCTTTTATCGCTCGACGTGGAGACCGTGGGCGGCGATCGGCCGGCGGATGCCTCCAGGCGACCGGCGCGAGACCTTTCTCAGCACCTACGGCCCGATCTCGCTTCTGGTCCTGATCCTGCTCTGGGGCGCCCTGCTCGTGGTGGCGTTCGCTTTGCTTCTGTGGGCGGCGGGCTTCGACACCAGCCTCTCGGGACAGGATCACCTGTACGTGAGCGGGACGACCTTCACCACGCTGGGGATCGGCGACTTCACGCCGAAGACCGACCTCGCGCGCTTCATCACGGTGGTGGAAGCCGGCGTCGGATTCGGCTTCCTGGCGGTGGTCATCTCATACCTGCCGGTGCTGTACCAGAGCTTTTCCGGGCGCGAGACGGCGATCTCGATGCTCGACGAGTGGGCGGGCTCCCCGCCCAGCGCGGGAGAGCTCTACAGGCGTGCCATCGAGGCCGGCGCCATGGACGAGCTCCGCCCGCTCCTGGCCCGGTGGGAGGAGTGGACCGCGGAACTGCTGGAGAGCCATCTGTCCTACCAGGTGCTGAGCTACTTCCGGTCTCAGCACGAGAACCAGTCGTGGCTCGCCGCGCTCACGGCGATCATGGACGTCTCGACCATCTGGCAGGCCGCGAAGGCGGAAGGCCGGACCTGGACCGCGCGCCGGGTGTACGCGATTGGGCGGCACGCCCTGGGGGACCTGAGCCAGGTGCTTCGTGCGGCGCCGCGCTTCGACGCGCCCGACCGCCTTTCGGAGGCGGAGTTCCAGGTCATCCACAGCCTGCTGGCGGACGCCGGCATCGCCGTCGACGCCGAGCTCTTCCGCGAGCGCCTCAGCAACCTGCGCAAGGGGTACGAGCCGTACGCGGCCGCGCTCAGCCAGGCGTTGCTGATGGACCTGCCTCCGTGGATGCCGCTCGACGGCCGCAAGGACAACTGGGAAACCACGGCCTGGGAGGGCTCCGCTCCGGGCGAATCGCTCCGTTAACGGCAGGTTAAGCGGATCGCATTTCAATCTGAGCTCGTTCGGCAACCGACAATACGTATGTAACCGTGGCTGCGGAGATCACTGATGCGACGCGGAGATTCGAGCGCTGGCTCGGCGAGCACGTGCGACTGCGTCGCGACGATCTCGACTACAAGCACCAGCAGATGTCGGCCGACGCGTTCACCTTCCTGCGCGCCACCTTCTACCGCTGGTCCGAGCTCTGGCCGGAGGAGCTGCCGGACCTGACAGAGGCGCCGCGCGTCCTGGCCGTGGGCGACCTCCACGTCGAGAACTACGGCACCTGGCGCGACGACGAGGGGCGCCTGGTCTGGGGCGTCAACGACTTCGACGAGGCGACCAACCTCCCCTACACGTTCGACCTGGTCCGCCTCGCCACCAGCGCCGGGCTCGCCGCGGCGGAGGGCCACCTCACGATCAACCTCAAGGAGGCTTGCGCCGCGATTCTCGGCGGGTACTCGGCGGCGCTCCGCGCCGGAGGGAAGCCCATCGTGCTGGCCGAAAACGACCGCTGGCTGCGCAAGCTCGCGACCGGCCGGCTGCGCGACCCGGTCGTCTTCTGGAGCAGCCTGAACGGGCTGCCGACGGCGCGTGGGCCGCTTTCGCCGAAGGTCCAGGAGCTGGTGCTCCAGAGCCTGCCCGACGCCGTCGGTCGCGTGCGCTTCGTGCGCCGGCGCTCAGGCGTGGGCAGCCTGGGCCGCGAGCGCCTCGTCGGCCTTGGCGAGTGGCACGGCGCTCTGATCGCCCACGAGGTCAAGGCGCTCGCCCCCTCCGCGTGGGAGTGGGCGCATCCCGCGCATGCGTCGTCTCGCGTCCTCTATCTGGACATCCTGGCCCGGGCGGTGCGGTCACCCGACCCCATGACCGAGGTGCGCGAAGGGTGGCTCGTGCGCCGCCTGTCGCCCGACTGCAGCCGGATCCCGCTGGCGTCCCTTCCGGCGCTGCGGGACGAGGGCCGGCTGCTGAAGACGATGGGGTGGGAGGCTGCCAACATCCACCTCGGCTCGCACGGCGCCGCGCGGGCGATCACCCTCGACCTGACAAGGCGCAAGCAGGGCTGGCTGCGAGACGCCGCGACGAAGATGGGGCGCCGCGTGAGGCAGGACTGGAAGGACTGGAGGGCGGCGCGCTCGGCCTAGAGGACCTTCGAGAGAAAGAGCCGCGTCCTCTCGTGCTGGGGATCCGAGAGGACCTCCTTGGGTTTCCCTGATTCGACGATCACGCCGCCGTCCATGAAAACCAGGCTGTCGCCGACCTCGCGCGCGAAGCCCATCTCGTGCGTGACCACGATCATCGTCATGCCGTCGGCGGCCAGGCCGCGCATCACGTCGAGGACCTCGCCCACCAGCTCAGGGTCCAAAGCAGAGGTGGGCTCGTCGAACAGCATGAGCTTGGGCTGCATCGCCAGCGCCCGCGCGATGGCGACGCGCTGCTGCTGGCCGCCCGAGAGCTGGTTCGGGTAGACATGCACCTTGTCGGCGAGGCCGACCCGCCCGAGGAGAGAGCGCGCCCGCTCCGCGGCGCTCGAGGACGACTCCCTCTTGACCCGGATCGGCGCCTCGATGACGTTCTCCAGCGCGGTCATGTGCGGGAAGAGATTGAAGCGCTGGAAGACCATGCCGATCTCGGAGCGCTTCTTGCAAACGTCTCGGTCGGGCAGCTCGTAGATCCGATCCCCGCTCTCCCGATAGCCGACGAGCTCCCCGTCGACCGAGAGCCGGCCCGCGTCGATCTTCTCCAGGTGGTTGATGCAGCGCAAAAAGGTGCTCTTGCCCGAACCGGACGGCCCGACGATGCACATGACCTCTTTCGGCGCGACCTCGAGGTCGATGCC
>DASXBE010000034.1:0-34523 GCA_036491815.1 Candidatus Dormiibacterota bacterium | reverse complement strand
CTGGATGCCCCAAACCGCGTCGCCTTCGACGCGGAGGACGCCAACTCCGTGTTCCACCACGAGATGGTCCTCACGCCAACCTCCGGTGGAACCCGCGTCGATCGCCACGTCACCATGACCAAGGGCCCGTTCTACTTTCCGCTCGTGCTCGCGGTCTTCAGCGGGACGGTGAAGAAGAACTACAACGGGGCGATGTCAAACCTGAAGAGCCGGTTGGAGTCGGCCTAGGCTAGCGGGCGGCCGGCACCCTCGCCGCCCCTCCGCCGCCGGTCAGGCGCGCGGCGATCAGCACGGGGATGATCGTGACCAGGATCACGAAGGAGACCACCACGTTCACCTCGGGCAGGTGCTGCCCGGTGCGGATCTGGGCGAAGATCCAGATCGGCAGGGTGTTCTGCGCACCCGCGGTGAAGGTCGTGACGATGACCTCGTCGAACGACAGCGCGAAGGCGAGCATGGCGCCCGCAACGAACGCGGTCGAGATGATCGGAAGCGTGATGTCCCAGAAGACCTGGAATCCGTTCGCCCCGAGGTCCATCGCCGCCTCGAGCAGTGAACCCTGCGTGCGGCGGAGACGCGCGATCACGTTGTTGTAGACGACGACGATGCAGAACGTCGTGTGCCCGATGATGATGGTCCAGATCGAGAGCAGGATCCCGTTGTAGTTGAAGAACGCGTGCAGCGAGATGCCTGTGATGATTCCAGGCAGCGCCAGCGGCAGGACCAGCATGAAGCTGATCGCGTCGCGGCCGAAAAACGGCGTGCGGTAAATCGCGAACGCGGCGAGCGAGCCCAGGACGAGCGCAAGGACGGTCGTCGCGAGTGCGGTCTTGACGGAGAGGCTGAGGGCGGAGAGTACCTCGGGGTCGTCAAGGGTGAGGCTGATCCACCGCGTCGTGAGGCCGGGGATGGGCCAGGACTCGATCTTGGAGGAGTTGAACGCGTAGAGGGGGATCATCAGGATCGGGATGAACAGGAAGAGCAGGACCAGCCCCGCCCAAACCCGGAGCGCGAGCTTCGTCCAGAACCCTTCCACTTGAGGCCTAGAGCGCCTCGAACGCTCCGAGGCGCTTGGCCCCGAGCAGGTAGACGGCCATGATCGCGATGGGGACCATGGCGAGGGCCGCCGCGAACGGCACGTTGTTGGCGATTCCGATGTTGCTGTAGACGACGTTGCCGATGAAGCTCGTCCCGCCTCCGATCAGGATCGGTGTGATGTAGTCGCCAAGGGTCAGAGAGAAGGTGAAGATCGAGCCCGCGACCACGCCGGGGAGCGCAAGCGGCAGCACCACGTCGCGGATCGCCCGCCACCGGCGGGCACCCAGGTCCGCCGCCGCCTCGAGCAGGGACTCGGGCACACGCTCCAGGGAGGCGTAGGTGGGGATGATCATGAACGGCAGCCAGATGTAGGCGAACACGATCCCGACCGCGAGGTCCGTGTATCCGATGTTTGCGGGGGGTAGGCCGACCGACTGGAGGCTCCAGTTCAACAGTCCGCTGTGGTTCAGGATCAGGATCCACGCGTAAAGCCGCGCCAGGTAGGAGGCCCACAGCGGAAGCAGCACCGCGGCGAAGAGCAGCGTCTGCACCCTGCGGCTGGCGACCCGCGCCATGTAATACGCGAAGGGGAACGCGATGATGGCGTCGGCGACCGTGACCAGTGCGGCGATGAGCACGGTCCGGCCGATGATGCGGAGGTACGTCTCGTCCGTGAGGATGAGGCGGAAGTTGTCCAGGTTCCAGAACTGCACGATCTGGGTCGTGAACGGGTCGATCGTCCAGAAGGCCGTGATCAGCAGCAGGACGAGCGACGCCAGGTAGATCACGACGAACCAAGCCATCGGCGGGCTCAGCAGCGAGACTGTGCGCAGCCACGGCAGATGCCAGAAGAGGCCCTCGAGAGGAACGGCCCCGCGAGACTTGCGGGGCCGTCTTTTGGTTTCGGCTGCGACGTTCAGAGGGGGCCTATCCCTTGATCGAGGTCCAGGCCGTCTGCCACTGGGCGTATGGGATGCAGCTGTTGCTGCCGTCGTCGCACTGCGTGATCGGCGTCTTCCAGAACTTGATGGTGTCGAAGTAGGAGCCAGGCGCGTTGGCGTGGAACGCGGCGCACGAACCCGGCTGAAGCGTCTCCATCGCGGCGCAAGCCTTGCTGTTGACCGGGGTCTCGCCGTACGAGATGGCCTGCTCGGCCTGCACCAGCGGGGTGCTCACCCACTTCGCCCACATGTACGCGCAGTTGGGGTGCGGCGCCTTGGTCGCGAGCATCCACGTGTCCGCCCAGCCCGTGGCACCCTCCTTGGGGATGGTGTCGGCAAACTGGCCGGGCGCGGCGGCCTTGAGGTCGCTGGTCATGATCGGCCAGGCAGCCCCGGCCACCACGTCGCCGCTCTTGAAAAGAGTCTCTTCGTCGCCGACCGCCGCCCAGTAGGTTTTGACTAGCGGCCGCTGCTGCTTGAGCAGCGCGACGGTCGCGTCGAACTGCGACTGGGTCAGCTCGTACGGGTCGGTGATCTTGAGATTCGGCTTGGTCTTGCTCAGGTAGAGCGCGGCGTCCGCGATCTGGATCGGGTTGTCGGGGACCGTAATCAGGCCGCTGTAGGCCGGGTCGTAAAGGGTGCTCCAGCTCGTTGGCGCATTGGGGAACTTCTTGGTGCTGTACAGCAGGGTGTTGGGGCCCCACTGGAGCGAGATGCCGTAATGGATGCCCTGGATGGTGTTGAAGGGCGGTCCCTGGAACTGAGCCTGGAAGCTGGCCCAGTCGGGAATCAGGTTGGGGTTCATCGGCTTCACGTCGCCGCCGTAGATCAGCCGCAGGTCCGCGTCGCCTGACGCGGATACCATGTCCCACTGGCCGCCACCGCCGCCGGCCATCAGGCTCACCATCTCATCGGACGAGCCGGCGTCCTTGTAGGTGATCTTGCATCCCGTGGCGTTCTCGAACGGCTTCTGCCACAACGTCTGCACGTAACCGCCCCAGTCGATCAGGTTGAGGGCGCCCTCGCCGGCCCCGATGCTCGTCTGCGCTTTCATGTTCGCCGTCGGCGGCACCTTCAGCGTCGGGCCGCTGTTCCCCGGCGATGTTCCGCAGGCTGTGATCGCCAGCACGCCGGCCGCGACGATGCAGGCGCGACCGAGCCGGCTTGACCTCCCCTCGATGGATCTCATGTGCTACCTCTCCTTGCTCTCGAGTACGAAAGTGTGATCTGGGGTCCACGCGAGCCTGACAGGGCCGGCCTGGAATCGCCTGGCGTCGCCCGCGGCGTCCATATTCTGGCGTACAGCGACCAGCTGCTCGCCCCGTTCGAGGCGCACCACGTAGCGCGTGGCCATCCCGACGTAGATGACCTCCTCCACCGTGCCGGCCTCGACGGTCATGCCCCGCTCAGGCTCGTCGCCCGCGGCGAGCATGCGGATCTTCTCCGGCCGGATGACGAACCGCACGCCATCGCGCGACAGTACGTTCGAGATGCCGATAAAGCCAGCGACGAACTCGGTGGCCGGCCGTTCGTAGACCTCGACCGGCGATCCGATCTGCTCGATCCGCCCGTTGGCCATGACCGCCATGCGGTCGCTCATCGTCAGCGCCTCCTCCTGGTCGTGGGTCACGTAAACGAACGTGATTCCGACCTCCTGCTGGATCTGCTTGAGCTCGATCTGCATCTCCTGGCGCAGCTTGAGGTCGAGTGCGCCAAGCGGCTCGTCCAGGAGCAGAACCTCCGGCTCGTTGATCACCGCGCGGGCGAGGGCGACGCGCTGGCGCTGGCCCCCCGAGAGCTGGTTGGGCCGCCGGTTCTCCAGTCCGGTCAAGCGGACCATCTGGAGCGCCCGTTCCACCCGCTTGCGGCGCTCCGCTCCGGGGACATGCTTGATGCGCAGCCCGTACGCGATGTTCTCGCCGACGGTCATGTGGGGGAAGAGCGCGTAGTCCTGGAAGACCGTGTTGGTCTCGCGCAGATTCGGCGGCAGGGAGGTGACATTGTGGCCGCCGAGCTCGATGCGGCCGGCGTCCGGCCGCTCGAATCCGGCGATCATGCGCAGCAGGGTCGTCTTACCCGAGCCGGAGGGTCCCAGCAGCGTGAAGAACTCACCCTCGGCGACCATCAGGTCGACGCCCGCCACCGCGACCACCGGGCCGTAGCTCTTGCGGACACCGACCAGGTTGAGCGCCGGAGCCCGGTGCGGCTCCGTGCTAGTCAAGCGACGCCATCACGTGCTTGACCTGGGTGTACTCCTCGAGCGAGTAGGCCGACATGTCCTTGCCGTACCCGCTCTGCTTGTAGCCGCCGTGAGGCATCTCGTTGACGAGCGGTATGTGCGTGTTGATCCACACGGTCCCGAACTGCAGCTTGCGTGCCATCCGGAGCGCCCGCCCGACATCGCGCGTCCAGACCGACGCGGCAAGGCCGTAGTCGACGCCGTTAGCCCAGGCGAGCGCCTGCTCCTCGTCGCTGAACTGCTGGACGGTGACCACGGGGCCGAACACCTCCTTTTTGACGATCTCCGCGTCGGCGCCGGACGGCACGACGAGGGTCGGCTGGTACCACGACCCGCCCTTTTTGATCCTGGCGCCGCCGGTGAGGATCTGTGAGCCGCCCTGGCGCGCCCGGTCGACGAAGCCCGACACGCGCATCAGGTGCTCCTCGGAGACGAGCGGGCCCATCTCGGTGTCCTCGGACGAAGGGTCGCCGACCTTCAAGCTGCTGATCGCCGGCACGAGGTCGCTGAGCAGCCTGTCATGGATCTTGGGGCCGGTGATGACCCGGGTCGCCGCGGTGCAGTCCTGGCCGGCGTTGAAGAATCCGCCGATCTTGATCCACTCGACGACCTTGTCCAGGTCCGCGTCGTCGAAGACGACCACCGGGGCCTTGCCGCCGAGCTCGAGGTGCACCCGCTTGAGGGTTGATGCGGCCGCGCGCGCGACCTCCTTGCCCGTGGCGACATCGCCGGTCAGGGAGACCATCGCCACTCCGGGATGCCGCACGAGCCCGGCGCCGACAGGCTCGCCGTCGCCGGTGATCACGTTCAGGACTCCGGGCGGGAGCACCTCCGCCGCGAGCTCGGCCAGCCGCAGGGCGGTCAGGGGCGTCCACTCCGACGGCTTCAGCACGACGGTGTTGCCCGCCGCAAGCGCGGGTCCAAGCTTCCAGGCCGCCATCATCAGCGGGTAGTTCCACGGCGCGATCGAGCCAACCACGCCGATTGACTCGCGCCGGATCATGCTCGTGAAACCGGCCATGTACTCGCCGGCCGCCTTGCCCTCGAGCACCCGCGCCGCGCCGGCAAAAAAGCGGAAGCAGTCCACGATGGGAGGGATCTCCTCGGACTTGGTCGGCGCAAGCGGCTTGCCCACGTTCGCGGACTCCAGGCTCGCGAGCTCGTCGCCGTGCTCCTCGATCAGGGACGCGAGCTTGAGGAGGCGCTCGCTGCGGTCGCGCGGCGTGGTGTCCGACCACGCCTCGTCGTAGGCCCGGCGGGCCGCGGCGACGGCCCGGTCGACGTCCTCCTGCGTGCCCTTGGGCACGTGTGCCATCACCTTGCCGGTGGCGGGGTTGATGACGTCCTGGACCTCGCCTCCCGACCCGGGCGTCCACTGGCCGCCGACGAACATCTCATGACGCCGCAGTGTCGTGCTCATGGCTCCCTCCTGACGCGGTTCAAGCGCCGGCCGTGGCGGCCAGCGCCGCGCCCAGCATGTCCAGACCTTCGTTCAGTTGCTCGTCCGGAATCGTGAGGGGCATGAGCGTGCGGATCACGTTGTGATGCGTGCCGGCGCGCAGGACGATGAGACCGTTTTCGCGCGCGAGGCCCAGCAGCTTGGCGGCCTCCTGGTCGGCCGGCTCCTTGCTGGTGCGGTCGCGCACGAGCTCCATGCCCGCCATCGCGCCCATGACCCGGACGTCGCCGACCAGGCGATGCTCGGCGGCCCAGCTCTGCATGCGCTCTTCGATGACCGAGCCGATCCTGGCCGCACGGTCCGGCAGCTTTTCATCGCGCATGACATCCATCACCGCGAGGCCCGCCGCGCAGGCGACGGGGTTGCCTCCGTAGGTGCCGCCGAGTCCGCCCGGGTCGGGCGCGTCCATGAGCTCCGCGCGGCCCACCACACCCGACAGCGGGAAGCCGGCGGCCAGGCTCTTCGCGACCGTGACCAGGTCCGGCTCGACGCCGGAGTGCTCGATGGCGAAGAACTTGCCCGTGCGGCCGAACCCGGTCTGGATCTCGTCCGCGATCAGCAGGATGCCGTGGCGCGTGGTCAGCTCCCGCAGGGCCGCGAGGAAGGCGGGCGGCGCCGGGACGAAGCCACCCTCGCCGAGCACCGGCTCGATGATCACGGCGGCGACTCGCTTCGGCGACACCACCGACTCGAAGATGCTCTCCAGCGCGGCGAGCGCCTGCTGGGTGTTGACGCCGCGGTACTCGTATGGGAATGGGGCCTGGTAGACCTCGGCGGCGTACGGCCCGAAGTTCTGCTTGTAGGGTGTGACGCTGCCGGTCAGGCTCAGGGCGAGCAGCGTGCGGCCGTGGAACGCGCCGCTGAAGCTGATCACCGCGGTTCGCCCGGTCGCGGCGCGCGCGATCTTGACCGCGTTCTCCACCGCCTCCGCACCCGTGCTGAAGAAGATCGCCTTCTTGTCGCCCGACAGCGGGGCGACCTCGCACAGCCGCTCGGCGAGTCGGAGGTACGACTCGTACATGACGACCTGGAACGAGGTGTGGGTCACGCGATCGAGCTGTTCGCGGACGGCCTGCATGACCCGCGGGTGGGCGTGGCCGACGTTCATCACGCCGATCCCGCCCGCAAAGTCGATGTAGCGGCGGCCCGCCACGTCCCACAGCTCCGAGCCGCTCGCCCGCTCCGCGACCAGGTGGTGGGCGGTCGTGATGCCGCGGGGGACGTAACGCTTCCGCAGCTCGGTCAGCTCCGACTCGCTCAGCCGCTTTTCGACCTTCACGCGGCCTCATTCAAGCAGATACGATCCGGAACCTGTGGACGCGGCCTCTCGTGCGGTGGCGCAGCTGTGGCCGGGGCGCTCGGCCACGATTCTCGAGCTTGGCGGCGGCATCACGAACCGCAACTACAGGATCGACGTCGACGGAGCGTCCTACGTGCTCCGGATGGGCGGCGCGAGGACCGAGGTCCTGGGCATCGACCGAGAAGCCGAGCACGCCGCGAGCCTTCGGGCGCATGAGGTGGGCGTCGGTCCGGAAGTGATCGCCTTCGTGCCGTCCCAGGGCTGGCTGGTGGCGCGGTTCATCGACGGCCGGTCGATCGCGCCGGAGGCGATGCGCGATCCACCGACGCTCGGCCGCGTGGCGCAGGCGATGCGAAGATTTCATTCCGCGGCCGCCATCCCCGGTCGGTTCGACGCGCACGAGGTGGTCGACGATTACCGCTCCAAGGCCGAGGCGTTTGGCGTCGCCGTACCTGCCGAGTTCGGGCCCGCGCGTGAGGTGTCGGAGCGCATCCGTGCGGTGCGAGGGCGGCAGAAAACCGTCCCCTGCCACAACGATCTCCTGAACGCGAACTTCCTCGACGACGGAGAGGTGAGGATCGTCGACTGGGAGTACGCGGGCATGGGCGACGTGTTCTTCGACCTCGCCAACTTTTCCGTGAACCACGACTTCTCGGTTGACGACGACCGGCGGTGGCTTGAGGTCTATTTCGGCACGGTCAAGGCGGAGGACCTGGCCGCGCTCCGCCTGATGCGGTTCATGTCGGACTTCCGCGAGGCGATGTGGGGGGTTCTGCAGAGCGGCATCTCGGAGCTCGATTTCGACTTCAAGGGCTACGCCGCCCGGCACTTCGACCGCATGCTCGCCAGCGCCGCACAGACGGAGTTCGAGGAGTTCATGCGGGCAGGGCGCTAGCCCGCTAGGCGCGGATCCTTGCTCCCTTCGGGTCGTAGAGCGGCTCGGCCGCGCTGCGGCCTGGCACCCAGGTGCCGAAGATGTCGACCTCGACGGGCGTGTCGACCGGCGTCGCGGTAGGGATGTACGCGTACGCGATTGAACGCTGGACCGTGTAGCCGTAGCCTCCGCTGGTCACCCGGCCCACCACCTCCCCGTTGATGCGGACGGGCTCCGAGCCGAGGGCCACCGCGCGCGGGTCGTCGAGGACCAAACAGGCGAGCTTCGTGCCGGCCGGCGCGTCCCGCCTGGCCAGCAGCGCGGCGCGACCGATGAAATCGCCCTTGTCGAGCTTCACGCAAAAACCCAGGCCCGCCTGGTAGGGGTCCGAATCCGGGCTGATGTCCGCGCCCCACACCCGGTAGCCCTTCTCGAGGCGAAGCGAATCCACGGCCTTGTAGCCGCCGCCGGCCAGTCCGAGCGGGTGTCCGGCCTCCCAGATGGTGTCCCACAACCTGAGGCCGAATTCCGAAGGGCAGTAGAGCTCCCAGCCGAGCTCGCCGACATAGGTGACCCGCAGGGCAAGGCACGGCACCGAACCGATCGCGAGCGGCCGCGCCGTCATGAACGGGAAGGCTCCATCGCCGATGTCCGTGGACGTCAGCGGCTGGAGGAGCGCCCGAGCCTTCGGGCCCCACAGCCCGATGCAGGCATACGCGGAGGTCACGTCCTCCACGTGCACAGACCCGTCAGCCGGCGCGTGGTCCCGGACCCAGGACAGGTCGTGCTGGCCGAAGGCTGTCCCCGTGATGATGCGAAAGCGGTCCTCGGCGAGCCGCGTCACAGTGAAGTCGCACTCGATGCCCCCGTCCTCGTTGAGCATCTGCGTGTAGGTCAGAGTGCCCACCGCGCGCGCGACGCGGTTGTCGCACAGGGCCTCGAGAAAGCCGGCCGCGGCCGGGCCGCGGACCTCGAACTTCGCGAAGGACGTGAAGTCGAACATCGCGGCCGATTCGCGGCAGGCCAGGTGCTCAACGCCGATCGCGGGGGACCACAGCCGGCCGGCCCACCCTCGCGGACGCAGCGACTCGTCGCCACGCGCGCCATTTGGCTCGAACCAGTTGGCGCGCTCCCAGCCCGATTTCTCCCCGAAGGCGGCGGCCAGCTCAGCGAGGCGCGGGTAGACGGGCGACAGCCGCAACGGCCTGCCTGCGCTCCGCTCGTGTCCGGGGTACTTGACGTCGTAGTAGGTCGAGTAGACCTCAGTCGTGCGGGCCAGGGTGTACTCCTGGCTGGAGTAGTGGCGGCCGAAGCGCCTCGAGTCCATCTCCCAGGCGTCGAGGCCGGGCCTGCCGTCGACGATCCACTCCGCGACCAGGCGGCCCATCCCGCCCGCCCCGGCGAGCCCGTGGGCGCAGAATCCGGCCGCGACCCAAAAGCCCTTCACCTCGCTCGGTCCCAGGATGAACTCGCCGTCTGGCGTGAAGGCCTCCGGCCCGTTGACCAGGCGCACTACCTCGGAGTCCTTGATCCCGGGTGTCCGCACGATCGCGTTGGCCATCAGTGGCTCGAACCGGTCCCAGTCGGGCTCGAGCAGACGTCCGTTGAAGTCCGCCGGGATGCCCTCGAGGCTCCACGGCGCCGGGTTCCGCTCGTAACCGCCCATGACCAGGCCGCCCGACTCGGGCCGGTAGTACACGAGCAGCGACGGGTCGCGCATCGTCGGCATGTCGAGCGGAAGGCCGCTCGGCCGCGTGATCAGGTACTCGTGCGCCATCGGGATCAGAGGCACCGTGACGCCGGCCATACGCCCGATTTCGGGCGCAAACATCCCGCCCGCGTTCACCACCAGCTCGGTCTCGATCTCGCCGCGATCCGTGACGACGCGACGCACCCGACCCTCCCGGACCTCGATGGCCGTGACCCGGGTGTCCTCGCAGATCTCCGCGCCGCGGCGGCGGGCGCCCTCGACCAATGCGAACGTCAGCTGGCTGGGGTCGATGTATCCGTCGGTGGGCAGGAAGGCGGCGCCCAGCACCCCCTCCGTCGACATCGGCGGAAACATGCGCTGCGCCTCCGCGGCCGAGACGATCTCGAGCGGAAGCCCGAAGGTCTTCGCCCAGGCCTCCTGCCGCGTCAGCTCCTCGATACGCTCCTGGCTGGAGGCGAGGCGCAGCGAGCCGACCTCGTGCCAGCCGGTCTCGAGCCCGACCTCCTCCTTCAGAGTCCGATACAGGTCGACCGAGTTCATCATCATCCTGGTCAGGCTGAGCGAGCCGCGGAGCTGCCCCACCAGTCCGGCCGAGTGAAACGTGGATCCGCTCGTGACGCGAGAGCGCTCGACCAGCACGGTGTCACTCCAGCCGAGCCGGGCGAGCCAGTAGAGGATGGATGCGCCGCCCACTCCGCCGCCGATCACGACCGCGCGCGCGTGCGACCTCAATGCGTTCTCAAGTGTGAAGCCGGGGCCGGCCCGAGAGCCGGCCCCGCAAGAGTCCTAAACGGCCGGAGCTTCGACCGGTTTGATGGCCGGGGTCTCCGGAGCGCTGCGCTGCGCGAGCGCGTAGTAGACGATTCCGACGAGCAGGATGATGGCCAGGGTGGCCTCGAAGACCGGGATTCCGCCGATCGGATTGGGGATACCCAGCACGCCCGTGCCGCTCGCGTTGGGCAGCGCGCTGAGGGGCGGGTTCTGGCCACCCACCGCGGCGTTTCGCGGCCACAGGAAGTTGATCTCCATTGCGACGCCCCAGACCAGGGCGAGCACGTTGACGATCGTGCCCCAGCTCCCGAGCTTGAAAAATGCCTGCTCCCTGGGCCAGCCGCGGAACCGGGCGAGCAGGATGGCGATGTTGCCCAGGATGTACGAGAGGTAGATCATCCCGGTGGCTCCAATCGCGATGGTGCCGGCGCCCGTGTAGTAGACGAGGGGCAGCCCGGCGAGGACGCCGATCACGATGCATGTGCCGATCGGCGTGTGCAGGCTCGTGCTGACGTTGTTGTAGTACCTGGCCAGTGGAAGCTTGCCGTCCCGTCCCATGCCGTAGGCCAGCCGGATGGTCGCTGTCTGGATGGCCAGGCAGCAGACGTAGATGGCGGCGAAGACCACCAGCAGGTACAGGTTGGCGGCCCAGCCGGGAAAGTTCGACTGGATGATGGTGACGAGTGGGAACGGGTCCTTGCCGGCGCCGATGTCGGACACGAACTTGCTCATGTCACCCGGTACGGCGATGATCGTTGCGATCAGGAAGATGGTGCCGATGATGGCCGCGCCGACGATCGCCGCCAGAACCGCGCGCGGCGCCTCGCGACGAGGGTTCTTGGTCTCCTCCGCCAGCGTGCTGGCCGTGTCGAACCCGTAGATCACGAAGAGAGACATGAACATGGCTGCCAGGAAGGTGCCGCCCTGCGTGTTGAAGCCTGATCCGAGGTAGCTTCCGTCGAAGAGCACAGACGGCGACTGGCGGTGATAGAAGATGAGCAGGATCAGAGCGAAGACGACCATGCCCAGGATTTCGAAGACGACCCCGGTGTTGTTCACGAAGGCGACGATCCGCACCCCGAAGATGCTGAGCAGGGTGGTGCTGATCAGTACGATCGCGGCGACGTTTCGCTCAGTGTCGAAGTCGGTGCCCAGCTTCAGGGTGAACACGTTGTTCAAAAGAGGGATGAGGACGAGCGGCACCGTGGCCACGACCGCGGCGACGGTGAGCACCCCGGCGAACAGATAGATCCAGCCGGTGAACCAGGCGTATGTCCGGTTGGACAGGTACTTCGTCCACTGGTAGACCGAGCCGGCCACGGGAAAATGCGAGCTGACCTCAGCGAAGTTCAGGCCAACGAGAAGCTGTCCCACGACGACGATCGGCCAGCTCCAGAAGAAGGCAGGCCCGGCCAGGCCGATGCCGAGGATGAAGAGAGTGAAGATTCCGGTGGACGGAGAGATGTAGGAAAAGGCGACGGCGAAGCTGGAGTACACGCCCAGCACACGCTTCAGCTCCTGGTTGTAGCCGAACCTCGCCAGGTCCCGGACGTCGGCGTGGTCGCTGTCATGCGAAACGCTCAAGGCTGACCTCCCTCGGCTGCGCTGCAGTCCCGAAACGTTTGTTACAGAGTTGGGCCGGAACCTATCACTCGTCGGCTGTCCCGTCAACGGGAGATTGGGGAGGAGAGGCCGGCGGGGTGAGCCGCCGGCCCAACCGGCGGCCTACATCTGGACGATCGGGCGAACCTCCACGGCCCCGCCGTGGGCGGCCGGGCACTTCGCGGCGTACTCGACGGCTTCGTCGAGATCTTTGGCCTCGATCACGTAAAACCCGACCAGCTGGTCGCCGCCGTGCGCGAACGGGCCCGCGGTCGCCTCGGTGTGCGAGTTGCGGACGCGAACCGTCTTGGAGGTCTTCGAGGGCTGGACGGGGTCGCCCGCCTTGAACATGCCCTTGCCGTCGAGCTCTCCGTAGTACTTGTTGAACGCCTCGTTCTGGGCCTCGAAGGCGGGGCTTCCGTAGGCGGGCATCTTCGACTCGTCGGCATACAAAAGATAGAGGTACTTCACGTCGACTCCTTTTCCAAGCGCCCGCATCAAAGCAGGCGCGATAAATTCGAAAAGCTAGACGGGCTTGGCCTGGGCCAGGACCTGCTCGCGGGTCACCCCTTGCATGTGGTGCACCTCGCTCGCGTGTGTCCTGACCTCGTTGACGAGCTTGTCCTCGTCATCGGTCTCGACCACCCAGCCGCACTCGCACTCGACTCGTTTCTTCATGACTTCTCCTGGTTTTTTGCCGGCGGTAGCATCTTCGCCGGTGGGGTTTGGGGAATCTTTGGAGAGCGGTTGGCGCCGCGTCGGGCCTCCGTAGGCTGAGCTGATTGTTGCGCATCTATCTGATGGGCGCCGTCCAGGTCGAGCACGGCCGCAAGCTGCTGCCAGAGTCGGCGCTCGGGGGTCCGCAGAGCAGGTTCGTGCTCGCATACCTCGTCGCCGAGCGCAAGCGGGCCGTCGCCCAGTCCGAGCTGGCCGAGGCCCTGTGGCCGGACAGCCTGCCTCCCTCGTGGGCGCTGGCGCTGAGCGCCATCGTCAGTCGCCTGCGATCGCACCTGGGCACTGTGGGGCTGGATCGCGCGCGCGTCATCGGCAACGCGTTCGGCTGCTACCAGCTCGCCCCGCTGACGGATGCGTGGGTCGACATCGAGGCCGCCAACGCGGGCGTGGACAGCGCGGAGGGCGCGCTGATCGCCGGCCGCCCGCAGGACGCGTATGGCCCTTCGCTCATCGCCACGACGATCCTGCGCCGCCCGTTCCTGCCCGGCGTCGACGGGACGTGGGTGGAGGAGCGTCGAGCCATCCTGGCCTCGGCGCTGGTGAGAGCCCTCGAGTGCAGGGTGGAGGCGCTGGGCGCCAACGGGGAGGTTGCCCTCGCCCTGGCCCATGCGCGCGAGGTGGTCCGGCTCGATCCGTACCGCGAGTCCGGGTACCGGCGGCTGATGCGGATCCAGGCACGGATCGGCGAGCGGGCCGAGGCTGTCCGCACCTACTTCGACTTTCGCAAGCTCCTGGCCGACGAGCTCGGCGTCGAACCGTCGGACGAGACCGTCTCCCTGTTTCGCGAGATCAGCGGCTGACGCCCCGCCTGGCTGCGGATGGATGAGCCGAGCCAACCGCCGGTCAGGCCGAGCAGCACGCCGATGAGAAGTGTCAGCGTCACCGCGAAAGCGCCCTGGTGGCCCAGGCCGAGGATCGCGCTCAGGCTCTGAGCCGTCGACCCGATGCCGAAGCGAAAGCCCAGTGCAGCGAGCGGTACGGTCCATCCGCCCAGTCCGATGGTCGCCCCGACGGGAAGTGCGATCCGGACGTGGCACTCGATGAACCCGAAGGCGAAAGCGACGGGGAACGGCGCCCACCACGCGCCGAGCAGGACGCCCGCCACCGAAAGGATCATGCCGGCGGCGGCTGCGACGACCCACGTCGGGGGCCGCCTCAAGGCCTCAGCCCCCAACTGATCGAGTCGCTCGACGAGGCCGCCTGGTCGGCCGTGAGCATCGGGGCGTACAGGCCGTCCCACCAGGTCTGGACCTTGTTCGTGTACCAGTTGGACGCAGGGTTCTCGCTCTGGCCGCCGGGGTAGATGCCCTCGAAAACGTGGCTCCCCCAGTCGACGACCATCCGCCAGCTCGGCCCATGCGTGGAGGGGGAGTCGGGTGCGGCGAGCGGCGTGTAGGCGTCGCCGCGGTCCGGCTTCGGGCCGTAGTTGAGGCCCGCGATCTGCGCCAGGTTCTCCAGCTCGCGGGTGTGGATCCGGCCCCAGGTCCATGACCTCGGGCTCGAGCCGAGCTGCCGGGCCAGGCTCGAGACGGCGGCCGAGAAGGCGCTGCGCATGACGTCCGCCGCGTTCCGCTGGCCCGACCCGGGCGCGCTGAAGGTGCCGTTGGCCGTGTCGCTCAAAGTCCAGGCCTCGAGGTCCTGGCCGAGTGCGTCGTCGAGCTCGTGCCGGTCGACCTTCACCTTGCGCGACTTCCACCATGGGTCGAACGTCTGGCCCAGGTACGTCTGCCAGAACGTCCACCAGATGCTGGCGGCCGCCGAGCCCACGTCCATCCGGTAGTCCCACCCCTTGAGCAGGCCGAGCGCGGCGGCTTCCCGCGGGTCGAGGTGGCCGGCGGAGAGGGTCTGGACCAGCACCGGCACGATCTCCGAGGCGAGGTAATCGCGGGTGTCGGTCTGCAGCGACATCATGTCTGCCGCCGTGAGCTTGGGAGCGGCGCACGACGACCCTGACGGGCAACTCGGAGCGGGCTGGGCCAGCACGCGATGGATCTCGTTCGCGCGGTACCCGGGGTCGAAGAAGTTCGACGTGGTGCCGATGTAGTACGGATAGGTGTCCGTGACCTGGCGCTGGTTGGCTGACCAAACGATGCCGCTCGGGGGGTCGTAGACCTGAGGGATTGCGTCGTAGGGGATGGTGCCCGTGACGTCGTCCTCGCCGGTGCCCGGCATCGGCAGCCACGGTTTCGCCGTGGCCGGCACCTGCGGGTAGTAGCCAGCCGAGATCAACCCGATGTTGCCCTGGTCGTCCGCGTAGACGAAGTTGTGAGTGGGCGAGTACCAGCCGCGCAGCGCCTCCCGGAAGTCCTGCCAATCGGCCGCCCGGTCGATCCCCAGGAGTACGTCGAGGTCCTGCGAGGGGAGGTTGCCCGCCCACCAGACCGAGGTCGTCTGCCCCCGCTGGGTGATCACGGGGCCGTGCACCGTGGTCTTGACGGTCAGGTGCTCGGTCCGGCCGCCGAGCACGGGGATGTCGTAGCTCACCGACCCATACCTCCGCCACGAGCCATTCCACATGTACTGATCCGGATGGCTCTTGTCCTCGTGCTCGAGGTAGTAGAAGGTCTGCTGGTTCTGGGCGTCGGTGAGGCTCCACGAGATGTGCTGGTTGTGGCCGATCAGCACGACCGGCGTGCCCGGGATGCTGACGCCGCTGACGTGGTAGGTGGGCGAGTCCATGGTCAGCTGGTACCAGATGGCGGGAAGCGTCAGGTGGAGGTGTGGGTCGCCTGCCATCAGCGCGCCGCCGCTGGCGCTCCTTGACCCGGCGACGGCCCAGTTGTTGCTGTCCCCACCTGTCGCCAGGATTCCGGGCGGCATCGCCGCCAGCCGCTGGTAGACGTCCGCCGCGGCGGTCGCGGCCGCGTCGCTCACGGCGGCCCCTGTAACCGTCCCGGTGATCGGCGCCACGACCGCGGTCTTCGGATACGGACCGGGGTCGTATGGGGATTGCGGGTTGGGCGGCAGGATCGGGAACCACTGTGTCGTGAGGTCGGTCCCGAGCGAACGCTCGAGCAGCGCCATCACGAGCGGCGTGTCGTTGAAGTTGAGCGTCTGCGTCATGTCGCCCTTCACGACCAGCGAGTCGACGGGCGTCCAGGGGGTGGGCTGATAGCCGAGCAGCGTGAACATCGCATCGAGCTGGTGCGCTGACTCGGCTTGGGAAATCCGGTCGTTGACGCCCTCCGTGTAAGCGACGATGGCCTCGCGCGAAGCGCTGTTCGAGTTGTCCCACTCGCTTTGCGCGGTGCGCAGCAGGCCGAGCTGAAGCTCGAAGCGGTCGGTGTCGAGCGCAGCCTTGCCGACGATCTCGGACAGCCGGCCTTCGCCCTGGCGGCGCAGCAGGTCCATCTGGAAGAGGCGGAAGCGCGCGTGCACGTAGCCCGTGGCCAGGAAGAGGTCGTGGTCGGTCTGCGCCACGATGTGCGCCGTCCCGTCCTGCTCGAATGTGACGCGAACCGGTTGCAGCAAACCGGCAAGGTCGAGGGTCTCCGTCGTGACGCGGGCGTCTCGAGCCATCGTCCACGCGCCGGTCACGGGGTTGAAGGAGGGGCCGAGCGCGGGCAGGGGTCCGGCTCCGAAAAAGGCCAGGTAGAGGATGGCCGCGGACACGACGATCGAGCCGACCAGGTTTGAAATTCGCCGCACGCCGCGACGATTATCGTCGGGAGGCGGCCGCGAGGTTGTCGGGCTAGGAGCCGAACGGCCCGCAGGTGCCGGCCGTAGGCCCGTTCACCACGAGGTTGTCGGTGACAGTCGCCACATCGGCGAACCCGTGGGTCGTGTCGAAGGTGCCCGTGAGCGGGACCTCGACGATGACCTGCCCGGTCGTGGGGTCGAAGCCCTGCAGCGTCAGGTTCGTAACTGTTGCCACCGCGGCGCTCGACTGGTCCTTAGTGTCCTGGTTGTCTGTGGCCCTGAAGCTCTGGACGCGCGGGCCCGACGCCGTGAGCACCGAGACATTGCAGGTTGTGTCCGCCACCACGTGCCGTTCATCGAGAGAGTAGCTCGGTGTCCACTGCGCGGAGATCACGATGGGGGCCCTGAGTCCCTGCGCGGTGTTGATGTTTGTCATCGCGGGAGCCGCGGACAGACCCGGGGCGACGGGTTGACCGGGACAGGGCGTCACGCCGGGCGCCGACGAATCGAAGGTCAGCGTGGCGCTGAGGTCCTGGTTGACAGTGACGACGGAAGCGGGGGTCAACCAGCATCCGAAGCCGAAGAGGTTGTCGATCGTGGAAGCGCTGATCTGCACCTCAGTCCCGTCCTGTCTGGTGATACCGCCTCCTCGAGCCCGGAAGGAAAGCTGCCCCGACACGACGCTCAGGGAGATGAAGGTGTCGCTGTTTTGGTCCGAGAGCCCAGCGAACCCGGACACACTCGTGCTCACGGTGTGTCCCGGGACCACACCCCCGCCAAGGTCCGCGTATGCGACGGCCCCCGTCATGGACGCGGCGCTCACCACCACAAGCGCTCCGATCAACCACCGCCGCGATTGCCTCATGACCCGAAGTTCCCGCAACGCCCGGTTGATGGACCATTGATGGTGGTGCGGCCGGAAAATACGGTGACGCTTCCGTATCCGCCGCTGAACTGCGCGGTGAAGGGTCCGGAGCCGTCAAACGCGGCCGAGGCTGACCCGCTTGGCGTCGAGTTCGCGTTCTGCTGGGTTCCCGTGCCGATCGACGTGAATGGCGGGCAGGCCTCCTTGGTAGTCGAGCGGGTGGTGATCACGGGCCCGGAGGTTACCCATGTCATGTTGAGCTGGACCGGGCCAGTGATGCCCTGGAGGGCGCCGCTCGGCCCGACGGTCGTCGGGGCACCGGTCTGTGGCGTGCCAACCGGGTCGCCCGGACACTCCGTGACACCTGGGTTCGAGGAGTCGAAGGTCAACCTCGCGCCGAGGTCGGGAGCCACGACGAAGTCACTCGAGGGGACGAGCCAGCATCCAAACCCGAGATTGGGAAACGGCCCGTCGAAGTTCGCCGAGAGGACGTTCGCCGAGATCGTGAACAGTGGCTGCTCTGGCCTGTGGAGCCGGAACGTGTTCAGCCCGGTCTGGATCTGGACCGAAAAGTCGATGCCGGTGCTGGGATCGTAGCCCTGGCCAAAGGCGTAGTTGCCGGAGCCGTCGATCTGGCCTGCGGTGATCGCACCGCCAGCGGCTCCCGCGGGCACGCTGCTGCCGATCACGAGCAAACATCCGAGCAGGGCGGCGGTCCGCGCCAGACGCTTGATGAGCACTCTTCCCTCCGACGACCCCCGGCGAGCCTGAACAGGTGCCCGGATCATAGGGAGGCCCGGTCATGAAATCAAGGCTTATCGCGATGGCGGCCGCAGCTTGGTGACACGCCTCTCCCGCGATTACGCGTCTTCCTTGCTTGCCTCCTCTCTGCCTCGGCGGGCAAGCTCGGAAACCACCGTTGGGTCGGCCAGGGTGGTCGTGTCACCGAGCGGCCGGTTCTCCGAGACGTCTCGCAGCAGGCGGCGCATGATCTTGCCCGAGCGCGTCTTGGGCAGCTCCGGCGTGAAGACGATGTTGGCCGGCGCGGCGAACTTGCCGATCACCTTGCCGACATGCTCGCGCAGCTCGCGGAGCATCTCGGGAGAGCCGTCCCGACCGCCTTTCAGGGTGACGAACGCAACGATCGCCTGGCCGGTCTGGGCGTCATTGCGCCCCGCGACCGCGGCCTCCGCCACGGCCGGGTGGCTGACCAGGGCGCTCTCGATCTCGATGGTCGAGATGCGGTGCCCCGACACGTTCATCACATCGTCGATGCGGCCGAGGAGCCAGAAATCGCCATCCTCATCGATGCGCGCGCCGTCGCCTACGAAGTACGTGTCCTTCCAGCGGTCCCAGTACGTCTTCTGGTAGCGGTCCGGGTCGCCGTAGATGCCGCGCAGCATGGCCGGCCAAGGCTTGCGGATCACCAGGTAGCCGCCGCCACCGGGCGGCACCTCGTTGCCCTGGTTGTCGAAGACAGCTGCGTCGATCGTTGGAAAGGGCCGGGTCGCCGAGCCCGGCTTCAGCGTGGTGATGCCGGGGAGTGGCGTGATCAGGATCATTCCGGTCTCCGTCTGCCACCACGTGTCCACCACTGGCGTGCGGTTGCCGCCGATGTGCTCGCGGTACCAGACCCACGCCTCGGGGTTGATCGGCTCGCCGACCGAGCCGAGCACTCGGAGCGAGCTCAGGTCGTGCTTCTGCGCGTACTCAGGGCCCCACTTCATGTGCGTGCGGATCGTCGTCGGCGCCGTGTAGAGGATGTCCGGCTTGTAGCGCTCGACGATCTGCCACCAGCGGTCCTTGTCCGGAAAGTCCGGCGTGCCCTCGTAGATGATCCCGGTCGTGCCGTTGGCGAGCGGGCCGAACACGATGTAGCTGTGGCCCGTGACCCAGCCGATGTCGGCGGCGCACCAGTACACCGAGTCGGGCTTGACGTCGAAGATGTAGTGGTGGGTGGTGGAGACGCCGACCAGGTAACCTCCCGTCGTGTGGATGATGCCCTTTGGCTTGGCGGTGGTGCCGCTCGTATAAAGAAGGTAGAGAAGGTCCTCTGAGTCCATCCGCTCGCAAGGACATGACTTCGGGTCGTCGCTGAGCCCTTTCAGGACGTCGTGGGCCCAGACGTCGCGGCCGTCTTGCATCTGGATGTCGCCGCCGGTGCGCCTGACGACCAGGCACTTCTTGACGGTGGGCGCGGCCTCCATTCCGGCGTCCGCGTTTGCCTTGAGCGGGACGCGGTTGCCGCGCCGCCATCCTTCGTCCTGGGTGATCAGGAACTCGCACTGCATGTCGTTCATGCGCCCTGACAGCGACTCGCCGCTGAACCCGCCGAAAACGACCGTGAAAGGTGCGCCGATGCGCGTGCACGCAAGCATGGCTACAGGGAGCTCCGGGATCATGCCCATGTAGATGCCGACGTGGGTGCCCTTCTTGACCCCGAGCTTCTTCAGGCCGTTGGCGAACCGAACGACCTCGCGCTGGAGGTCGCCAAACGTGATCTCGCGGCGGTCATCCTCCGGCTCGCCCTCCCAGAAGTAGGCGACCTTGTCCTTGTGACCGCCCTCGACGTGGCGGTCGACGCAGTTGAAGCAGACGTTGAGCTTGCCGCCGATGAACCACTTGGCGTAGGGCGGCTTCCACTCGTAGAGCTTGTTCCAGGGCTCGTACCAGCTGATCCGCTGGTTGCCCTCCTGGGTCCAGAACTCGTCGAAGCCCCGCCCATAGATTTCCGGCTGCGCGTTCGCCTGCTTGCTGAACTCCGGAGACGGCTTGTAGCGCCGCTCCTCGACCTGCATGGTCTCGATCGCGTGGCCGGTGTGCTCGTTATCGCTCATGGGCGTCCCTCGTGCCTGGGATGCGGCTCACTTCCAAATCGCCGTGCCCACCGGAAACATTGGCACTGTCCGGCCGGCATTGGCGACGATCGCCGCCGAGGCGTACCACGCCACGAACGCGGTCACGATGCCCATCCAGCCGCCGATCGAGACCAGGCCTGAGCCGGCCGCGTCGCCGTTGAAGTTGCCCCACGCCAGGAGGATTTCGGTCACCTCAAGGGTGAGGAACACGAGGAACACCGCGACGCTCTGCGTGCGCGCGCTGATGATGAGCATGTAGGTGTTGAAGATCGCAAAAGCGGTGAGGATCCAGGCCAGCGTGAAGGTCACATCCGTTGGGGCGAGCTTGCCCCAGAGCACTAGCACCACCGTCGCGGCGACGCCCATCCAGAAGGCCCCATAGGTGGAGAACGCGGTGGCACCGAACGTGTTGCCGGTCCTGAATTCCCACATGCCCGCCGCGAACTGCGCCAGCCCGCCGTAGAAGATGGCGAAGCCGAAGAAGACGAGCAGCGGCTCCCTGGTCACGCCCATCGCGTTGTGGACGCTCAATAAAAAGGTGGTGAGCGCAAATGCCGCAAGGCCAAGCGCTGCCGGGTTGGCGATCGCCGCCACCGGCACCGCTACCGCCGGCGATGCAACAGCCTGATGACCAACCGATCTGACCTCAGCCATGGCCCCCACCTCCGCAACGCCGGGGATATGGCCCCGGCGGCCCCAACTCAGATCCATAAACATGCGCTTGACCGTGGCTTCTGTCAATTTGGGCGGCGCTTTCACAAGCCTTGCTAATGGAGGCGCAATGGCCCCCTCAGGCACTACCCTTGTGCGCGGGGCTTGCTCTCCGGGGGAAGGAGTTAGGTTGGGGCTGCCCCAGGGATGGGAATGCAACCGGGGACCGTCGACCTTAGGGGTGCGTTGACCGCCGCCTGGGAAGAGGACCTCCGCGCCGTGCGCGAGGACCGCTTCGACATGGGCGTCGGAAAAGAGGCTCTCGCCTTCATCGAGCGCTTCTACTCGCTCATCTCGTCGCTCCGAGCCCCGATCCAGCGGGCCTGGGGCCCAGGCGGCCTCGTGCACGTGGCGGACAGCAGGAGCGTCGGTGGCCCGGGTCCCCGGGTCTCGCAGACCCGGGTCAAGCTCCGCAACCGGGGGGAGGTCGTCTCGGTCGAGGCCTTCACCTACATCGACGGAGCGGCCAAGGCGCATCCGTCGCTCGGGCTCGACAGGGAGATCCGGGTGGTGGAGATCGGCCGGCTCGAGTTTGTCAACGAGGTCTACAGGCTTGCGGTTGCGTTCCTGCAAGTGGCTCTGAACGTGGACCTGGCCGTCGCCGGCACCCCGTGGCTTTACCAGCAGGTCGTGGCCAACCACTTCGTCGCCACGGGGCGATGGCTGACGCTCGGCGAGGTCTACCGGATGGCGACCCGGGAGTTCGCGGTCGACGAAAGCCTCGGGCGGATGGTCGCGATGTTCAGGCCCGGAGCCAAGGGGGACGCGTGGTATCAGCCGAACGGTTCGAACGGTTCCAACGGTTCGAACGGCTCGAACGGGGCGCCGAGCGGCCCTGAGGAAGCGGGCCTGGACGGGAGCAGTGACGACGCCCTGCTCCCCGCCACCCTGTCGCTGGAGGAGCTCCAGCGCTGCCGCGGGACGGCCGCCGACCTCGAGAACTTCGTCCGGGTGGTGCGGATGGTGGTGGCCGCTGACCCAGACGGGCGGAGCGTCTCGAGCGCCGAGGTGGCCGCCGAGCTGAATGCCGAGCCGCTGGCGGTGGTCAAGTTGGGGCAGCTCCTCGCCGCCTCGCCTGACGTGTGCCGGGAGGGGGACTTCAACTCGGATTTCTCCGAGTGGGCTGTCCTGCCCTCCTACAGCGTCCATTTCTTCCGTCGCGTCAATACGATCGACGACTACCTGGTCGTCGCGGGCACCCTCGTGCCTCGAGTGACGAGCGAGGGCGCCGGCACCGCTTCGGCCGGGACGGTCTTCGAGATCGAGCCCGGAAAGCTGCTGCCGGATGGAATCGTCACCTTCCTGATGACCGACGTGGTGGAGTCGACCTTGTTCTGGCTCCAGAACCGGGCCGAGATGTATGCGGCGATGCGCCGGCATGACCAGCTGCTCACCGCGGCGATCGAAAGTAACGGCGGCATCGTGCTGAAGGAGCGCGGCGAGGGCGACAGCTTCTTCGCGGTTTTTCTGCGGGCGACCGACGCCGTGGTCGCGGCGCTCGAGACGCAGCGGGCGGTTCAGTCCGAGCCATGGCCGGAAAAGCTCCAGCTCAAGGTCCGGATGGCGATCCTGACGGGCGAGGCCGACGCCGCCGACCGCGACTACCGCTCGCCGGCCGTCAACCGATGCGCCAAGCTCCGCCGGCGCGCCGTGGGCAACCAGGTCCTCGTGTCGGAGACCACTTACTCGATCGTGGCCGACATCCTGCGCGATGACATCCGGCTCGTCAGCGTCGGCAAGCGCCGCCTCGAGGGCCACGACCGGCCCGAGGAGGTGTACGTCCTGCAGCACGCGGAAGTGGCCTTGGAGCCGACGGTCGACCCAGACGGGGTCCTCGCCTAGGCGGCAGTCCCGGCGGCCCTTGGAAGCTCTCCCGGTCGAATCGGGTTGAATGAAGCTGATGAAGAGCGACAGGTCGTCCGCGGGCGGAATCAGCGTCGACCGGTTCTCGGTCGTGCTCGTCGCGGTCGCCGCCACGATGTGGGCGACAGACGTCTACTTCCGCAGCCAGCTGGTCACGCACCTCACGCCGACCCAGATCGTGGTCGCTGAGGACGCCCTGATCACCCTCCTTCTCATCCCGGTACTGGTCCGGAGCCGGCACGAGCTGCGTCGCCTGGGGCGGCGCGGCTGGCTCGCCGTAGGCATCATTGCCGTCGGCGCGCAGGCGCTCGCCACGATCCTCTTCACTGCGTCGTTCCAGGCGGCCGCCACGAATGGCGTGTTTGCGGAGACCTTCGTGCTTCAGCAGACCCAGCCGCTGATCGCGATCGTCCTCGCCTGGATCGTGCTCGGCGAGCGTCGCCGGCCGTGGTTCTGGCCGGCGGCGGCCGTCGCGCTTCTCGCCACCTACCTGGTGATCTTCGCCCGGGATCCGGGCGCGCCCCTTTCAGCCCTGCAGCGAGGCCGTGTCGAGGTCGGACTGCTTGCTCTGGGGGCGGCCGTGCTCTGGGCCGGCGGCACCGTGTTCGGGCGCTACGCCCTCGCCTCGATCAGCTTCTGGAGCATGACCTCGCTGCGTTTCGCACTCGCGCTGCCCGTGCTGGTCGTGGTCGTCCTGGCGCAGTACGGACTGGGAGGGTTCACGCACTACCGGGTCTCCGACTTCCTACCAAACCTGCTCGCCATCGCGATCGTGCCCGGACTGCTTGCGCTCCTGCTCTACTACCGAGCTCTGGCGCGGACGCCGGCCTCGCTCGCGACCATCGCCGAGATGGCGAACCCGATCGCCATCACCTTGATCGCCACTGGGCCGCCCTTCAACCAAAAGCCGTACTGGGCCCAGCTGATCGGCACGGCCCTGTTCATCGCCGTGATCGTGTTCCTCAACTGGGGCAAGCGCACCGCGGTGCCCGTGGTGCAGGCCCCCGTCCTCAGGCTCGCCGAGGGCTGAGCTCGACCTGACCCCACAGCTGCTGGGCCCTGACGCCGAGGCCGTGGACGACCGCCGTGAAGGCGTCGCGCTGCTCCAGGCGCCCGGCGCCGAACCTGCGCGCCAGGTCCTCGCGAAAGGCTGGGATGTAGGCGGAGCCGCCGGTCAAGAGGACGCGGTCGACGTCGCTCGGCACCATGGCCGCCTCATCGAGCGCCCGCTCGATCGCGTCCCCGACGAGGTCGAGCTCGGGGCGGATCATGGACTCGAAGGCGGAACGCCGCACCTCGACGCGCAGGCCGAGAGGCGCGAACTCGAGCTCGACCGACTCCGCGCTGGACAGGCCGATCTTCGTCGTCTCGATGGCGCGATAGAAGTTGTATGCGTGGCCCTCGTACAGCACCGCCTGGACCACGCCGGCAGCCGTGCCTCCGATGCGGGCGAGGATGGACGGGATGCCCGGGTCCGCCATCAGCAGGCGGACCGAGCTCGCCGTGCGGAGCTCGTTGAAGAGCCAGCTGGGCAGCACATCGAGCCCGAGGGCAGGACCGACGACCGTCTCGAAAAGCACCCCGTCGAGGACCTCGCCGCCGACCGCCACGCCCGAAACACCAGCCACCCGTGGAGACCCGTCGCGCGAATCGAGCACAGCCACGTCGAACGTGCCGCCTCCGAAGTCGACGGCGATTTCCACGTCGCGGTGCACGCGCTCGCCGATCACGGCCGCCGCCGGCTCCGGCAGGAACGCGACCTCCGTGAAGCCGGCCTCGAAGGCCGCCTGCTCCAACCGGCGGAACGCCTCCGCCTCCGAGCTGGAGCGGTTCTCGGGGTCGGCACCGGCAAAGACGACCGGGTGGCCGAGGACCACCGACCCGACGAGGTGCCCGGTGAGGTCGTCCGCCTCGCGCTTCAACCGCTTGAGCACGACGCCGACGAGAGACCCGACGGTGAAGTCGGCCGCCCAGGAGTTCGTCCCGGAGAAGCCGAGCTTGGCCAGCTCATGCTTCACGCCGGAGAGGAGCCGTGCGTCGCTGCATCCGCCGCCCTTGCGGTACTGCCGGCAGTCGGTGTCCCAGCCATAGGGCGCGAGGGAGCAGTTCCAGCAGTCGGTCTTCTCGTGGCCTGACATCAGGAAGGTCCTGACCGCCTCGTCGCCAGCCTGCTGCCGGCCGGCGCGGTGCAGATAGACGAACGAAGGCAGAGTCTTGGCCGCCGAGCGGCCGAGCGGCACCACGTCCACGCGGTCCGCGTACGCAACGGAAATCGAGCTGTTGCTGGTGCCGAAGTCGATGCCATACCCGAGTGGACGAGCGGGAGGGGCCACCACCGGACTATAAATGTCGCCGGCGTTTTCGGATTTCCGATCGAAGGAGAGCAGATGGCACGCGAGTACGGAACATCGGTGGAAACCACCGCCTCGCCCGAGAAGGTATGGAAAATCTGGTCCGACATGTCGACATGGGGCGACTGGAATCCCAACGTCTCGACGATGGACTGGCAGGGCGGCTTCGTCTCCGGGACCACCGGTGTCATGAATACGCGCGCCGGCCAGCACCACAAGATGCAGCTCCTTGATGTGCAGGAGGGCCGCGGCTTCGCCCTGGAGACCGCCGTCGTGCCGGGTACGCGGTTCCACTTCAACTGCCGGATCGAGTCGGCCGGCGGGAGGACGAAGGTGAGCCAGACCGTCGAGGTCCGCGGCCCGCTGGGGCCGGTGATGGGCGGCATGATGGGACCGCAGGTGTCGAAGGAGTTCGGGACGCTGCTGTCGAACCTGGCGAAGCGGGCCGAATCGAGCTAAGACGCGGCGCCTGGGGACTGGAGCGCTACTGCCGCCCCAGCGCGGAGTGCACAGCGTCGACGGCGTCCGCATCCAGCTGGCTGTTCAGGTTTCGAGTCACGCTGCGGATGAACACCGCGTGCGCCTTCTCATAGGCAAGGCGGCCCGCCTCGGTCATGTGGGCGTAGACGCCGCGCCGGTCGGTCGGGCAGGAGTGCCGATCGATGAGGCGGGCCTTGATCATCTGATCGATCCGCCTCGAGGCGCCGCTCTCGGTCAGGCCGGCCTCGCGGGCCAGGTCCTGGAGCCGGAGCATCGCGCCAGGCGCCCGGTCGAGGAGCGACAGCACCTCGTACCAGCCGAGTGGAATCCCGGCCCTGGGCAGCATGTCCCTTTCCAGCGCAGCCGACATCGAGCTGTGGACCCGGGACAGGCCGGCCCAGACCTCGACGGCTGTGGCCCGGCTGACCTTTTTCATCGCGCCAATGGTATTCACACCGCACCCATATAGATAAGGAGGGCCGGGCGATCGCCCGGCCCTGGTGTTGTGAGTGTCTTATGAGCCCTGTACGAGCTGGGCTTCTTTGACCACGATCTCGGCGTCGACCTCGAGCTTGATCGTGTGGCCGGCGAACGGCACCGCACCGGCGAGGCCGTCCCAGTTGAGGCCGAAGTCCATCCGGTTCAGCTGGCCCCGGGCCGTGATGCCCACCCTTTCCTTGGCGCCGAAGGGGTCGGCGGTCCGGCCTTCGACTGTCACCTCGAGGACGATCGGCTTGGTCACGTCCTTGACGGTGAGGTCGCCCGTGACGCGATACGACTCGGAAGCCGGATCGGTCGCCTCGACCGAGGTGATCTTGAACGTGATGTACGGGTACCGGTCCGCGTCGAAGAAGTCCGCCGAGCGAAGATGGGCGTCACGCTGGTCGCTGCGGGACTCGAGGCTCGCGACCTCGATCTTGACCTCGCCACGGGCCTTCGTGACGTCGCCGGCCGGGCCCTCGAGGCTGCCTTCGAACTTGTTGAACCTGCCGCGGACGGTCGAAACGCCGAGGTGCTTCGCCGTGAAGCCTAGGTGTGTGTGCGCCTGATCGATTTCGTACTGAACCATTGGATCTCCTCCTGGGAATTTGAGTTGCTGGCCATTACTACTTGCTTGCGCACGCAACTATTCCCACGGCCCATTCCCATCGGGCGGAGATGGGTGAGAAGCTTTCTACAGGGCTGGCTCAGTCGCCTGAGCTCCGGCTCGCGAACGAAACGCCGAGGTCGATTTTCGCCAGCTGGCGGCGATTCCGCCCAGCATCACGCAGGGGAACGCCACCAGGACCGCCGCGAAGGCGATCGCACCGGGCTTCCCCGACCCGACCGCGCCGGGCACCGGGGACCAGTCCACGGTCGTGGCGAAGCTCAGCCAGCCGATGAGGCCCGTGGCGAACGCCGCCAGCCCGAGCGTCCAGCGCCGCTCGGACGCGCTCATCCGCCTGAGGTCCAGCCGGTGGGGCCGTGTCGACTCAGGCGCCTGCGGCAGCCGGGTCAAAAGGAAGAGCCACACCGCCAGCATCACGAACCCGACGATGAGGGCGACGCCGGGAAACGGGGTCTTGTCGGCCGGCGACAGGTCGAAGGACCCCGCCCATGCGGCCATCGGCAGAGCCCAGATCAAGCTGGCCAGCAAAGCGAAGCCAGTCCGCCCGAAGCGCTCGACGAGTGGGTGGATCATCCGTATTTCTCCTTGAGGTATTGCTCGAAGGTGATCGCCCCATCCCTGTGCTCGGGGGTGAGGAGCTTCCCCGTCGTGAATTGCCGGCTGAACTGGAGTGGCAGGGGCAGGTTGACGAGTCGCCTGCGGCTGTGACGGGCGTCGAGCCACGCTCTGGCCAAGCTTCCGAAGCCGCGGACCTCAGGACCGCCGAAGTCCGGCAGCATCCCCGACGGCGCTTGAGTCACAACCGCGACGAGGCGGCGCGCCACGTCTCGCGGGTCGACTGGCTGGAACTGCCAGCTGAGCGGCACCGCGGCCAGGCCCGGCACCCTGCAGAAGGCTTCAAGGAAGAATTCCATCAACGTGTGGAACTGGGTCGCGCGCAGGATGGACCACGGGACGATGTCCTCCCGCACGACGGCCTCCGCCTTGAGCTTGGTCCTGTAGTACGGATAGCTGACCCCCTCCATGCCGACGATCGAGACGTAGAGGAAGTGCGCGACGTGCGCGTCGCGAGCGGCGGCGAGGAGGCGGCGGGTTCCGCTGACGTCAACCGCCCGACCGCGGAATGGATTGGTGGTCGCGGACGCGGCGTGGATGACGGCATCCATCCCCCTCACCGCCCTGTCCAGCCCCGCACCGGTCGCGAGGTCGCCCTCGACGGTGTCGACGTGGCCTTTCGGGTGGCGGCTGAGGATGCGCGCCCGGTGCCCTGAGTCGCGCAGCAGCATCACCACCTGGCGGCCCAATGCGCCGGTGCCGCCGGTGACCAGGACGCTCAGCTTCTCGCTCATCGTGCTTAACCCAGCGCCATCATGGCGATTCCTCGTAGACTGCAGTGCAGAGCTGGCCGCGCCAGCCCGCTCCGCTCGGGTCCTCTCCCGCCGTCACGTTACGGTGTCCTGATCGTCGCGAATCCAAGAAAACGAGAGGGATCAGGAGAATACGTTGCAATCATTCGCAGACGCGGGCGTGGGCCCGCGCACACTTGCCGCACTCGCGGCCCAAGGGATCATGGAGCCGGTCAAGGTCCAGGCCGAAGCCATCCCGAGCCTGCTCGAAGGCCGGGACGTCGTGATGGAGGCGCCCACCGGTTCGGGTAAGACACTCGCCTTCCTCGTGCCGATGATCGAGAAGCTGCACCGCGGTGGTGCGGGTCCGAAAGCGCTCATCGTCACCCCGACGCGGGAGCTCGCCATGCAGGTCGAGAAGGTGCTTCGCATGCTTTCGACCGACCTGCGCTCGACCGTGCTGTACGGCGGAGTCGGTTACGCCACGCAGCGACTCGCGCTGCGCCGCGGCGTCGACGTCGTGGTCGGCACGCCGGGCCGGGTGCTCGACATGGTCGGACAGGGCCTGCTCTCGCTGTCGCGCATCGAGTACCTGGTGCTCGATGAGGCTGACGAGATGCTGGACGCCGGCTTCGCTCCATCCGTGGAGCGGATCCTCGGCCTGACCTACGAGCCGCAGACGGTGCTCGCGTCGGCCACGATGCCGAGCTGGGTGACCCGCATGGTCGAGAAGCACACGCACGACGCGGTCAGGATCAGCGTCGTCTCGCAGCACGAAGACCTGCTCGAGCATGGGATGCTGAGGGTCAACGGTGACCTGAAGCTCCAAACGCTGAGCCGGCTGCTGCGCCGCCACGCCGGCACGGCGATCGTTTTTGGCCGCACCAAGCACGGCGTCAAGAAGCTGAACAAGAACCTGCGGCAGATGGGCCACAACTCGATCGAGCTGCAGGGCGATCTGTCGCAGTCGATCCGCGACAGGGCGATGGAGTCCTTCCGAAACGGTCGGAGCCAGATCCTCGTCGCCACCAACGTGGCCGCCCGCGGGATCGACGTCGACAGCGTCGGCCTCGTCGTGAACTTCGAGCTGCCGGACTCAGCGCAGTGGCTGACGCACCGGGTCGGGCGAACCGCCCGGATGGGCGAGACCGGCCGCGCTTTGACGTTCGTCACGCCGGAGGACGAGCCCGCGTGGGTCAAGCTCAGCCGGCAGGGCGCGCCGAACATCCGCGAGCTCGACATGGGCAAGCTGCTCGACGACGGCGCCTGGCAGTACCGCGAGTCATCGCGACCGATCCAGTCGCACGCGGCTGCCTCCACGGCGCCGCGGGCCCAGCGCTTCCGGCGCCGCCGGACGTTCAGCTCGGGGCGGCCAGCTGCTCCCCGAAGAACCGCATAACGCGCTCCCAGGAATCCTGCGCGGCTTCCCGGTCGTAAGCCGCCACACGGTCGTTGAAGAACTTGTGTCGTGCGTCGGGATAGACCTTGATGTCATGTGGCACGCCGTACTGCTCGAGCGCCTGCTCGAGCGTCCGGCCGGCCCGGGCGGTGAAGTCCTTCTCGGGGTATGAGCCCACGACGGGGCAAAGGCGCTTCGCGACCTCAATCGGACGCGGGTTCGCGCCGTAAAAGGGCGCGATGACCTTGAGACGCGAGTCGGTGCACGCCCAGGCGACGGCGAAACCGCCGCCCATGCAGAAGCCGATCGCGCCGAGGCGTCGGGCATCGACCTGCGGCAGCTTGGCGAGCATGGTGAGGGCCGTCTTCAAGTCAGCGATCCCGTAGCGATTCACCGACCCGAGCAGCATCCCCGCCATGTAGCGGGTCATGCACACAGCCCGGTTGCGTCCCGTAAAGAGGTCGACGGCAAGGGCCGCGTAGCCCGCGCGGGCCAGGCGATCCGCGACGTCCCGGATGTGCTCGTTCAGACCTTCAGCCTCGTGGATCACGACGACGCCAGGGTGTGGTCCACGCCGGCCCGGCATGGCGATGTAGCCGCCTCCCTTCAGCTCCTCAACGCCGATTTCCCGGGTCTGCATTCGTGTGCCGTAAGGCACGGGAGATGGTAGCCGCGCGTCGAGAGGGAGTGGATGCGGGCAGTATCCTTTTAGGTGCCGGCCGGAAGGCCTGCGTGCTTCGTGGGCCCGTGGCGCAGTTGGGAGCGCGTCAGACTGGCAGTCTGAAGGTCAGGGGTTCGAATCCCCTCGGGTCCACCAAATTGCTCGGCCAGTGAGACGACCGCATCGTCAGACCGAGAACCGGGCTTTGAGATGCTCGGCCACGAGGTCAAAACCGCTCTCGAGCTCGGCTTCGATGGCGCGGGATTCGGTCGCGGACAGGCTCAGGCTCGTCCCGGTAGCCGTCCGTCGCTTCAGGAGCTCGATTCGCAGGTTGGTCGGCGGATGGGTCGCGTCGATGCTCGTGCCGCGCATGGCCTGGAGACGGCGCTGCCTCTCCCACTCTTTGGGGCTGAGGTCGTTCAGGTAGGTTCGTTCGGCTGCCCAGACATCGCCCTCCTCTCGGCGCGCGGCGTACACGACCGCTTGCGAAGCCTGGCGCGCGATGTACAGGCGATCGAGCAAGGAAAGGGCCGCGGCGTTCGAGCCGACGCGAGCAGCCACCAGGTCGGCGAAGTACTCCGCGCGCTGGCTCGAAGCGAAGAGGAGCGACCTCTCCAGCTCGAACACTCGAGCGACACCCGCCCGAAGCACGCGCAGTGCCGCGGCCGCGAGCAGCTCGGCGATCGCCTCCATGCCGGCGAACACGCTCCGTGCCTTGGGCTGCGGTGGCGGAATGCGAAGGACGGCCTGCCACTCGGCAAGCGTCCTCAGCGCTGAACCGACGATGAATCCCTGGGTGAGGTCGCCGTTGACTTGGTGGGCCATCTCGTGGCTCAGCAGCGCGATCCGTTCCTGGTCATTCAATGCGTTCCACATCGCTAGGCCGAGCCACAGCACGCGTTGGCGGCGGAGGCCAACCCGGCCATGGGACGCGTTGAAGTCGCTGTCGAGCGCGATCAGGTCGACGGGCTTGGCCCCAACCTCCGCGGCGACCCTGTCGACGAGGCCGTACAGGTTTGGTGCGGACTCGCGTGGGAGGATGACCGTGCCGCGCTCGATGCCGCCGAGCCGCGGCCGCAGCAGCAGGCCGAGGAGCAAGAGCGGCAGGCCCACCAGCCAGGCGAATGGATGAGGGAAGCCGGTCACGATGATGAATGCTCCCCCGACCAGGACCGAAAGGGTCGCGACGTGGATGACCAGGGCAATCACGACCGACGCGACCATCGTGGCGGTCAAGTTGGGGCGCTGGAAGTCCACTTGTGCCAGCTCGCGAAATAGCCGCTCGCCCCGCGCTTTCGCTCTCTCTTCGCGCCTGAGCTTGGTTCGGTCCTTCTCGGGTGTCCCGCCCCCGTCCACATTCCACCCGCAGCTTTCGCACCACATGACGTGGCGTTTGTCCACAGCGATAGGCTCCCCGCATCGCGGACAACCGGCCGTGTCCGATTGGTCGCCGCTCCGCGAGTCGCCCGCCACGAGGGGCTCCATCAGCCAGGCGAAGGGCTCGGCGTTGGGAAGGCGGTCATCAAAATGGCCATCCCACCGAGCAGGGCGATCCAGAAGATGACGAAGAGCACGGCCGCAACCAGGTGGACGTAACCGAGGATCAGTCCGGCCATCGCCAAACCGCCGCCGCCCTCTCCGCTCTGTTTGATCTGGCTTCGAGCGACGTGGCCGAAGATGATCGCCAGCACCGCCCCGATGAAGGGGCAGACCACCCAGGCGATGAGCCCGAAAACCAGCGACAGGACAGCCATCGTGTTGGTCCGCGCGCCGGTCATGTAAGGGGTTATCGGACCGGCGACGCCTGCAGGGGGAGGCAGCCCCTCAGCCTGCGAATCCGGGACCGGGATCCACCGGCTGCCGTCCCACCACCACCTGCCGTCTGGTGAGCGATGCGCTCCCGGCCGAGGGGTGCTGCTCATCGCCGGCAGCCTATCAGCCGGCGCGATTCTAAGGTCCGTCCGCGTCGAAAAACGCGTCGCCCCGGGTCGCCTCGCCGGCCAAGAATCATTAAGTTTCCCCGACCGATTTACTGCGGTTTGGGGCCCTGAAAAATTTGTCTTGCTCTTTCTCCAGCAACTGCTAGACTTCGCCAACTTTTTCAGTCGCCACAGGGCCGCGTATCCAGCGACTGCGCCGCGAATCTAAGGGAGAAAGGGTTGGTCATCGTCGGGGTTTGGTGCTCTAAGCGCCCCGTTGTCGCGCGTCGCGGCCACGACGTTGAGGTCACCGTGACGGGAGAGGCGTGCTGAAACCGCTCCTCAAAACGCTGCTCGCCTCCGGCACGATGGCCGGGGCGGTCGCACTCGTCCTCGCCGTGCAGAACGTCACCCAGTACAGCTCCCTCGTGCAGGTGATCCAGCAGAACCTCCCGACCCCGGCCAAGGCCGCGTTTGTTCCGCAGACCCGTCTTTATGGGGTGGCGGTGAACAGCTCGACAGGCACAGCGACCATGACGTTCACACCGTTCACTTCGCAGCAGACCGTCTCCGCCTTCGGGGCGCAGTACGGGATGCAGCTGATCGGTGCCGCGCCGGCCTTCGGCCAGTACATACTCTCGCTCCCGCAGATCCGCATCGGTCCCGGTCCCCAGCAGCACACCGCGACGGTCTACTTCCCGCCCTACGCGACGCAGACCGACATCAACGCATATCTCGTCTCCAACGGCCTGGGCGTGGAGAAGTGGATCTCGGTGGACGATGCATCGGGTCGCGCCGTCGTCGTCGGCCTCCCGCAGATCAAGCCGGTACTCGTCAACGCGCGACTCGGCATCTGGCGGGCCATGGTCACGCCGAACTTCGCGCAGTCACGGATTCAGAGCTGGGCGTCGACGAACGGAATCAAGATCATCAGCTACAACCCGAAGACGGGAGAGGTTCTGATCCAGGGCGCCAAGCCGCAGCCGGTGTACGTCAGGACGGTGCGACAAGTGATCAAGCCGGTGGTCAAGACGACGATCAGCTCGCCGGTCACCACCAAGATGTATATCGGCTTCAAGGCCGGCACCACCTTCAACCAGGCGCAGCAGGCGGTTCAGCAGGCGGGCGGCCAGATCACGAGCTACAACAGCGCCACTGAGCTCGCGATCGCGACAGTCCCCTCGAGCCAGGTCAGCCACGCGGCGATATCGTTGAGCGGCTCGCCGCTGGTCTCTTGCGTCAGCGCCTCGTCGACTGCATGCGCCGGAATCACAACAGCGTCCACGCCGCCGGCCGAGACGCAAACCACTCCGGCCACTCCGGCAACCACCACGGGCACCGGCACCGGGTGGACGACGACCGATGTCACCCCGACCTCCACCACGACGGGCGTGCCGGCGTCGCTCGCGGCGCAGGCGGCCGACGGCCACGTGATGCTCACATGGACCGCGGTGGGCGACGCACAGAGCTACCAGGTGTACCGGTCGACGACGACCATCGCCGAAACGCTCGTAGGGACGACGAGCGCTACGAGCCTGACTGACGTCGGCGGGACGGCAGGGACTGTCTATTCATATCGGGTGGTTCCGGTGACGTCGGTGGGTCCGGACCAGAGCAAAGCCCAGACCGCGACCGCGACCTGGGTTTCCGCGACGTCCAGCCCCGTGGTCCTGAGCCTCACTCCGGAGGCGTCCTCGATGAGTGGCTCGGTCGCGCTGAGCGTCACGGTCAAGACCGGCGACGGTGCGGCGAGCGTGTCGTGGTCGCTCAGCAGTGTCAGCGGAAACACGACGCAGCTCGGAACCGCCGGCGCAACGCCGTCCTCAACCGATCCGCTGACGCTCTCGGCGCGGATGGTGTGGGATTCCCGCTCGGTCGCCGATGGCGCATACACGCTCCTGGTCGCCGTCACCGACGGTTCTGGTCACGCCTCGCAGCTCGCCTCCGAGGCCAGGGTGGGCAACGCGGCGCCCTCCCAGCCGACCGCTCTGGGAGCCAAGGCCACCGGCTCGCAAGTGATCCTCACGTGGCGACAGCCCGCGGCGGCCAACGGCGCCGCCTACCTTGTCCAGAAGGACAGCGACCTCGCGCCAGTGGCCGCCGTCGCGGCGGGCGCGCTTTCGTGGACCGACGACAACGCCGGCGCCGGCAGCCACGCGTACACCGTGACCCTCGAGGACCAGTTCGGCAACAAGAGCGGCGCCGTGGCCACGAGCGCCGTGGCCGGCTCGGGTGCGGCTCAGTTGACCGCGCCCTCGGTCGTGATCAAGCTGCCCAACGGTCAGAAGCTCGCCCCGGATGGCGCGGCCGAAGACCGGCTCATCCTCGTCAGCGACGGCCGGGAGACGAGCGGACTGCGCTTCCAGTACGCGGTCGACGGCGGTGCGTGGACGACGGTGCTGGACACCACGGCCTGCACGCCCGGCTGCGTTACAGATTGGAACGTCTCGAGTCTGCCCCGCGGCCATTACTCGGTGCGAGCCACCTCATCCGCGGGCGCCGGCCTGGCGGAGTCCTTCACGCTTCGCGCTGAACCCGGCCTCCCGGCGCCTTCCGCCCCGGTCGCGCTGCTCACGCCCGACGGCGTCTCCCTTCACTGGACCCCCGCCTCGGGCGAGCTGGCCGGCCATTTCGTCGTCAGCAAGTACGACAG